>NZ_JAFLRJ010000403.1 GCF_017315755.1 Streptomyces beijiangensis
GCTCATGGCCCGCGCGGGCCACTGGGTCTTCCACCGGGACCAGGCCCTCGCCCATCTCGACGACCCTGCCGTCGCCCCTTTCTACGGCTGTCTGTCGATGGCGCTCACGGCGGTCGGCGGCGCGACCCTGGCCGTGGGCCGTGCATGGACCGGCACACCGACGGCGGTCGCCGTGGACGCGGTGCTGTGGAGCGCGGGTCTGGTCACCGGTCTGGTGGCCGCTGCGGGGATCCCGTATCTGATGGTGGCGCGCCACCGCGCCGAGCCGGGCAGCGCATCGCCGGTCTGGCTGCTGCCGGTGGTCGCCCCCATGGTCTCGGCGGCGGTCGGCCCCGGTCTGGTCCCGCATCTGCCCGCCGGCCAGTGGCAGGAGGCGATGCTCCTCGGCTGCTACGCGCTGTTCGGCGTGAGCCTGCTCGCCACCCTCGTCATGCTGCCGCTGGTCTTCGCCCGGCTGGTGACCTCGGGCCCGCTGCCCCTCGTGCTGACGCCGACGCTCTTTCTCGTACTGGGCCCGCTCGGGCAGTCGACGACCGCCGTCAATCAGCTGGCGGACGTCGCACAGGGTGCGATCGGGGCTCCGTACGCGAGTGCCTTCAGCGCCTTCGCCGTCGTCTACGGGGTCCCGGTGATGGGTTTCGCCCTGCTCTGGCTGGCGCTCGCGGTGGCGCTCGTGGTGCGGGCCGTCCGTCGCGGGATGCCGTTCGCGATGACCTGGTGGGCCTTCACCTTCCCGATCGGCACCTGTGTGACGGGCGCGGCGGGGCTGGCGCGCCACACCGGTCTTGCCGCCTACCAGTGGCTGGCGGTGGCCCTGTGGATCGTGCTCGCGGCCGCGTGGGCGGTGGCCGGGATCCGTACCGTACGGGGCCTTCTGGACGGCCGCCTGCTGGCAGCGCCCCAGGCGCCCCAGGCGCCTGTCCGGCCCTAGCGGCAGGGCGCGTCGTCCGACGACTGACGGGCCGTGGTGGCCGAGGCCGTCGCGTCGATGTGGTCGGCGACGGCGACCAGCAGGATGCGGGTGGAGGCGAGGGTCGCGCGCCAGCGGTGGCGTACGCCACCGGAGAGATAGAGGGTGTCGCCGCGCCCCAGCAGATAGACCCGGCCCTCCGCCTCGACCTCGGCCGCGCCGTCCACGACGTACATCAACTCGTCGTTGCGGTGCAGGAATTCGCGGCCCGCGTCATGCTCACCGGTGAACTCCAGGGCCTGCATCTGGTGCTGCCCGCGCACCAGCGACCGCACCCCGGCCACCGCTTCCGGATCGGTGTCCGGATCCTCCCCCGCTTGTACGAGGTCGACCACGCGCGCCGCGTCGGCGGCGGACAGCAGCCGCACCGCGGTCGTCTCCAGCGCCTCGGCGACCCGCTGCAGGGAGCGCGTGCTGGGGCGGGCGCGCTCGTTCTCGATCTGGCTGAGGAAGGGCACCGAGAGACCGCTGCGCGCGGCGACGGTGGTCAGGGTCAGGCCGAGGCCGCGGCGCCGCCTTCTGACAGCCGCGCCGACCCGAAGCACGTCCTTCTGGTCCGTCATCGCGCCTCCCCTCCCCATCCCGTCGCACCACCATAGTGCGCGGCGCGCTCAGAGGGAGTGCCAGTACAGCAGCTGACCTGCCTCGCCCGCAGCCGCTCCCTCCTTCGGGAGGAACACGCTGACCAGCAGGGCCGGCCTGCCGTCGGGGGCGGTGATGCGGGTGGCCGAGGGGTTGGCGAAGGCCGTGCTGCCGCCGTGGGTGCGCAGAGCCGCGAGGACGGCCCGGCCGCTCTTCGGGTCGTATACGTAGGTGCGCCAGGTGGAAAAGTCGTCCCGGCTGCCCTGCCCCTCGATCAGCAGCAGCTTGCGCCCCTGGTAGACGACCGGGTCGCGGTCGCCGATGTTCCCGCCGGCGCCCCACTCGTACAGCGCGCGGTCGATCCGCTCGTCGGGTTCGGCGTGCCAGGTGGTGAAGTTCTTGAGCGTGGCGCGCATCTGGTGGTCGGTGTCGCAGTCGTGGCGGAAGTGACCGGTGAGCTCGACAGTGGAGCCGTGCACGGAGGTGATGCTGGGAGTTCCCTCGGAGCACCGGGAGAGGGTGAGCGGTGCGTCGTAACGGCGGTCGGCGTCCCCGGCGAGCAGGGCGCGGAGATCGCGGTATTCGCGTACGGCGATGTGATTGCGCGGGTCCTGCTCCCAGGCGAGCACATAGCGGCCGCCGTCCGCCCGGGCGAGGTCAGGCTGGGAGGATCCGGCTCCGAAGTCGTGGCGGCGCTGCCAGTGGAGCAGGTCGGTGGAGGTGGCGACGGCGGCGTGGAAGCGGCCGTCGGCGAGGACCGAGTGGTAGACGGCGAGGTAGCTGCCGTCGGCGGCCTGGACGATCTGGGCCGCGTCCATCGTGCGACCGGAGGAATCGGTGGCGTGGTACGTGTGGCCGTCCGACGACCGGACGTCCTCGATCGCCGAGGCGAGATGAGTGGCGGCCGCCGCGACAGGCGTCGCGTCGGCGGACCGTATCTGCGTGAGGGCGAGGACTGCTGCGAGGGCGACCGCGGCGAGGGCCACGGGCCGTCGCAAGGTGGCGGTCGGCTGCTGCATCTGCCCGAGGCTAAGTGCGGGCGGGGGCCGTGCGGACAGCACGAAGGGGTGGGCTTCGCCACACGACGCAGGACTGTGTCCTGGCCGTGCGCCGCCGCCCACCCCATTAAGGAGAGAGGGAGTTACCGGCTCACTGCGGAGCCATCTTGTCCTCGTACCCCGGGTGGCCCTTCAGCCACGTGCCGACCGCGTCGCCCTCATGCCCCTTGCCCTGCTTGTTGATCTCGTTCTCCAGGCTGGCGAGTTCGGACTCGCTCATCTTGAAGTTCTTGATCCACTGCGTGAGCTGCGGGTACTGCGAGGGGAAGTTCTTGCTCGTGATCGTGCGGATCTTGTCCCCCGCGCCGAAGGCGACCTTGGGATCCGCCAGCTTGGTGAGCTTGTATTCGTTGTACGCCCAGTGCGGCGACCACAGGAGCACCGCGATCGGCTCCTTCTTGGCGTACGCGGCCTTCAGCTCGGTCAGCATCGCCGGCGTCGACCCGGAGACGATCTTGTACTCCTTGTCGAGGCCGTAGCCCGGCAGGACCTTGTCCTTGAGCGCGGCCATCACGCCGGTGCCGGGCTCAATGCCGATGATCTTGCCGCCGAACGTGCTGCCCTTGCCCTTGAGGTCGGCGAGGGTCTTCACGTCCTTGACGTAGGACGGGACGGCGACCTCGAGAGAGGTGGGGCTGTACCAGGACCCGAGGTCCTTGAGGTTCGCCTTGTTCTTCTCCCAGTACGTCTTCTGCGTCGTCGGCAGCCACGCGTCGAAGTTGATGTCGAGGTCGCCCTGCGCGAGCCCGGTGTAGACCGGGCCGACGTCGGACGGCGTCAGGTTCATCTTGTAGCCGCGGTCGGCGAGCACGCGCTTCCACAGATTCACGACCGCGATGTTCTCGTCCCACGCGAAGTAGGCGGCGTTCAGCGGCCGCTTCGACTCGCCGGACCCCGAGGACTTCTTCGGCAGCGGGGCGATCTTGTCGACGACGTCCGGGTTCTTCTTCAACCAGGACTGCACGGCCTCCTGCTGCTTGCCCTTGCCGGCCTTGTTGATCTCCGCCTCAAGACCGGTGAGCTGCTTCTCCGTCATCTTGAAGTTCTTCAGCCACTTGCCGACGGTCGGGTTCTCCTTGGAGAAGCCCTTGCGGGACAGCGTGTGCACGCCGTCGCCCTTGCCCCAGGCGCCCTTCGGGTCCTTGAGCTTCTTCAGGTCGAAGTCGCTGTACGCCCAGTGCGGGGACCAGAGCGTGGTGACGATCGGTTCCTTCTTCGCGTACGCCGCCTTCAGCTCGGCCAGCATCGCGGGCGTGGAGCCGTCGACGACCTTGTACTCCTTGTCGAGGCCGTACTCCTTGAGGACCTTGTCCTTGAGTATCGACATCATTCCGGCGCTCGGTTCGATGCCGGTGATCTTGCCGTCGAAGGTGCCGCTCTTGCCCTTGAGGTCATCGAGCGAGTCGATGCCCTTCATGTACGAGGGCACACTGAGCTCGAGCGAGGTCGGGCCGAACCAGGAACCGAGGTCCTCCAGGTCCTTGCCGTACTTCTTCCAGTACTCGGCGTGCGTCGTCGGCAGCCAGGAGTCCGTCTCGAAGTCGACATCGCCCTGCGCGAGAGAGGTGTAGAGCGGGCCGGCGTCGAGCTGGCTGGTGGTCACGTCGTAACCGCGCTGCTCCAGGACCTCCTTCCACAGGAAGGTGGAGGCGACGCCCTCGTCCCACGGGATGTAGCCGATGTTGATCTTCTTGCCCTGGCCGACGTTCTTCGCGTCCGAGGCGGTGGCCGGCGACGACGTACCGCCGAAGACGCCCATGCCGCCCGCGACGAGCGCGAGAGCGAGCACACCGGCGAGCGCGGCGACGGGCTGCAGCTGGTAGTTCCAGAGTTTCACGCCCCGCGCGGCCCGCAGCTTGGCGAGCGCGCGACGGCCGAGCGGGGAGACCTGCTGACCCAGGCCACTGGTGATGCGGTCCAGGAAGACGGCCAGGATCACGATGGCGATGCCGCCCTCGGCGCCGAGCCCGACGTCGAGCTGGCCGATCGCCTGGTTGACGTCCGCGCCGAGTCCTTCGGCGCCGACCATGCCCGTGAGGGCGGCCATGGACAGGCCCAGCATGATGACCTGGTTGACACCCGCCATGATCGTCGGGAGCGCGAGGGGGAGCTGGACGCGGAGGAGGGTGTTGCGCGGCGAGGTGCCGAACGCCTCGGCGGCCTCGACCAGTTCCTTGTCGACCTGCCGGATGCCCAGCTCCGTCATGCGCACACCGGGGGCGAGCGCGAAGACGAGAGTGGCGACGATGCCCGCGGGTGCGCCCATCCGGAAGAACAGCAGGGCCGGGATGAGGTAGACCATCGCCGGCAGCGTCTGCATCAGGTCCAGGACCGGGCGGACGATCGAGCTGACCGTGTTGGAGCGGGCCGCCCAGATGCCGACGGGCACGGAGATCACGAGGGCGATGACCGTGGCGACGAGCACCAGGGACAGCGTCATCATCGCGTGGTCCCACAGCTCGAGGGAGATGATGAAGGAGAATCCGGCGAACGCGAGGACGCCGCCGAGCAGACTGCGCAGCCACCAGGCGATGAGCGCGAAGATGCCCGCCATGAGCAGGGACTCAGGGGCGGACAGGACGTCGTAGACGCCGTCGTACGCACCCTGGAAGATCGTCTTGAGGATGTCGAACAGCCAGGACATATGGTCCAGAAGCCAGTCGACGGTGCTGTTGACCCAGTCACCGAAGGGAATCCTAGGCACTGGCAACCGCCTTCTTCGTGGGGGCGGCGTCACAGGCTATGGGGCCCTCGGCGTACTCACCGAGGAAGCCGACGAGCCGCGACTGGTGCACGACACCGACCAGCTTGCCCTTGGTGTCCTTCACGGCCACCGGGTGCGGTACACGCGCGGCTACTCCGCACAGGTCGTTGAAGCTCGTGTCGGGAGTGACGGTCTCGCAGCTGCAGCCGCTGCCCGCGTCGGGGCGGTGCGGGTCGGTCATCATCGAGGCGGCGGTGAGCACCCGGGTGCGGTCGACGTCCTTGGTGAAGGAGGCGACGTAGTCGTCGGCCGGGTTGATGAGGATGTCCTCGGCGGTGCCGTTCTGGACGATCTCCCCATCGCGCATGACAGCGATCCGGTCGCCGAGGCGCATGGCCTCGTTCAAGTCGTGGGTGATGAAGACGATCGTCTTCTTGAGCCGCTTCTGCAGCTCCAGGAGCTGGTCCTGCATGTCACGGCGGATCAGCGGGTCGAGCGCGCTGAACGACTCGTCCATCAGGAGAAGATCGGCGTCGGTCGCCAGCGCACGGGCCAGGCCCACGCGCTGCTGCATGCCGCCGGAGAGCTCGTCGGGCCAGGACTTCTCCCAGCCGGCGAGACCGGTCATCTCCAGGGCTTCGGTGGCGCGCTTCTCGCGCTCCTCGCGCGGCACGCCCTGGACCTCGAGGCCGTAGGCGGCGTTCTCCAGAACGCTGCGGTGCGGGAAGAGGGCGAAGTGCTGGAAGACCATGCTGATCTTCTTGGAGCGGACGGCACGCAGTTCGCGCGCGCTGAGCGCGGTCAAATCCTGGCCGTCGAAGAGAACGCGGCCCGCGGTCGGCTCCAGCAGTCCGTTCAGCATGCGAAGCAACGTGGACTTGCCTGATCCGGAGAGACCCATGACAACAAATATCTGGCCCGGGTCGACGTCGAAGGAGGCGTCGACCACGGCGGCGGTCGTCCCGTCGGCCCGCAGTTCGTCCCGGGTCGTCCCGTCCTTGAGCCGGGTCACGGCCTCGCCGGGTCGCCTGCCGAAGACTTTGTACAAATGTTCAGCCTGCAGCCTGGACACATACACCTCACGCATTGAACGGGGAACGACCTGCCACCCCCGTGCCGACAGGTCGTGGAGCGACACGGGTTCGGCCCGCTCTCACCTGTCCGATGCTTGAAATTCGGACAGGTTTCGCTCCGAGGCCGTGCCTGCCCTCGTTTATGTGTTGCAAACACACGAGTGACCCAGCTCACCTGCCGTGACTGTCAGTGCCGTACGGCATCATCGAGTGGTGACGCGACGCCTGATGCTCCTCGACACCGCTTCCCTCTACTACCGCGCCTATTTCGGGGTCCCCGATTCGGTGCGCGCCCCCGACGGCACGCCGGTCAACGCCGTGCGCGGACTGCTCGACTTCATCGCCCGCCTGGTCCAGGACCACCGTCCGGACGACCTGGTGGCCTGCATGGACGCCGACTGGCGCCCGCAGTGGCGGGTGGACCTGATCCCCTCGTACAAAGCGCACCGGGTCGCGGAGGAGAGGGATGAGGGCCCGGACGCGGAGGAGACCCCGGACACCCTGGCCCCGCAGGTCCCCATGATCGAGGCCGTGCTCGACGCGATCGGCATCGCCCGTGTGGGCGTCGAGGGGTACGAGGCGGACGATGTGATCGGCACCCTCGCCGGCCTGGCCACCGGACCCGTCGACATCGTCACCGGCGACCGCGACCTCTACCAGCTGGTGGACGACGCCCGCGGGGCGCGTGTCCTCTATCCGCTCAAGGGCGTCGGGAACCTCCAGCTCACCGACGAGGCGGTGCTCCGCGAGAAGTACGGAGTGGACGGCACCGGCTATGTGGACCTGGCTCTGCTGCGCGGGGACCCGAGCGACGGCCTGCCCGGCGTCCCCGGCATCGGCGAGAAGACCGCCGCCAAGCTGCTCGACGCGTACGGCGACCTGGCCGGGATCATGGCCGCGGTCGACGACCCGGCGGCCAAGCTGACGCCGTCCCAGCGCAAGAAGCTGGACGAGTCACGGCCCTATATCGCGGTCGCCCCCACGGTGGTGCGGGTCGCCTCCGACGTACCCCTGCCGGAATTCGACCCCACGCTGCCGAAGGAACCGCTCGATCCAGCCACTCTCGACGAGCTGGCGGCCCAGTGGGGCCTGGGCGGATCACTCCAGCGACTCCTCACCACGCTCTCGGAGTGAAGTGATAACTTAGGCATACCTAAGCAGTATGTCGTCAGGGGAGACGTCCGTGGCAGAACAGCCCGTCCGCAAGTCGCCGCAGGCCCGCGAGGCGCAGGTCCTCAGCACCGAGCGGATCACCCCGCACATGGTGCGCCTCGTGCTCGGCGGTGAGGGGCTGGCCGACTTCGACGCCACCGAGTTCACCGACCACTACATCAAGGTGCTCTTCGCCCCTGAGGGCGTCAGCTATCCCGAGCCCTTCGCGATGGACCGCATCCGCGAGGAGTTCCCGCGCGAGCAGTGGCCCGTCACCCGTACGTACACGGTGCGGAGCTGGGACGCGGTGCAGCGCGAGCTCACCGTGGACTTCGTCGTGCACGGCGACGAGGGCCTGGCGGGGCCGTGGGCCGCGCGGGTCCAGCCGGGCGCGAAGGTCAACTTCCTCGGTCCCGGCGGGGGTTACACCCCCGACCCGGCCGCCGACTGGCACCTCCTGGTCGGCGACGAGAGCGCGCTGCCCGCGATCGCCGCCTCTCTGGAGCGGATGGCGCCGGGCACCGTCGTGCACGCCCTCGTCGAGGTGACGGACGCGACCGAGGAGCAGAAGGTCGCATCCCCCGACGGCGTGGAGATCACCTGGCTGCACCGCGGCGACGCCCCGGTGGGCGCGTCCCTGCTCGCTGCCGTACGCGCGCTGGAGTTCCCCGCGGGCGAGGTCTGCGCCTTCGTCCACGGCGAGGCGGGCGTCGTGAAGGAGCTCCGCCGCCATCTGCGCCTGGACCGCGAGGTCTCGCGCGAGAACCTCTCCATCTCGGGCTACTGGCGCCTGGGCCAGACCGACGAGGGCTGGCGCGCCATCAAGCGCGACTGGAACGCACAGGTCGAGGCCGAGCAGGAGCAGGCCTCCGCCTGATCCCGCTCGGCCCGCGGCCCCGCGCTCGTACTAGACGGACTTCTGGTACGAGCGGAAGGTGCGCGTCGACAGCCACACCGCGGCGACGGCCAGGGCGAGCAGCGCGCCGCCCCGGCCGAGCACCACACTCCAGTCGGGGTCGGCGGACATGGCCGAACGGCCCGCGATCATCGCCCAGTTGACCGGGTTGAAGTCCGCGATGTGCTGCATCCAGGACGGCATCTGGGACGGGGCCATGAAGGCCGAGGAGAGGAACGTCAGCGGCAGCAGCAGGAACGTGTTGATGCCGATGATGGACTCCCGCTGGCGCACCAGCATGCCCAGCGCGTTGGAGAGCGCGCCGAAGACCGTGCCGAGCAGGATCGATGCGACGACCAGGATGAGCAGTCCGCCGAAGCCTCCCGGGTAGTCGGCGCCGCCGAGCAGTCCGAGCAGCACGATGACGACCGACTGGACGGCGGTGGAGATGCCGTTCTGTACGACGTTGGCGTTCATCAGGGCGCTGCGGCTGACCGGCGTGGTGAGGAAGCGGTTGAGCGTGCCGCGCTCGATCTCCTCCAGGGTGCCCATCCCGGCCCACATGCTGGAGCCGAGCGCGCTCATCACGACGATGCCGGGGATCAGGTAGTCCAGGTAGGACGTCGTGCCGAAGCCGCCCAGCTCGACGACCTTCTTGAAGAGGTTCCCGAAGAGGAACAGCCAGATCACCGGCTGGATCAGGGAGATCACCAGGAAGACGGGCTGCCGGACGATCGCCATCAGCTGGCGCTGCGTCATGTACCAGGTCTGGGTGAGCGTGTCGGTACTCATCGGGCATCTCCGGCGGGAAGAAGTTCGGGCGACTGGGACTGGGACCGGGACTGGGATTCGGCCTCCGAGAAGCGGCGTCCCGCATAGCGCAGATAGACATCGTCGAGCGACGGCCTGGCGACGGTCGCGGCGGCGACAGCGGCGCCCGCGCGCTCCAGCGCGGCCAGCAGCGCGGGAACGGCGGCCGCTCCGTCGTCGGCGCGGACGCTGACCCTGCGCCCCTCGACGAGCACCTCATGGACGCCCGGCAGCCCGGAGAGCACGGCGGTGAGCACCACCCGGTCCCCTTCCTTGCGCAGCTCCACATGCACGGCGTCGCCTCGCAGTTCACCCTTGAGCTCGTCGGGGGTGCCCTCGACGACGACCCTGCCGCGGTCGACGATCGCGATGCGCTCGGCGAGCCGGTCGGCCTCCTCCAGGTAGTGCGTGGTGAGCAGGATGGTCAGCCCCTCGTCACCGGCGAGCCGGGAGATCTCGTCCCACATGGCCGTACGGGCCTCGGGGTCGAGCCCGGTCGTCGGCTCGTCGAGGAAGAGCACCTCGGGCCGGTGGACCAGGCCGAGGGCGACGTCGAGGCGGCGCAGCATCCCGCCCGAGTAACCCCTGACGATCCGCGCTCCGGCCTCGGCGAGGTCGAAGCGTTCCAGGAGTTCGTCGACGCGCCGGGTGAGCGCCGCGCCCTTCAGTCCGTACAGCCGCCCCTGGAGCCTGAGGTTCTCGCGCCCGGTGGCGACCGGGTCGGCGCCGGACTTCTGGGCGACGACACCGATGGCGCGGCGGACGCGGTCGGGGTGGCGCAGGACGTCGTGCCCCGCGACGGTCGCCTCGCCGCTGTCGGGGCGTGCCAGGGTGGTGAGGATCTTGACGGTGGTGGACTTGCCGGCGCCGTTGGGGCCGAGCAGTCCGAAGACGGTGCCGGCCTCGACGGTGACGTCCATGCCGTTCAGTGCGGTGACGTCGCCGGGATAGGTCTTGATCAGTGCTCGCGCCGCGACTGCGGGCGCAGGGGTGCTCATGACAGGGCTCTCCTGTGGTCAGCGGGGTTCTCGGGCATGCCGAGCCGATCCGCGTGAAGAGCGCCGGGCTATCCTGGGTGTGCCGCACCTCGATCGCCTGGCCTGCCTTCACGGCAGTTCGGTCCGGGGTTCGAAGCCCTGGCGGGAGCCGCTCCAACGGAGCCCGCCGGGGTCTTTTTCTCTCTCAGTCTCTGGGGTTCTGCTCCTCCAGGTCCTTCCACTTCTTCGGGGTCTCGCCGGTACGGTGCCAAGACTCCCACTCCGCCTGTCCGCCCACCGTGCCGTCGACGAGGTCCTTGCGGAAACCGCGGACCCACTCCATCTCGGCCTCGATCATGTGGAGTTGATACTCGGTCTCGACCAGGAAGAGCTGGGGAAGTTTTTCGTGCAGGGCGTGCAGCACGCCCCGTATCCCTGCGGCCTGCACCTCCAGCTTCGCCAGCCGGTCCTCCAGATGCACCGCCACGTCGTCCGGCGGCAGCACCGGCATCAGCGAGACCGCGGTCCCGAAGAGCGGGAATTCGACGGCAGGGACGGCGAGGAGGTCGGACATCCAGTCGACCATCTCCACGCGACCGTCGTCGGTGAGTCCGTAGAGGGTGCGCTCGGGGCGGTTGCCCTGCCGCTGCACCTCGGCGACCTCGACATAGCCGTGCTTCTCGAGGTTCTGGACGACGGTGTAGAGCGAGCCGAAGTTGATCTTGACGCTGTGTTCCTTGCCGCGCTGGCGGAGCGTCTGCGCGATCTCGTACGGGTGCATCGGGCGCTCGGAGAGCAGCACCAGCACCGCCAGTGCCAGCGGGTTGCTGAGTTTGCGCCGGTTGCCTGCCATCACCCTCACCTCGTCTCCGAATACTCGTAGCCGAACATATCGCGAGACCCTCATGTCGTCAACCCGCGATGTATCGCGTTTTCGGCGCCCGGTCACCGTGAGCACTTAGGTGCCGCCCCGACACGGTCGTGTCATCCGGCAGAAACAGCCCGTCCCTAATTTCTGTCATCCGACAGGAATCAGGAATGCGGCCCCGGCCGCTCCGCCGCCCCTGAGAGCAGGTGCCGCCATGTCCGCCACCGCCCCCGCCGATGTACGCCCCGATCCACCGGTCGACTCCCCGCCCGACAATTCCCTGCGGGAGTTCGGGTACCAGCAGGAGCTCCACCGCAGTCTCGGCAGGTACGCCTCCTTCGCCGCCGGGTTCTCCTTCATCTCCGTCCTGACGACCGTCTTCCAGTTCTTCGCCATCGGATACGCCTTCGGGGGCCCGGTCTTCTTCTGGACCTGGCCTGCCGTCCTCACCGGCCAGCTCCTGGTCGCCGCCTGCTTCGCCGAACTCGCCGCGCGCTATCCGATCTCCGGCGCGATCTACCAGTGGTCGACCCGGCTCAGCAACCTCACCTTCGGCTGGTTCGCCGGCTGGATCATGGTCATCGGCCAGATCGTGGTGGTCGCCGCGGCCGCCCTGGCCCTGCAGATGGTGCTGCCGCCGATCTGGTCCGGCTTCCAGCTCATCGGCACCGACCCCGCCCCCCTCTCGTCCTCGGGTGCGGCGAACGCGGCGGTGCTCGGTGCGGTCCTGCTGGTCCTCACCACGCTCATCAACGTGGTCGACAACCGGATCATGTCCCTCATCAACCGGGTGGGTGTCACCGCCGAGATCATCGGCGGCGCGCTGATCGTCGTACTGCTCTTCACCCACTCCGAGCGCACCCCCGGCATCACCTTCCACACCGGCGGTACGGAAGCAGGCCTGGTCGGGGCCCTGTTGGTGGGCTCTCTCACCGCCGCCTACGTGATGATCGGCTTCGACAGCGCGGGCGAGATGAGCGAGGAGACCCGCGATCCGCGCCGTACCGCCCCTCGCACCGTCCTCACCGCACTCGGCGCGGCCGGGGTCCTCGGCGGACTGCTGGTCCTCGGCGGGCTGCTGGCGGCGCCGAGCCTCACCGACGGACATCTCGCGGTGGACGGCCTGAGTTACGTACTCACCAGCAGCCTGGGCGACGGGATCGGCCGGGCGCTCCTGGCGGATGTCGCGGTCGCCATCGCCGTCGCGACGCTCGCCATCCAGACGGCGGCCTGCCGGATGCTCTTCTCCATGGCCCGCGACGGCCGTTTGCCCTGCTCCGGCCTGCTCTCCAAAGTCAACCGCCGCACCGGTATGCCGACCGCGCCCGCACTGGTCGTCGGGGTGCTCTCAGCGCTCCTGCTGTTCCTCAACTTCGCCTCGCCGGACGCGTTCCTGGCGATCGGGACCACCTGCATCGTGATGCTGTACCTGGCGTACTCGATGGTGACGGGCCCGCTGCTGATCCGCCGGCTGCGCGGTGAGTACACCTCGCGCACGGAGGGGGTGGACGAGCGGGGGGAGCCACTGTTCTCCCTGGGCAGGTGGGGCGTACCGGTGAACGCGCTGGCGCTGGCGTACGGCCTGTTCATGACGGTCAACCTGGCCTGGCCGCGGGCAGCGGTCTACGACCCGGCGGGCGGCCACTGGTACTTCCGCTGGTTCGCGGTGCTGTTCGTCGGCGCCACGGTCGCGCTGGGTGCGGTGTACCGGGTGCGGCGGGGGCGGGCAGGGGTCGCGTAACACCGCTCCTTACGCTGGCCGCATGGAGCGCAGCGAGCGGGTGTCAGGAGCCGTCGTCGGCTCGGCGGTGGGCGATGCGCTGGGCGCACCCTTCGAGTTCGGGCTGCCGGGCGTTTTCGCCGGGCGATTCCCCGACGGGGTCGGGGAAATGTGCGGGGGCGGCGGCTGGGACCCGGGCGAGGCCACCGACGACACGCAGATGGCGGTGCTGGTCGGGGAGTCGCTGCTTGAGTGCGGCGGACTCGAACTGCCGGACATCTTCCGGCGGTTCCGGCGCTGGGCCGCGTCCGAGCCCAAGGACATCGGGCTGCAGACCGAGGACGTACTGACCAGCGGCGAGGCCTGGGACCTGGCGGCCGCACTGCACTTCCAGGTCAACGGGCGTGCGGCGGGCAACGGTTCGCTGATGCGGGCCACCACCTCCGCCGTCCACTTCGCCCGGGCGGGCCGCGAAGCCACCATGGACGCGGCCCGCCGTATCGCCGCCCTCACCCACGGCGACCGTGCGGCCTGGGAGGGCACCGCGGTCTTCCACGAGCTCGTACGCCACGCCCTGGACGGCGGCGATCCGCTCGCCGCGCTGCCCGGCGCCCTCGCTGCGGTGCATCCCGATCACCGGGAGCGGTGGGCGGCGGTGCTGGACCCCGGCTGGCATCCGGACCTGGCGACGGAGTTCAACGGTGCGGTCTGGCCCTGTCTCGGGTCCGCCGTGTGGGCGCTGCGCAGCACCGCCGGCTTCGAGGCGGCACTGGGTGCGGCGATCGACCTCGGCGGGGACACCGACACCGTCGCCGCCGTGACCGGTGGGCTCGCGGGTGCGGTGTACGGCATCGGGGCCGTGCCCGCACGGTGGACCGCGCCGCTGCATGTGCCGCTGCCCGGGTCCGGCGGGCGGGTGCTGGACGCGCCCGGCCTCGTAGCACTGGCGCACAGGCTCGATGGGATGCACTCGTACTCTTGAGGTGATGACACGCCGCCGATCACCACTTCCGCCCGCACCGCTGCCGCAGCGCCGCGGGGTCGACCCCGTGCGGCTGAAGATGCCTCTCGACGGGGAGTGGGCGACCGTCCGCGACCATCTCGTCGAGCGGCTGCCCGTCGGGGCGGACGTCGTCGACGCGATGCTCGGGGACGGGGCCTTCGTGGGGCTCGACGGGCCGGTGCGCGCCGACGCGCTCTTCGCCCCGGGGACGACCCTCTGGTTCCACCGGGAGCTCGCCGAGGAGATCCCGGTCCCCTTCGCCATCGAGGTGCTGTACCGCGACGAGCATCTGGTCGTCGCCGACAAACCGCACTTCCTCGCCACCACCCCCCGCGGCAGCCACATCACCGAGACCGCGCTCTCCCGGCTCCGCCACGACCTGGAGCTGCCCGCGCTGAGCCCCGCGCACCGGCTGGACCGGATGACCGCGGGGCTGGTCATGTTCTGCGTACGGACCGAGGAACGCGGCGCCTATCAGACGCTGTTCCGGGACCGGAAGGTGAGCAAGGAGTACGAGGCGATCGCCCCGTACGAACCCGGGCTCACCCTGCCGCGCACCGTCCGCAGCCGTATCGAGAAGGTACGCGGGATCGTCGCCGCCCGGGAGATCGAGGGCGAGCCGAACAGCGAGAGCCGTATCGAGCTGATCGAGCGGCGGGGCGACCTCGGGCGCTACCGGCTCAACCCCGTCACCGGGCGCACCCATCAGTTGCGGGTCCATATGAACGCGCTGGGCGTCCCGATCGTCGGCGACCCGTACTTCCCCGTTCTCACCGAGCAGGCGCCGGGCGATTTCAACCGGCCACTCCAACTCCTGGCCCGGCGGCTGGAGTTCACCGATCCGGTGACCGGGGTGGAGCACCGCATCGAAAGCGGCCGCACGCTGGAGGCCTGGTCAGTCGCCGGCTGACCCGACACCCGCGATGCGCAGGGCCGCGTCCGCCATCGCCCCGGCCAGGGCGGCCACCGTACGGTCGGGATCGGAGCGGCGGATGAGGATCACGCCCTCGATCAGCCCGAAGACCAGGTCGCAGCGGAGCGCCAGCTCCGTCTTGTCGAGCACACCGCACGCGTCCGTCGCCGCGAGCAGCTGCCCGTACGCGTCCTTCAGGTCGGCCCGCACCTGGTGGAAGCCTGCGAAGGCCTCCGACTGCACCTCGGGCAGCAGATAGAGCCCGCCCAGATTGTGCGGACCGCCGCAGAGCAGTTCCACGTCCGAGCGGCACAGTTCGTGGAGCCTGGCCGGGGGCGCCGTGACGTCGTCGGCCAGCAGGCGGCGGGCGAGGGCCAGCGACGGCGTGACCGTGGACTCCAGGAGCTCGGCGAGGAGCTCCTCCTTGCCGGAGAAGTAGTGGTACATCGTCGCCTGGCGCATCCCCGCACGCTCGGCCACGGCGCGGGTGGTCGTCGCCGCGTATCCGCGTGTGGTGAACAACTCGGCCGCGGCTTCCAGGAGTTCGTCGCGGGCCGAGAGGCCGCTCTCCGGCCGCTGCGCCGCGCGCGGCCTCCCTACGCGTCGCCCCGTGGTGCTCATGCCACCGATCGTCGCACACCCTCCCACTCGCGGATCTTGGTGAGGATCAGGTAACTCCGCCGCAACAGTCGGGCAATGGGCCGGACTCCGGGCCGCCCTAATTTCTGTCGCACGACAGAAATGACCGCCGACCCGGAGGAGTCCGAGCCATGGCGACAGCCACGACACACGGGGCACGGGACCACGCCCGCGCCCAGCACGGCAGCCGCGCCGACGCCATGCCCGTGGTGCCGGCGAGCGACTGGCCCGGGGAGGCGCCGGGCCCCGTCGTCTGGGCGGAGACCGTGGCCGGCGGCAACTACACCCACAAGGTCCTGGCCCGCGGCACCGAGCTGCGCCTCACCGACCTCGCAGGGGACGCCTGCGCCCACCTCCTGCTGTACGTCGACGGCCGCCCCTGGGAGCGGCTGAACACGGCCGACACGGTGAAGGTGCAGTGGAACGCCTACCTCGGGGCCGGCCGCCTGCTCCTCTCCGGCCAGGGCCGCGTCCTCGCCTCCCTCACCGCCGACACCTCCGGGCGTCACGACGCGCTCTGCGGCACCTCCACCCTCGTACGGAACACGGAGCGGTACGGCGACGGAACCCCGCAGTCCGCGTCCCCGGCCGGCCGCGAGCTGCTGAAGCCGGCCGCCCTCAAGAACGGCCTCGCACCGCGCGACCTGCCCCCGTCGCTCTCCTTCTTCCAGGGAGTGGAGGTACGCGAGGACGGCGCCCTGGACTTCACCGGCTCGGCAGGCCCCGGCGCCGCCGTCACCCTCCGCGCCGAGCAGGACCTCACCGTCCTGATCGCCAACGTCCCGCACCCGCTCGACCCGCGCCCCGCCTACACCTGCACCCCGCTGGAGGTGCTGGCCTGGCGCGCGCACCCCACCGCGCCCGGCGATCCGCTCCTGGACGCCACGCCCGAGGGCCGCCGCGCCTTCCTGAACACCGCCGACCACCTCGCCGCCCGGGGGATCCAGTGACAGCGACCACCGCCCTCGTACCCGCCCGCGCCGCCTGGTCGGCCGTCGTCCGCCGCGGCGAACTGCTCACCCTCACCGATCTGCACGGCAACCAGGCCGTCGACTTCCTCGTCTACGACGCCCACGACACGGCCGTCCGCTACAGCGCGCCCGACACCGTCCACGCCCAGGGCAACATCTTCCTCACCACCGGCAGCGTCCTGCTCTCGAACGAGCACACCCCGCTGATGACGGTCACCGAGGACACCTGCGGCCGCCACGACACGGTCGGCGGCGCCTGCTCCAAGGAGTCCAACACCCTGCGCTACGGCCACCACACCTACGCACAGCACGCCTGCGTCGACAACTTCCTCGCCGAGGGCGCACGTCACGGACTCACCAAGCGCGACCTCGTCTCCAACATCAACTGGTACATGAACGTGCCCGTCGAGAAGGACGGCACCCTCGGCATCGTCGACGGCATCTCCGCCCCGGGCCTGCGCGTCACCCTGCGCGCCGAGACCGACGTCCTGGTCCTGGTCTCCAACTGCCCGCAGATCAACAACCCCTGCAACGGCTTCGAGCCGACCGCCGTAGAGATGACGATCAGCGAGGCCACCCGCTCATGACCCCCGACACGACCTTCGACACCCTCCTGGTCGCCAACCGCGGCGAGATCGCCGTCCGCATCATCCGCACCGCCAAGGCACTGGGCCTGCGGACGGTCGCCGTCTTCTCCGACCCGGACCGCTCGGCCCCCCATGTCCGCCTGGCCGACGAAGCGGTACGCCTGGGACCCGCCCCCGCCAAGGAGTCGTACCTCGACGCCGACCTCGTCCTCAAGGCGGCCAAGGACACCGGCGCGGGCGCCATCCACCCCGGCTACGGCTTCCTCTCCGAAGACGCCGTCTTTGCTCGCCGCTGCGAGGACGCGGGCATCGTCTTCGTCGGCCCGACCCCCCGGCAACTGGAACTCTTCGGCGCCAAGCACACCGCACGAGCCGCAGCCGAGGCCGCCGGCGTCCCGCTCGCGCCCGGCACAGGGCTGCTGCCCGACCTCGCATCGGCCACCGCGGCCGCCGGACGCATCGGCTACCCCGTGATGCTGAAGGCCACGGGCGGCGGAGGCGGCATCGGCATGCAGGCGGTGTACGACGCCGAAGACCTGGCCGACGCCTGGGAGCGGGTGCAGCGGGTCGCCGCCGCCTCCTTCTCCTCGGCCGGGGTGTTCCTGGAGCGGCTCGTCGAACACGCCCGCCATGTCGAGGTGCAGGTCTTCGGCGACGGCACGGGCCGGGTCGTCACCTTCGGCGACCGCGACTGCTCGCTCCAGCGCCGCAACCAGAAGGTCCTGGAGGAGGCCCCGGCGCCCGGGCTTCCCGATCATGTACGTAACCAACTTGCGTCCTCCGCCCGTGAGTTGTGCGCTTCCGTCGACTACCGGTCCGCAGGGACCGTCGAGTTCGTGTACGACGCGGGGCGCGAGGAGGCCTACTTCCTGGAGGTCAACACCCGCCTCCAGGTGGAGCACCCGGTCACCGAGGAGATCTACGGCGTCGACCTCGTCGAGTGGATGCTGCGCCTGGCGCAGGGCGACACGGCGGTCGTACGGGAGCCCGACGCACCGCGCGGCCACGCCGTCGAGGCCCGCGTCTACGCCGAGGACCCCACCCGCGACCACCGCCCCAGCGCCGGACTCCTCACCCGCGTCGCCTTCCCCGAGGGCGTCCGCGTGGACGGCTGGGTGGAGACCGGCACCGAGGTCACCACCTCCTACGACCCGATGCTGGCCAAGGTCATCGCGTACGGCAGCGACCGCACCGAGGCCCTGAGCAGGCTGGACACGGCGCTCGCCGCGACCCGCGTCGACGGCATCGAGACGAACCTCGGGCTGGTGCGCGCCGCCCTCGCCTCCCCCGAGGTACGCGCCGCCACGCACTCCACGGCGACCCTCGCGACCGTCACCGACCCGACCCCGCGGATCGAGGTCACCGCCGGCGGCACCCTCACCACCGTCCAGGACTGGCCGGGCCGCACCGGCCACTGGCAGGTCGGCGTACCCCCGTCGGGCCCGATGGACGACCTCTCCTTCCGCCTCGGCAACACCGCGCTCGGCAACGACCCCGGCGCCCCCGGCCTCGAATGCACCCTCCAGGGCCCCACCCTGCGCTTCACCCACGCCACCACGGTCTGCGTCACGGGCGCCCCGGCCCCGGTCACGGTGGACGGCGAACCGGCGCCCCAGTGGGAGCCGTTCACGGTCCCGGCGGGCGCCAGGCTCACGATCGGCGCCCCGTCAGGGCAGGGCCTGCGGACGTACCTCCTCCTCGCGGGCGGCCTCGACGTCCCCGGCTATCTGGGCAGCGCGTCCACCTTCACGCTGGGCAAGTTCGGCGGCCACGGCGGGCGGGCCCTGCGCACGGGCGACGTCCTGCACGGCGGTACGCAACGGACCGGCACCACGCCCGTCACCCACGCCGACCGCCCCTCGATCGCCACCACGTGGGACATCGGCGCCGCCGAAGGCCCGCACGCCGCACCGGAGTTCTTCACCGAGCAGGACATCCACGACTTCTACGCGGCCGACTGGAAGGTCCACTTCAACTCGGCGCGCACCGGGGTCCGCCTGGTCGGCCCCAAGCCGCGCTGGGCGCGCACCGACGGCGGCGAGGCCGGACTGCACCCCTCCAACATCCACGACACCCCCTATTCGGTCGGCGCGGTCGACTACACCGGCGACATGCCGGTCCTCCTCGGCCCCGACGGCCCCTCACTGGGCGGCTTCGTCTGCCCGGCCACGATCATCACCTCGGAGCGCTGGAAGCTGGGCCAGCTGCGCCCCGGCGACACGGTCCGCTTCACCCCCGTCACGGTCGCCGGCACGTCGCGCCCGGTGATCGTCGACGGCGGGGTCCTCGCACGGGACGCGGACGTCACGTACCGCCGCAGCGGAGACGACAACCTGCTTGTCGAGTACGGACCGATGCAGCTCGACCTGGCGCTGCGAATGCGCGTCCATGCGCTCGCACAGGCCGTCTCGGACGCGGAGCTGCCCGGCGTCCTCGACCTGACGCCCGGCATCCGCTCGCTCCAGATCCACACGGACCCGGCGGCACTCCCGGTGGACGAGCTCCTGCGGACCGTCCGGGCGATCCAGTCTCAACTACCGTCCACGGACGCCCTGGTGGTGGATTCGCGTACCGTCCATCTGCCGCTCTCCTGGGACGATCCCGCGACCCGTGAGGCCATCACCCGCTATATGGCGGGGGTACGGGACGACGCGCCGTGGTGCCCGTGGAACATCGAGTTCATCCGCCGGATCAACGGGCTCGCCTCGCCCGACGAGGTGTACCGCACGGTCTTCGACGCGGAGTACCTGGTGCTCGGCCTGGGCGACGTCTACCTGGGCGCCCCGGTGGCGACCCCGCTGGACCCGCGCCACCGCCTGGTGACGACGAAGTACAACCCGGCGCGGACCTGGACCGCCGAGAACTCGGTGGGCATCGGCGGCGCGTACCTGTGCGTCTACGGCATGGAGGGCCCCGGCGGCTACCAGTTCGTGGGCCGTACGACACAGGTCTGGTCGAGCTGGCAGGAGCGCCCCTGGCTGCTGCGGTTCTTCGACCGGATCAAGTGGTACCCGGTCGGGGCGGACGAACTCCTGGAGCTGCGCGCCGACATGGCGGCGGGCCGCTGGACGCCCCGCATCGAGGAGGGCACGTTCGCGCTGGCCGACCACCAGGGCTTCCTGGCGGAGAACGCGGAGTCGATCGCCGCCTTCCGGGCCCAGCAGGCGACGGCTTTCGGGGCCGAACGGGACGCATGGGAGGCCTCGGGCGAGTTCACGCGTGCGGAGGCGGTGAGTGAACCCGCGCCGCCCCAGGCGGTCGAGATCCCCGAGGGAAGCCGGCTGATCGAGGCCGAATTCGCGGCGTCGGTATGGCAGTTGTCGGTGGCCGAGGGCGACCGGGTGGAGGCGGGCCAGCAGCTGATCGCCCTGGAGGCGATGAAGATGGAGTCCCCGGTGCACGCCCCGACGGCCTGCACGGTCACGCGCATCCTGACCACCACAGGAGCCCAGGTGGAAGCAGGCACCCCCCTCCTGATCCTGACGCCTTGACGTAGTGGGCAATCGTTCCGCAGGGCGGAACGGGTGGGCACAACCACCCACCGGCCCGCGCTTCCGCACCCGTCCACCCCCGAAGGAGGCCACCCGTGCACCCCGCCTCGGCATCGCACCGCATCCGCGCCGCATACGCCCGCATCGAAACCACCGACCGCCCGGAGATCTGGATCACGCTCCGCCCCCAGGCCGACCTGGAGGCGGAGCGTGATCCAGATCT
>NZ_JAFLRJ010000404.1 GCF_017315755.1 Streptomyces beijiangensis
GCATGAGTGAACCCGGCCGCCCATTTCTGCATCTTGCTTGGCGCAGGTCGCAGACGTCGGCAAGACCGGACAAGAGGTTCGAGCGTGCGCAAGAAGGTCGCGGGGCTGGTTCTCGGCAGTGTGCTGGGCGGTGCTCTGATCGCCGGATGCACGTCCGGGTCGGGCTCCGGTCCGGGGGAGACGCATACGCCGGCCGCCTCCGCCCCGGGGAAGGCCCCCTCCACCGCGCACCCCGACGCGCGTGCCGCGGCCTTCCGGAAGTGGGGCCTCAAGCCCTTCGCCCCGGCCCCCGCGCCGCCCGCCATCAAGCCCGTCAAGATCGTGCCCGGTGCGCCGGTCCCGGTGATCAGCGAGATCCCCACCAAGAAGAAGATCGTCTTCGTCACCTTCGACGACGGGGCCGAGAAGGACCCGAAGTTCGTCGCGATGATGAAGGAGCTGAAGATCCCCTTCACGATGTTCCTGATGAACGACGCCATCCGCAGCGACTACGGCTACTTCAAGCCGCTGCAGGCGCTGGGGAACCGCATCGAGAACCACACCCTCCACCACCCCAATATGCGCACCCTGGGCGCGGCCGCGCAGAAGAACGAGGTCTGCGGGCAGGAGACGAAGCTGACCGCGGAGTACGGGAGCGCCCCGCGGCTCTTCCGGCCGCCGTACGGGAACTGGAACGCCGGCACCCGCGCTGCGGTGAAGGACTGCGGCCTCAAGGCGATCGTCCTGTGGCGCGAGTCGATGCAGATCAAGAACATGCAGTACCAGCGCACGGACAAGAAGCTGCACCCCGGCGACATCATCCTCGCCCACTTCCGCGGACCGACCGAGCTCAAGGGGCACTCGATGACCGAGATGACGGCGAACATGCTCCGGCACATCCAGAAGCAGGGGTTCACCGTCGCCCGGCTGGAGGACTACCTCTAGGAGTTCAGGGGCAGTTGGTCCCGTACGCCGGGACCTTGCCGTTCAGCAGGTAGTCGTCGGCCTTGCCGTCGATGCAGGCGCTGCCCTTGCCGTAACTGCAGTGGCCCTGCCCGCCCTTCCAGCTGACCAGTACGCCCACGCCGTGCCCGAGCCGTCGCGCCATCACCTCCGCGCCGCCGTACGGGGTGGCAGGGTCGCCCGCGTTGCCGATGACCAGGATCGGCGGGGCGCCCTTCGCGCTCACCTCCATGTGGTCCGTGGCGCCCTTGACGGGCCAGTACGTGCACTGGTTCAGCGCCCAGGCGAACTGCTCGCCGAAGAGCGGGGACGCCTTGCGGTAGGCGGGCCGCTGCCGCTCGATCTGCTCGGTGGTCTGCGGGACGCCGTAGTCGGCGCAGCTGGTGGCGGAGAAGATGTTGGTGCCGTTGTCGTAGTGGCCTTCCGCGTCGCGGCCGGTCGCGGCGTCGGCGAGCGTCATCAGGGCGGCCGGGTCGTTCCTGTTGGTGTACGAAGCGACCGCGCGCGCCAGGGACGGCCAGCCGGACGACGCGCTGTACAGGGTGTGGGCGATGGCGGAGAGGGCCAGCGAGTCATTGAGCATCCGGCCGTCGGCGGTGCGGGCCGGGCGCCTGTCGAGGCCCGCCACCAGGTCGGTGAGGACCTCCTCGACCTGGGCGGGCGTCGAACGCTGGATGGGGCAGACGTAGCTGCCGGCGACGCAGGCCTTCGCAAAGTTGTCGAGGGCGAGCTGGAAGCCCTTGAGCTGGTAGAGGGCGCTCTCGGTGTAGTTCTGGTCGGGGTTCATCACACCGTCAAGGACCGCGCGGCCGACCTTCTTCGGGAAGAGATGGGCGTAGGTGCCGCCGAGCTCGGTGCCGTACGAGAAGCCGTAGTAGTTCAGTTTCGCGTCGCCGACCGCCGCGCGGACGCGGTCCAGGTCCTGGGCGACATTGGTGGTCGTGAGGTGCGGGAGCAGCGCGCCGGAGTTCTTCTCGCAGGCCGCGGCGAAGGCCTGGGTGACGTCCATGAACTGCTCGGCCTCGGCCGGGGTGTCGGGGGTGGAGTCGACCTGGTTGTACGCGTCGGTCTCCGGTCCCGTGAAGCAGCTGACGGGGGCGGAGCCGCCGACCCCGCGCGGGTCGAAACTCACCAGGTCGTAGCGGGTGTTCAGGGCCGCGAAGCTGGGGCCGAAGCCGGGCAGTGTGGCGACGCCCGAGCCGCCGGGGCCGCCGAAGTTGTAGATCAGCGAGCCGATGCGCCTGCCGGGTCCTGTCGCGGCGTGCCGGATCAGGGCGATGCCGATCTTCCGCCCTCCGGGGCGGGCGTAGTCGAGGGGGACGGGGAGCGTGGCGCACTCCCAGCCGACGCCGGGGGCTTCCCCGCCGCCCTGGGCCGCGGTCGGCGGCGGGCAGGGGGACCACAGGGGCCGGTCCGCGGCACGGACCGTGCCCGCTCCGGCCAGCAGCAGGGAGGTGGCGGCGGCGACGGCCGCTCCGCGTACGACTGTCCTTCGTGCCTTACGGTGCGTCATGTCGATCATGCTGCGGCGATGCGCCGCCGCACGCCCGGCGCAAGGTCCGTACGGGTGGCGGCGGGCGGCGTAACCTGAATGGGGGAA
>NZ_JAFLRJ010000405.1:0-9007 GCF_017315755.1 Streptomyces beijiangensis
ACCGGCGGCCGCCGCGGCCGCGACGTCGGCGGCGCTGAGCCGCCCCGCCGCGTCGAGACGTCCCGCGAGTTCGGCCGAGAGCCCGGCGCGTGCCGCGTCCTCGGCGTCGCGCGCGAGCGCGGCTCCGCTGAAGTGGGCTTCCAGGCAGCCCCGGTTGCCGCAGGCGCAGGGGCGGCCGTCCGGCTCGACCTGGATGTGGCCGATGTCGCCCGCGCTGCCCGTCGTACCGCGGTAGACCTCTCCGCCGACGACGATCCCGCAGCCGATACCGGTGCCGATCTTGACGCAGAGGAAGTCGCCCACGGAGCGTGCGACGCCCGCGTGCTGCTCCCCCATCGCCATCAGGTTCACATCGTTGTCGACCATGACCGGGCAGCCGAGCTCCTGGCTGAGCGCCTCCCGTACGGGGAAGCCGTCCCAGCCGGGCATGATCGGCGGCGCGACCGGCACGCCCTCGGGAAAGCGGACCGGTCCGGGGACGCCGATGCCGGCGCCGTCGAACCCTTCCGCGACCCCCGAGGCCTTGAGCTTCGCGGCCATGGCGAGCACCTGCTCGAAGACGGCGACCGGTCCCTCCCGGACGTCCATCGGGTGATTCAGGTGCCCGAGCACTTCCAGTTCGGCATTGGTGACGGCCACGTCGATCGAGGTCGCACCGATGTCGACGCCCAGGAAGCGCAGTGCGGGCGCCAGCCGGATGTTGTGCGAGCGGCGTCCGCCGCGCGAGGCGGCGAGGCCGTCCGCGACGACGAGTCCCGTCTCCAGGAGCCGGTCCACCTCGACCGCCAGCTTGGAGCGTGAGAGATCCACCTGGTCGCCCAGCTGTGCACGGGAGTTGGGCCCCCCGTCGCGCAACAGGCGGAGCAGTCGCGCCTGATGCGCATTCGCAGGTCGTGCCGTCATGCGCCTCACGTGCCCCTCCCCGCCTCATCGGCCGTGTCTTTCCGGTCTTTGGAGGGGAACGTAGCAGCGCTTGCCCGGAGTGGGAAGAAGTTGGGCAGGAATCAGTGACCACTTTCTCCACACCCAGGACAAAGACATCTCCGGGCAGTGCCCGGCCACCGTCCCGCGCTCGCCCAACTCCGCACTCTTGTCCTTGTATCGGTGGCTTGGTGACTATGCTCACCGCGGAGGCACGATGGGGCTCCACCGCACACAGGCCGAGGGGAAAACCGCATGATTCTGGTGACGGGCGCGACGGGGAACGTCGGCTCCGAGGTGGTCCGCATCCTGACCGCGGCCGGCGAGGAGGTCCGCCCCTTCAGCCGGGCGACCGGCGGCGAACTGAACGACCCCAAGAGTGTGGCCTCGCAGCTCGACGGGGTGAGCGCGGTGTTCCTGCTGCCCGGCTTCGAGAACTTCGCGGCCACGCTCGCCGAGATCCGCGCGGCCGGCGTCGAGCGCGTGGTGATGCTCTCCAGCAGCTCAGTCCCCGGCGGCGACCTGAAGAACGCCGTCTCGCGCTACATGATCGAGTCGGAGGTGACGGTACGGGAGTCGGGTCTGCCCTGGACCTTCCTGCGACCGAACGCCTTCATGTCCAACACCCTGCGCTGGCTTCCGCAGCTCAGGGCGGGCGACGTGGTGCGCGACGCCTTCCCGTCCGTACGGGTCGCCACGATCGATCCGTACGACATCGCGGCCATCGCCGCCCTCGCACTGACCGGACCCGAGTACGAGGGCCACGCCTTCGCGCTCTCCGGCCCCGACTCGCTGCTCCCCGCCGACCGGCTGCGCATCCTCGGCGAGGTGCTCGGCAGGGACCTGACCTTCGTCGGCCTTTCGGACGACGAGGCCAGGGTGGAGATGGAGGCCGCGATGCCGCAGCAGTACGTGGACGCCTTCTTCAGCTTCTACGTCGAAGGCACCCTCGACGAGTCGCCCGTGCTGCAGACCGTGAAGAACCTGACCGGGCGCGAGCCGCGCAGCTTCCGGCAGTGGGCCGAGAACCGCGCCGAGGCGTTCGCCCGGTAGGGTCTCAGCCCTCTTCGCGCTGGTGGTAGGTGGTGCGGGTGTGCTCCGTGTGCGCCCGCATGACCGCCGTCGCGCGCTGCTCGTCGCGCGCCGAGATGGCGGTGATCAGCTCACGGTGCTCGATCCAGGACTGCTTTCCGCGCTGGCGGGCGACGGGCTGGTAGTACCAGCGCACCCGCCGGTCCACCTGTCCGGCCAGCTCGCCCAGTACGACGTTGCCCGCAAGCTCCATCACCTTCGCGTGGAACTCGGCGTTGGTGGCCACCGCCAGGTCCACGTCGTCGTCGGCGACCGCCTGCTCGCCCTTGGCGCAGAGGGCCTCAAGGGCCGCGATACCCGCCGACCCCGAGTTGGCCGCGGCCAGCCGGGCGGCCTCCGCCTCCAGCAGAGTGCGGACCGAGAGCAGCTGGTCGGCCTCCCGCTCGGTCGGCTCGTGCACGAACGCGCCCTGGGCGGGCCGCAGATCGACCCATCCCTCCGTATTGAGCCGCTGCAGCGCCTCGCGCACGGGCTGCCGCGACACCCCGAGGTGCCCCGCCAGCTCGCTCTCGACCAGATGCTGACCCGGCTGCAGGGCGCGCGTCGTGATGAGCTCGAGCAGCGCTTCGTACACCCGCTCCCGCAACGGCCCCGGGCGCTCCAGTTTCGGCACGGCCCCTTGCGGCAGTCCTGTGGTCAACATCGCGGTCCCCCTCCAACAGCACATCGGCGTAGAGCAATTGGCTATCGTCTACAGTCTACCGAGCACAATGGCCAGTATGCCGACTGCTTGCGGTGAGTGATGCACGCCTCATTCACCTGGGCCTCACGGGCAGCGCACGACTTGGCCCGCATAGGAGAGATTTCCGCCGAAACCGAAGAGCAGCACCGGCGCTCCTGAGGTGATTTCTCCCCGTTCGACCAGCTTTGACAGGGCCATCGGAATACTGGCGGCCGAGGTGTTGCCGGATTCGACGACATCGCGGGCGATCACCGCGTTCACCGCACCGATCTTCGCGGCGAGAGGCTCGATGATCCGCAGATTCGCCTGGTGCAGCACGACCGCGGCCAGATCCTCGGGGGTGACGCCCGCCTTCTCGCAGACCTTGCGGGCGAGGGGCGGCAGCTGGGTGGTGGCCCAGCGGTAGACGGACTGACCCTCCTGGGCGAAGCGCGGGGGCGTTCCCTCGATCCGTACCGCATGGCCCATCTCGGGGACCGAGCCCCAGAGCACCGGCCCGATGTCGTCGCTGTCGCTCGCCTCGACGATCGCGGCGCCCGCCCCGTCGCCGACCAGGACGCAGGTGGTGCGGTCCGTCCAGTCCGCGATCTCGGCCATCTTGTCCGCGCCGATGACCAGGGCGCGGGTGGCAGCTCCCGCGCGTACCGCGTGGTCGGCGGTGGCCAGGGCGTGGGTGAAGCCCGAGCAGACGACATTGAGGTCCATGGTGGCGGGCGAGCCCATGGAGAGCCGGGCCGCGACCCTGGCGGCCATGTTCGGGGAACGGTCGATCGCCGTGGAGGTGGCGACGATCACCAGGTCGATGTCGGCCGCCGTCAGGCCGGCGGAGGCGATCGCCTTGGCCCCGGCGTGCGCGGCGAGTTCGTCGACGGGTTCGTCGGGGCCCGCGACATGGCGGGTCTCGATGCCCACCCGGCTGCGGATCCACTCGTCGCTGGTGTCGACGATCTTGGCGAGGTCGGCGTTGGTGAGCACCTTGGCGGGCTGGTAATGGCCGAGTGCGGTGATGCGGGTACCGGTCATGCCCGTGGGCCCCTCTGCTGCTGACGTCAGGAGCCCTCCAGTCTCGTCAGCGACTCACGGGTACGACGGCACGTAAAGCAACAGGATTCGGGCGAAGGTCTTGGAGGCTTCTGATTACGGCTTATCCGCAGCTCACCCCGTGAAGAGCTGCCTGACCTTGAGGACGAGCTCGTAGAGACCATAGGCGAGCGGGGCCCCGACCCACAGCCAGGCGAACAGAATCAGGGGAACGCGCCGTCGGTCAGGCGGGGTGCTGCTCGGTACGGACGCTTCGCTCGTCATCGGCTGCTTTCCTCGGGGAGGGGATGTGGTGGTGGCGGGGGTGTACGGGACGGATCAGTTCATTGGCGACGAATCCGACGACCAACAGGCCGATCATGATGGTGAAGGAGAGCCCGTAGAGCGTTGCGCCGCTCTTGCCCGCCTCCTTCTGCGCATCGGCGACCCGGTTGACGATCAGCGGGCCGAGTACACCGGCCAGGGACCAGGCGGTGAGCAGCCGGCCATGGATCGCGCCCACCTCGTACGTGCCGAAGAGGTCCTTGAGATACGCGGGCACGGTCGCGAAGCCGCCCCCGTAGAAGGAGAGGATCACCAGCGCGCAGATGACGAACAGCGGCTTCGAGGTGTCCCCGAACCACGCGATCAGCAGATACATCAGCGCGCCGACGCCCAGATAGACGCGGTACACGTTCTTGCGTCCGATCAGGTCGGACGTCGACGACCAGCCGATGCGCCCCGCCATATTGGCGGCGGAGAGCAGTGCGACGAATCCGGCGGCCGCGGAGACCGAGACGGGGGCGGACGTCCCGGAGAAGAAGTCGGTGATCATCGGGGCGGCCTTCTCGAGGATCCCGATGCCGGCGGTGACGTTCATGCACAGGACGACCCACAGGCACCAGAACTGCGGGGTGCGGATCGCGCTGTTCGCCGAGACCTGGGGTCCGGTGTCGGTACGTACCGACTCGGCGGCCGGGGCCGCGGGGAGCGGGTCCGCGGCGAGCGGGGCGCGCGGGACGCGGATCAGCAGCACGCCCAGTGACATGAAGACCGCGTAGACAAGGCCGTGCACCAGGAAGGCGAGCGCGATGCCGTGGCCGTCCCTGCCGAAGGAGTCCAGCATCTGCGTGGACCACGGTGAGGCGATCAGCGCGCCGCCGCCGAAGCCCATGATCGCGATGCCGGTGGCCATGCCGGGACGGTCGGGGAACCACTTGATCAGGGTCGAGACCGGGGAGATGTAGCCGATGCCGAGGCCGATCCCGCCGACGAAGCCGTATCCCAGGACGATCAGCCAGTACTGACCGGTGGCGGCGCCGAGTGCGGAGATGAGGAAGCCGGAGGAGAAGCAGACGAGAGCGACGGTCATCGCCCGGCGCGGGCCGTTGCGTTCGACCCATCTGCCGCCGAAGGCCGCCGAGAGACCGAGCATGACGATGCCGAGCTGGAAGGGCAGCGCGCTCTGGGTGCCGGTGAGATCGAGTGCGGATTCGAGCGGGGGCTTGAAGACGCTCCAGGCGTAGGCCTGGCCGATGGAGAGATGGACGGAGAGGGCGGCGGGCGGAACGAGCCAGCGGCTCCAGCCGGGTGGGGCGATCGGCATGCTCATGATCGTCAACCCTAAGAACGGTCAAAGGAGTTGGGAAGGGCTGCGTCAACCCTTGTCCACCGAACTTGCATACTGTAGACAATATTTATTGACGCAACGTGAGTGTGAGCGTCCCCTTCGGCATCCCTCGACCGATTCGGAGCCCCACCATGAAAGTCGCAGTCCTCGGCGCCGGAGCCATCGGCGCATATGTCGGAGCCGCGCTGCACCGCGCCGGCGCCGACGTCCATCTCGTCGCCCGCGGCCCCCACCTGGCGGCCATGAGGCGGGACGGGGTTCAAGTCCTCAGCCCGCGCGGCGACTTCACCTCGCGCGTGCACGCCACGGACGACCCGTCCGACATCGGCCCGGTCGACTATGTCTTTCTGGGGCTCAAGGCCAACTCGTACGCGGCGTGCGGGCCGCTGATCGAGCCGCTGCTCCAGGAGCACACCGCGGTGATCGCCGCACAGAACGGCATCCCCTGGTGGTACTTCCACCGTTACGGCGGCCCGCACGAGGGCCACCGCATCGAGAGCGTCGACCCGGGCGGCGCGGTCTCGGCCGTCCTCTCGCCCGAGCGGGCCATCGGCTGCGTCGTGTACGCGGCGACCGAGCTGGCGGGACCGGGCCTCGTACAGCACCTGGAAGGGACCCGGTTCTCGATCGGAGAACCCGACCGGTCGGTGTCCAAGCGGTGCCTGGAGTTCAGCGAGGCGATGCAGGCCGGCGGTCTCAAGTGCCCTGTCGAGCCCGATATCCGCAACGACATCTGGATCAAGCTGCTCGGCAACATCTCCTTCAACCCGCTCAGCGCACTGACCCGCGCCACCATGCGCGAGATGTGCGTGCACCGCGACACCCGCCAGGTCATCGAGGTGATGATGGCCGAGACCCTGTCCGTCGCTTCGGCGCTCGGCTGCCACCCGGACATCTCGATCGAGAAGCGCCTCGCGGGCGCGGAGCGGGTCGGCGATCACAAGACCTCCACCCTCCAGGACCTGGAGAAGGGCAAGCCGCTCGAACTCGACGTGCTGCTGGCGGCGGTGGTGGAACTGGCCGAGGTCACGGACATGGCGGTGCCGACGCTGCGGACCGTGCACGCCATCGCGGACCTGCTGTCCGTCTCGACGGCCGCCTGATCACAAACCCCTTGCAGAAGGCTTCCGTTCAGAAAGCGGCTACAGAATACTGTATGCAATGAGGAGCGCATCAGTGAAGAAACGAGACCGCACACCCAAGACGTACACCCGCCTCACCCATCCCCTCGTACGTGACGAGAAGGGTGGCCCGCTGCGGCAGGCCACCTGGGACGAGGCTCTGGAGCGGGCTTCCGCGGGGTTCAGGGAGGCGCGTGAGACCCACGGCCCCGACGCCTTCGCGATGCTCTCCTGCGCCCGCGCCACCAATGAGATGAACTACGTGGCCCAGAAGTTCACCCGTGTGGTGATGGGCACCAACAACGTCGACTCCTGCAACCGCACTTGTCACGCACCGAGCGTGGCAGGCCTGTCGGCCGTCTTCGGCTCGGGCGGCGGGACCTCCTCGTACGCCGAGGTCGAGCACACCGACCTCATCGTGATGTGGGGCTCCAACGCCCGCTTCGCGCACCCGATCTTCTTCCACCACGTACTGAAGGGGATCAGGAACGGCGCACGGATGTACGCAGTCGACCCGCGCCGCACCTCCACCGCCGAGTGGGCGGAGGGCTGGCTCGGGCTGAACGTCGGCACCGACATCCCGCTCGCCCATGCGATCGGCCGCGAGATCATCCACGCGGAGCTGTACAACCGGGCGTTCGTGGAGCGCGCGACGACCGGCTTCGAGGAGTACGCGGCACTGGTCGAGCCCTGGACCCTCGGCCTGGCCGAGAAGGTGACAGGGGTGCCCGCGCCCGCGATCCGCGAGCTGGCCCACGCCTACGCACGGGCCGAACGGGCCCAGATGTGCTGGACGCTGGGCATCACCGAGCACCACAACGGCACGGACAACGTCCGCGCGCTGATCAATCTGTCACTGCTGACCGGGCACGTCGGACGGTACGGAGCCGGCGTGCAGCCCCTGCGCGGCCAGAACAACGTCCAGGGCGGCGGTGACATGGGCGCCATCCCCAACAAGCTGCCCGGCTTCCAGGACATCCTCGACGACGGGCACCGGCGGAAGTTCGAGGTGGCGTGGGACACCGTCATCCAGCCGCGGAACGGGATGACGCTCACCGAGATGTTCGAGGCGATGGAACACGGCGACCTGCGTGCCGTGTACTGCATCGGCGAGAACCCCGCCCAGTCGGAGGCCGACAGCGAGCAGGCGGCCCGGCGGCTCGCCGCCCTCGACCACTTCGTCGTCCAGGACATCTTCCTGACGAAGACCGCCGAAATGGCGGACGTGGTGCTGCCCGCGACGGCCGCCTGGGCGGAGACCGACGGCACAACGACCAACAGCGAGCGGCGGGTTCAGCGGGTACGGGCCGCGCTCACCCCGCCCGGCGAGGCGCGCGAGGACATCGACATCATCTGCGACATGGCGCGGCGGCTCGGCCACGACTGGAAGTTCGAGGACTCCGAGACCGTCTGGAACGAGCTGCGGGCGCTCTCCCCCGACCACTTCGGGATGACGTACGACCGTCTGGAGGAGCACCAGGGTCTGCAGTGGCCCTGCCCGGACCTGGCGGAACTCCCGACGAGCTACCTGCACGGCCGCCTCTGGGAGACCGAGTTGGCGGACCGGGGCCGGCTCGCCCCCTTCGGCCTGGTCCAGCACGATCCGCCGGTCGACCTGACGGACGAGGAGTACCCGATCCGGCTGACGACGGGGCGGCGCCTGGACTCGTACAACACCGGTGTCCAGACCGGGAGTTTCGCCTCTCCGCTACGACGGGGCGAGTACCTGGAGCTGTGCCCGGAGGACGCCGAGCACTACGGCGTCGCGGTCGGCCAGGAGGTGCGCGTCGTCTCGCGGCGGGGGGCGGTGACCGCCCCGGTGTGGGTCGACCCCGCGCTGCGGCCGGGGCTGGCCTTCATGACCATGCACTTCCCCGACGAAGTGGACACCAACCAGCTGACGATCGAGGCCAATTGCCCGATCGCGGGCACGGCCGAGTTCAAGGCGTCGGCGATACGTGTCGAACGGCTCGAGAGGAGCTGAACCAGTGGACCTGCACTTCGGCGACAGCAAGCCGACGGACGAGGAACGGGCGGCCGTCGATGCGCTGCTCGGACCGCCCGAGTCGGCATGGGAAGGTGCGGACGACCGCACCGACGCGGACCTGCGCTGGGCGCGCGGCGGGCGGGAGGCGCGGGAGCGCCGGGACCAGTTGTTGCCGGGGCTGCACGCGATCAACGACCGGGTGGGGTGGATCAGCGAGGGGGCACTGGACTATCTGTGCCGCCGGCTGACGGTTCCGCCGGCGGAGGCGTACGGAGTGGCCACGTTCTACGCGATGTTCGCGGTGAAGCCGCGGCCCGCGAAGGTGGTGCATGTCTGCACGGACCTGGCGTGCGCGACGCGGGGTGCTCGGGCGCTGTACGCGGGGCTTGAGGAGCGGTTGGGGGCAGCGGGGTCGGCGTCGGGGGGCTTGGTCTGGCAGGAGAGTCCGTGCCTGGGGCTGTGCGAGCGGGCCCCCGCGGCGCTGGTGATCCAGGCAGGCGAGCCGGCGCCTCTTCGGGGGCTCTGCCCCCGGACCCCCGCTCCTCAATCGCCGG
>NZ_JAFLRJ010000405.1:9138-9266 GCF_017315755.1 Streptomyces beijiangensis
AATCGCCGGAGGGGCTTGATTCTGCCCCTGACCGGCTGGCATCTGCAGGCTCGGACGAGCTTGATTTTGCCCCCGCTCAGCAGACGTCAGCAGGCTCGGACGGGCCATCTCAAGCCCGTCCGGCGATT
>NZ_JAFLRJ010000406.1 GCF_017315755.1 Streptomyces beijiangensis
GGCTGCGGCTGCTGCGGCTGCCCGTACGGATACTGCTGCTCGTACTGGTCACTCATGAGCGGTGGTCACCCTCCTGCGAACGGCGGGAGCACCTCGACCGTGCCGCCCTCGGCAAGCCGTACGGTCTCATGCTCGCGCTTTCCGACGGGATCGCCGTCAACGAGAAACGAACACCGCAGCAGTACGCGGCCGAACTCACCCGGGTGCAGCAGACGCGCCGCGTCGAGCGCCTCCGCGAGGTTCCCCGCGGTGTACGGCTCCTCGGCAACCCCTGCCGCGGCCTTCGCCGCGGCCCAGTAGCGGATGGTCCCCGCTGCCATAGGTACTCCTTCTTCGATCGGCGTCGCGCCGCCCCCCATGATGCCGCTACCCCGCGACCAGCCATGCAGCGATCCGCCGCAGCAGCGCCTCGTCGGCCGCGTTCTCCGCGTGTCCCATGCCCCGCTCGACCCAGAGTTCGGCCGGCCCCGCCCCCGCCAGCATCCGCGGATGGTCCAGCGGGAAGTACGGGTCCTGGTCCCCGTGCACGATCAGCAGCGGCGTCGGCGCGATCAGCGGCACCGACTCGACCGGCGACAGCGGCACCGGGTCCCAGTCCTCCGGATGGATCCGCGTACGGAAACCGAACCGCCCCACCAGCCGCCCCAGGGGCCGCGTCACCACCCAGTGGAGCCGCCGCATGGGTGCCGTACCGCGGTAGTACCAGCGGGCGGGGGCGCTCACCGAGGCCACGGCGTCAATCCGTGCCCCTGTGCGCCCCCCGTGCGCGGAACCGTGGAGTGCCGCGTGCCGGAGCACGACGGAGCCGCCCATCGAGAAGCCCACGGTCACCACCCGCCCGTATCCGAGCGAGCGTGCCCACCTCACCGCGGCCGCCAGGTCGAGCACTTCGCGGTCGCCGACCGTCGAGCGCCCGCCGGACGATCCATGGCCCCGGAACGAGAACGTGATCACGGCCGCGTACTGGGCGAACACCCCGGCGGCCCGCCGCACGGCCGGCCTCTCCACCGACCCGGTGAAACCGTGCGCGATGACGACCGCGGTCTCGCCGACCCCGGCCGTACACGGCTCGTACACCGCCTCGATACGGACGCCGTCGTCGGTCAGGAGCACCGCTCGCCGGACCCCTGGCGTGATCAAGGAAACAAATGAACTGGTCAAAGGGGTCTCTGCCGCGGAACTCATGTGGGCTATTCTGCTGGGAAGAGGACCTGGGCAGCGAAGCCCCCGGGTCCTTTTGTGTTTCCTGGTCGTTGTTACGAGCAGGTGAACAAAGGCTCTCAGGGCGCGAGAGCCGCACGCAGTGAATGCAGTACACGTACGAAGCAGTGCCGCAGTACGTCCTCGCAGGGACCGAGGAGGAACCGACGTAATGGGCGAGCAAACCGTGCACAACTTGAATACGACGACCACGGCAGGTGGGGCGCGATGAGTTCTCTGCTGCTCCTGACCAATGCACTCCAGCCGTCGACGGAGGTGCTCCCCGCCCTCGGCCTTCTGCTGCACAGCGTGCGGGTCGCCCCCGCCGAGGGCCCCGCTCTCGTCGACACCCCTGGTGCCGACGTCATCCTGATCGACGGCAGGCGCGACCTCCCTCAGGTCCGCAGCCTCTGCCAGCTGCTGCGCTCCACGGGCCCCGGCTGTCCGCTGATCCTCGTCGTCACCGAGGGCGGCCTGGCGGCCGTCACCGCCGACTGGGGCATCGACGACGTACTGCTGGACACCGCGGGACCGGCCGAGGTCGAGGCGCGTCTGCGCCTCGCGACGGGCCGCCAGCAGATCACCGCGGACGACTCCCCGATGGAGATCCGCAACGGCGACCTCTCCGTGGACGAGGCGACGTACAGCGCCAAGCTCAAGGGCCGGGTCCTGGACCTGACCTTCAAGGAATTCGAGCTCCTCAAGTACCTGGCGCAGCACCCGGGCCGGGTCTTCACCCGCGCCCAGTTGCTCCAGGAGGTCTGGGGCTACGACTACTTCGGCGGTACGCGGACGGTCGACGTCCATGTACGGCGGCTGCGCGCCAAGCTCGGCCCCGAGCACGAGTCGCTGATCGGCACGGTCCGTAATGTCGGCTACCGCTTCGTGACGCCCGAGAAGGTCGAGCGGGCGGCGGACGAGGCGCGGGCGAGGGCGGCCGCTCCGGCACCCCGGACAGAGGACTACGTCCCGGTCTCCTCACCCGTCTCCGGACCGGTGTCCGCACCGGTGTCCGCACCGGTGTCCCCACCCGTCCCCGGACCGGTCTCCGCACCCGTCGCATCACCCGCCACAGTGGCCTCACAGGAACCTTCCGTACGACCTGCAAAAAGGTAAGTCCATCCGCGTAGACTGCCGCGCGTGGCCAAGGTGACGCGGGACGATGTGGCACGACTGGCGGGTACTTCCACCGCTGTCGTCAGCTATGTCATCAACAACGGACCGAGGCCGGTCGCCCCGGCCACGCGCGAGCGGGTACTTGCCGCGATCAAGGAGCTGGGGTACCGGCCCGACCGGGTCGCCCAGGCCATGGCCTCGCGGCGGACCGACCTCATAGGCATGATCGTGCCGGACGCGCGGCAGCCGTTCTTCGCGGAGATGACGCACGCGGTCGAACAGGCCGCCGCCGAGCGCGGAAAGATGGTCCTGGTCGGCAACTCCGACTACCGCGACGAGCGCGAGGTCCACTACCTCCGCGCCTTCCTGGGCATGCGGGTCTCCGGGCTGATCCTGGTCTCCATGGGCATGAGCGAGCGCGCCGCCTCCGAGATCGAGGCCTGGGACGCGCGGGTCGTGCTGCTGCACGAGCGCCCCGAGGCGATCGACGACGTCGCGGTCGTCACGGACGACATCGGCGGCGCGCAGCTCGCCACCCGCCACCTGCTCGAACACGGTTACGAGTACGTGGCCTGCCTCGGCGGCATCGAGAACACCCCGGCCGTCGGCGACCCGGTCGCCGACCACGTCGAGGGCTGGCGCCGGGCGATGCAGGAATCGGGCCGCTCCATCGAGGGGCGGCTCTTCCAGGCCCCGTACAACCGCTACGACGCCTACAAGGTGGGCCTGGAGCTGCTCGCGGGGCCCGACCGGCCCCCGGCGATCTTCTGCTCCACGGACGACCAGGCGATCGGTGTGCTGCGGGCCGCGCGCGAGCTCCGTATCGACGTGCCCGGCGAGCTGGCCGTGGCCGGCTTCGACGACGTGAAGGAAGCCGCGCTGACGGACCCGCCGCTGACCACGGTGTCCTCGGACCGGCCCGCGATGGCGCGGGCCGCGGTGGATCTCGTACTGGACGATGCGCTGAGGGTGGCCGGATCGCGCCGGGAGCGGCTGAAGCAGTTCCCTTCGGCGCTGGTGATCCGCCGGTCCTGCGGCTGCGCGTAGTCTCGCCCCGAGCTTCTTTATATCGGGCATACGGGGTTCTGTCGGGCTTCTCAGCGGGCACTCAGGAATCTCTCATGGTAAGTGTCCAAGCTCATATCCATGACCGACAACCGCGAGCAGCAGCCTTACGCCGACGACTCCTGGCAGCGCGCCAAGGACGACCTCCACCGTGATGCGTACGCGGCAGACGCGTACGCATCACGGTGGAG
>NZ_JAFLRJ010000407.1 GCF_017315755.1 Streptomyces beijiangensis
GTGTATTGGCTGCGCGCAGCCGGGCTCGTGGACTACTGGACCAACGGCAAGATCGTCCCCGCGGAACGCGGCCTGAGGTTCCTCGAACGTCTGAAACTGGTAGTCCCCGATCAGCTTCCTCACCGCCATTCTGGGCAGATCCTCGAACTTCCCCCGCCACCGGCCCTGTTGGCCGTCGAACTAGCCGAGGTCGATCAGGCCGCACTGAGGTCACGTAAACGTTCGCTGGGCTATGTCGCGGGTGGCACACGGGTAGAAGCTCTCGCCCGCCTCGTGAACGCCGCCGTACCTGCGATCAAGCGAAGTGACTTCAGAGCCTTCTGTTCCGGAGAATTCGGCGTTCTGGAATCTTCCGCCGAACAAACGCTCGGAACCTTGCGTTCCCTCGGTCTCCTGACTCAGGTAGGCACCGATACTTTCGCGGCGACGGAACTCGCCAAGAGCTGTCTGGCGTCCGACGAGGCTCTGGACTTCGTTCGTCTGCTGCACCTCAACGTCGCCTTGCTGGGAGAGTCCCTCGACGCCTTGGACAACGAGGCACACACGGCCACACTCCTCAGCGTTCTCGCGGAGCGATACCCCGACGTGCAGCTCACCCGGGAAGACGTCACACGCCGCATCGCACTCCTCCTGGAGACCGGCCTCGCCGAACGCATCGGACTCACGGTCCGGCGAACGGAGTTGGGGGCCTCGCTGGTCAACACTTTGCCGCTCCTCGACCGTGTGACCTCTGGCCTCCCGGAGAACGCCGACCAAGGCATTCCCCGGGGAAGCTCAGCCGCAGAGCCACATGCCGTGACCGATACTGGCCAGCGCAGCTTCGGCTCGCTGGCCACTGAAGTCGTACAGGCGGCAACCGACAGCGCTGACTACCAGCGATTCGAACAGGCTGTTGCGGCTGCCTTTCATGCACTTGGTGTCGACGTCGAGACGCACGGCGGGCCGAAGAAGACAGATGTGGTCATCGAGCTATGGCAGTCGCCGACTGATCGGCAGCGCGTCGCAGTGGAAGCCAAGACGGACGGCGCCGGACTGGTGACTGATCAGGACGTCAAATTCTGGAGGCTGGGCGAACACCGCGAACGCCACATGGCGCAGAGCACACTCTTGGTCGGACCCCAGTTCGACGCCCGGGTCACCCAGGAAGCGGCAAGGGAAAAGGTGGCTCTGATCACCGCGCGAGAGCTTGCGGATGCCGTCATGCGCCACAGCCGCACACCACTCTCACCGCGCGAGATCGCCGCCATGGTGACCGCAGGAGAAGATGCAGAGGCGCTGGCACTCACCTGGCGGGCGGCGGAGCGACGGCAGGAAGCCCTGAGCCTGGTGCTGCACACCCTTTGGAAGAGCGGGAATGATCCCGTTGACATCCGCTACACCACCGGGGTGCTGGGGGTCAGCGACATCTGGCGAGAAACCAAGGGAGCACTTGAGACCCCTCTGGACAGCAGCGAGATCGAGGAGGCTCTGACCTTCCTGGGGTCCCCCCTCATCGCCGGAGTGGAACGGCAGGGCGGCAACCATGTCGTCACGGCGCCACCCTCTTTGGCCGCCGCCCGTCTGCGGGCGCTGGCTGCTGTCATTGAATCGACCGGCCTAGAGGGACCGCCAGGGAGGCCTAGTGGAGAGGGACCACCCACTCCTCCCAGGCGATCAAGTCCTGAGTCATCTGGGAATCCGTCCGTGCCGCGGCAACAGGATTCATGCGCAGACGTCACACCGTCTCTTGTCCGTGCATGGGCCAAGGGCCAGGGACACGCCGTCAACGAACGGGGCAGACTGCCACAGGACCTGATCAAGAAGTACAAGCAGGTCCACGGCCATGGATGAATGACCGAGCAGGGTCGGCTGTGTCTGCGCAAGAACCTGAGGGGCTTACGCTCCGCCGTCAGCAGGCCGCTCACTTGCTGGCCGGAAGTTGTCCTGCCGTGCCCAAGGCTGACCAGTGATCGGCACCGACCGAGCCCTCTGCGCAACGGATGAACGCCGCCACGAAGTAGTAACATGTAGTACATGGAAACCACTGCTCGTGATTTCAACCAGAGGTCCTCGCAGATCCTCGCCGCCGCTGAGCGAGGCGAGACCATCACGGTGACCAAGAACGGCCGCCCCGTCGCCCGTGTCGTGCCGATCGACGCCGACGAGGTTCCGCCCTACTCGACTGAGCCCATGGGGGATATGGAGATTCCGGACATCGGGACAGGGCCTGATCTCACCAATGAGGACATCGAAGAAGCCCTGAAGGGGATGGGCTCTTGAGCGCCGTCGTCATCGCTGACACCAATGCCCTCTATCGGCTTCTCGTCTCCTCGACGGACGACAGCGCCATCCACCGCAAAGCCTTCTCCACTATTGGACATATGGTGATCTCGCCCATGGTCCTGGCTGAACTCGACTACTTGGTGACCACGAAGATCAGTGCGCAGGCCGCATACAACGCGCTCGACTTCCTCGCCAAGGGCACTGAGAGGCGGAAGTTCTCCATCCCCGACATCACCCCCCATGTGCGCACGGCGATGACAGTGCTCGAGGGCTACCGAGACGCAGACGGAGGGAAGGGCATCGGCATGACGGATGCCATGAACGTCGCTCTGGCCGCCGCCTACCGAACCGAGGTCATGTTCACCTCGGACCGGCACTTCCGCATGGTTCGGCCACTGACGGGACACGGAGCATTCCGGCTACTGCCCGATGACTTGTAGGACCACCAATCGGAGGCTTCCGTAGGGGGATCACGCTCACGGCGAGGCCGGCTACCAGCAGGTTGGGAGCCATTTGGGAGCCGACTTGCTCCCGCAGCCCCTTCCACACCACGCGAGACCAATCGAGACCACACCCCTGACCAGGGTAAACGCTATCCGTGCAGGCAAGATCGGCGACCGAACCTCATTCGGGACGAAGAGGTCGTGGGTTCAAATCCCGCCACCCCGACAGCTGAAACACCAGGTCAGGGGCCTGATCCGCGAGAGCGGGTCAGGCCCCTGATTCGTTTGCCATGACCTTTGAGAGTGCCTGGGAAGCCGGTCGCAGTCCACAGCCCCGTAGCCACTGGTTACCGCGCCGCTGCAGCCGCCAACAGGTCCGCGAAACGGGGCAGCCCGGCCTTCGCCAGGCGTACGACGGCTTCCTGGAACGACACGGGAGGGTTGCGCTTCTCCGCCGCCAACCGGACCACAGTGTCGTACACCTCGTGAGGAAGCTCCTGGTGGAGTTCGCAGAGATAGGTGTCCGGGTCCATAACCCGGACACCTCGGTCCGCCAGGGAGGCAGCGGGAAAGTCGTCCAGATTCCAAGTGATCAGCGCCTCGGCTCGGGCTGCCACGGCAGCGGCCGAGTGATGGCGGTCGTCGGGGTCGTCACCGGGCATCGTGTCGACGAGATGCGCATAAGCCGTCTCCGGGATCTCGCAGTCCGCAAAGAACTGGCGGATCGCCCGCGTGACGGTGGCGGCCGAAGCGGGCGAGCGTTTTCTCTCCCGGACGATGACCCGCTCCCACTCCCCAAGGAGCCGCTCCGACCAGACAATCTCGTGCACGGAGTCCTCGGTGAGGGCCAGCATCAGGTCCATGACCGAGAACGGAAACAGGACGTTGGTGTCCACAAAGACCAGCACGGGTAATGCCTCCCCCTCGAATCCCCGACAGCACTGCGGTCAAAGCGGCTTACGGCTCCGACAGCCCTGCCGCTTCCATCGCCTCGGCGATCTGGCGACGCCCCTCGCGCCGACGCCCACGACGCTCTTGGAAAGCCAGCACATCAGCGAGTCGCACAACCCGGTGACGACTGCCTGGCAGGTACTCCGACGGAATGTCACCCGAGTCAAGGAGTCGGGCAACGAAGGGACGGGACAGCCCGAGAAGGGTGGCCGCCTCCGCCGGAGTCAGCTGCGCTTCGGAGGCCAGCACGGTCACCGAGTGGCCGCTTGCCAGCTCGCTCGCGGAAGCAACCAGAATCCGGACCAGCTCGACGGGCAGAAGGACCTCACTGCCGTTCGCGGTCTTCAGTATCACCCTGGCCTCGTCAGGTGACACGCGACCGGCTGCTGCAAACACCTCCCGGTCGACAGCGCTCGGATCGACCTGTGTGGCACCCGCCAGCACGCTCGTACGCACCATGCCCGCCTCCCGTAATCGACCCACCTGAAACCCATATCTGAAATAACTGTACCCCAGGTGACGGCGTGGGCAACCGTGCCGGCTCGAGATACCGAGAACGGGTACATCCGCTTCTTCACGCGGCACCCTGCTCCGCGACGGCGTGAAGCTCGGGAATCGCGTCTTCCCAGACGACCCGCACCGTGCCGGGTGGCGCCCGGTCAGCCGAGGTGTTCGCCATGGCTCAGCGATGCAAGGCGGTGCAGGTGAGCTGCAAGGGCCACCTCCAACCGGTGCAGCTTCGCTGTAGGCATGGTCACCTCCGCAGCCCGTTGGGGGCGATCCGTTTCGGTACTCCGATCCGTTTGGCAAGCACGACGTCTACACGGAGGGCCTCACCCAGCACTTGAGCGCTGCGGCTTACGCGCGCATGGAATGGGTTGTCGACGGCCCCGACTCTCCGGCGGCCCGTATGTGGCCAGATCCGCCCCACATCGGCTGAGGTCCCTCCGCCCTGAGACCTCCCCTGCGGGGGCGGCCGTTGTAAAACCCGGACGACAGGCCCGACCTCTGCCCGCCAGAATCCGAGCATGTCCACCGAGCTGAGCGGAATGATCGAGTGCAGGCCAGGAGCCCGGCTCTGGGGCGAAGACGACGAGGACGCAGGCTGGACGGCTGCCATCGATCTGTTCGTGCTCAACGTCGGCAATGGCTACGACGCACTCGCCTGCCTTTTCGGGGTGCGCAACTCCTTCGGGTTCCAGCCGCTGGCCGAAGATCGCGGCCTGCCGGAGGACGTCTCCGATGGGGTGCGTACTGCCTTCATCGCATGGCACGGACCCGAGTGGTCCCATAGCACCACCTGGATCACCGGAGCCGAACTGGCCGCTGCCGACTGGGACGAGACCGACAGCTCCGGCACGCACAGCCGTCGCGCGGTCGCGGGAGACGCCACCCACTGGGGGCCTGCTTGGGAAGTGATGCGGACGCTGGGCGGGCTGCACGGTCCGGAGAACGTACGGCTCGTTGTCTGGTTCGATTGACCATCGCGCTGTCGGAGGACGGCGACGGTGGGCCAGGATGAGCCAGTGATGCGATGGTTCCGTAGCTACTGGGACGAAGAAGACACCTGGTTCTACTTCGAGGTTGGCGACGACGAATGGGTGAGCCGTCAGGTCGAACTCGAAGGTCCAGCGCGGCGACCCATCGTCGCCGCATCGGTCGAGGACGACGATGCCCGTTACGGCTTCACTGCGGAGTCGCCCGTCACCGACTGGGAAGGACACGTCGAAGAGCCGCTGACCTTCGAGGAGTTCGAGGACGTCTGGACCGCGGCCCGGGAACACCTCACGGCACCCGAAGCCTGACCTGCCAGCCGACGCCGTGCATGTTAGCGACGCCGCGGCGCGTGGTTCGTTGGTGAACAGTCCAGCATGACGCTCTGGCGGTCGTGTGGGTCATTCATCCCGTTCGGCTTCTTTCCACGGCCGGGGCCGAGACCGGTAGGGAGATGGCACACCGCCAAAGCGACGACCTCCTCGGCCGTGACCGTCTCGCCGAAGTTCTCGGTGTGAGGACGCGGCGGCCTTGTCCGCCCACCGAGCTTCGCATCCCACCGTGTGAGCAACGAAGATGGCGTCCTGCATGGTGAAGCAAGTATGGCGTCGTCCATCTCCTAACCAGCTTCACCGAGGAATGATCAAATCGGTGAGTTGTCCCGCAGTTGGCATCCGACCGCGGTTGAAGACGACTGCAACGAACAGCACCACCACTGGCAGCAAGGGAACGAGTGCAGCCTCAGGCAATCCGAGGGCTGCCGAACCGGCCATGACCAGCACGACCACGAGCCCCACCACGAGCATCCGCAATCGCTCCCTCGGCGTAGCCGGAGTCACACCGGAGAGTAGATCTGCGTCGAGCAGGTCGTCGATGCGGCCCTCGGCGTAGCGTTCGGCGATTGTCAGCAGCATCACTATGAGGTCTTCAAGAGCGCGGCCAGGCTCAGAATCCTGCCGCGCCTCGGCGCTTCGTAGCGCGCCAACCACCAGTGCGGCATGCGCCTTGAACTGCCGCTCGTTGTGCCGTCTGGCTCTGGCGCGGCGGGTCCGATGGGCCGTCCAGATGGCTTGTTCAACCGGCTGCACGGAAACTCGCGGAACCTGGCAGTCCGGCTGTGTCTCCTCCCAGCGGCGGAGAACTGTGGCGCTTTGGGCTGCAACCGTAAGCAGCGCAACGGCCGGCCAACAGCGCCGATATTCCCTTCGCGCACTCTCCTTATCTGGGGACCCGACAAGAGCCTCCAGGTCATAGGCAGCGTGCGTCGCGTCGCTGCCGGTGCTCGTCAAGTTTGTGCGCTTGATGAGAAGCACTTCAGCAACCAGGATCAGAGCGAATGCCAGGAGGTTTGCTGCTGTGCTGATCGCGCCAAAGCCCTGCGACCGCACTGACATCGGCACAGCCACGAAGCTGCTGAGCAGTGCCTGTACCGTGCCAGGATTCGGTCCCGGGTCCGCGGTCAACCGCAGCTGATCCCAGTCGGCCATGTTGTCGACTTTCACCAAGACGAGCAGCAGCAGAACAAACCTGAGCGTCTTGATTGGCATGGCCAGAGGCAGAGCGCGCCACCACCGCACGACATACTGCGGGGCCAATCCATGCCCATCGACCCGTTCTTGTATTCGAGGCGGCAGCAGCAGTATCTGCGTCAGAAGCGGAGCAGCGCGGCGCACCCCTGAGGCGGCGCGCAGTCGCTCGAAACGCTCCCCGGCCCCCAGCAGCCAGCGCTGCACCGGTCCAGGAATGAAGACCAGAGCGATCGCGACCAAAAACGCTAGCTCGATACCTATGAAGAGAATGGTCGTCCACACACCGGCAGTCTCGCGTATCCCACCGACAGCGACGCTCGGAACGCGGCAAGCGACGACGGCGCAGGCGCCCTCGGTACGCATCTGATGCAGGTGTCGTCATGCCCGACTAGAACGTACTCTGAAGCGCGTGGACTACCTCAGCAGGTTCCGCGCCAAGCACAGACGAAGCCACGACCCGCTCGCCCACAGATCCGAGCAAACTTGCTCACGCAATGCAGCTCCCGGTCGCCACCGCGAACCGAGCACCATGTCGTGCACCAAGCGCTGGGAGAATCCTGGGAGATGATCTTCCTCTTGGGCCCTCGCGAGACCTTGCCCCACCAGCCCAGACCAAGCTGTTGACCTGCACTTTCAGTAAGACCCCCAGGTCACGATCTTGACCGAACCTCATTCGGGACGAAGAGGTCGTGGGTTCAAATCCCGCCACCCCGACAGCTGAAACAACAGGTCAGGGCCGGTTCTCCTGCACGGGAGACCGGCCCTGAGTCGTTTCCCGGGGCCCTCTGGGGAGCGAACGGGGAGTGGATCAAGGAAATCCATTCCCGCGCTTGGGGCGGGACAGCCGAGCCAGTCAGCGGCGCCCGTGCGCTCCGCCCCCCTCCTCTTCTGCAGCGCCCCGGCCGACCGCTTCAATCGGCCTGCCGAACTTCTTGAGCGTTCGCTCAAACTGCGCTAACTTGCGGTTTGAGCGAACGCTCAA
>NZ_JAFLRJ010000408.1 GCF_017315755.1 Streptomyces beijiangensis
GGCAGCGCCCCCAGGGAGGAGCCGACGGGCTCGGTGGGGTGAGCGGCCTTCGGCCGCTCGTCCTCAATCGCCGGACGGGCTTAGAGGTCACCCCAGCACCCGGCACAACGCATCCAACGCCCCCGCCCAGGCACTGTCCGACGGCGTCCCATACCCCACGACCAGCGCATCGCGCCCCGCCCCCACATCCGCGTGCCGATAACGCGCGAGCCCCTCCAGGGCAAGCCCCTGCCAGGCCGCCGCCTGCACCACGGACCGCTCCGTCCCCTCCGGAAGCTCCAGCACCGCGTGCAACCCCGCCGCGATCCCGGTGACCCGCACGGAAGGGGCCCGCGCGGCCAGCGCGGCCACCAGCTCGTCCCGCCGCCTCCGGTAGCGCACCCGCATCCCGCGCACATGCCGGTCGTACGCACCCGAGGAGACGAACTCCGCCAAAGTCAGCTGGTCCAGCGCGCTCGTCGACCAGTCCGACACCCCCTTCGCGGCGGCGACCTCGCCCACCAGCGCCTCGGGCAGCACCATCCACCCCAGCCGCAGCCCCGGAGCCAGGGACTTGCTCGCCGTGCCGAAGTAGACGACGTGTTCCGGGTCGAGGCCCTGGAGCGCCCCGACCGGCTGCCGGTCGTAACGGAACTCCCCGTCGTAGTCGTCCTCCAGGATCACGCCGCCCGTGGAGCGGGCCCAGTCGACGGCGGCCGCGCGCCGGTCCGGATGGAGCGGGAGCCCGATCGGGAACTGGTGCGCGGGCGTCATCAGCACCGCGCCCTCCCGGCCCAGCGCCCGGGTGTCCGTACCGAGGCGGCGGTCGAAGGGCAGTGCGGGCAGCCGCAGCCCGGCCCCTGACAGCAGGTTCCAGTGCAGATCGAGCCCGTACGACTCGACCGCCACCTCCCGCACCCTCCGCCCCCGCAACACCGTCCCCATCAGCCTCAGCCCATGCACGAAGCCCGAGCAGATGACGATCCGGGACGGGTCGGCGTGCACACCGCGCGCCCGCGCCAGATAGTCGGCGAGCACCGTCCGCAGCTCGATACGACCGCGCGGATCGCCGTAGCCGAAGGCGTCGTTCGGCGCGTCCGTCAACGCGCGCCGAGCCGCCTTGAGCCATTGGGTGCGTGGAAAGGAGGCCAGATCGGGGGCGCCGGGCTGGAGGCTGTACGCGGACGCAGGCCGCACCCGCGGCTGCGACACGGGCCTCTTCGCCGCACGCGGCGACGCCCTCTGGGCGACCCGCGTCCCCGACCCCTGCCGCGCGGTCAGCCACCCCTCGGCGACCAGCTCGGCGTACGCGTCGGCGACCGTGTTGCGGGCGATCCCCAGATCGACGGCGAGCGAACGCGACGAGGGCAGCCGCACCCCGGGCGCGAGCCGCCCGCTGCGCACCGCGTCGCGCAGCGCCTCGGTGAGCCCGGCGCGCAGTCCGGCCCCGCGCAGCTCAAGGTGGAGGTCGGCACCGAAAGTGGCCCACGAATTCGTCATGGAAATGGACCATACCCCTGCGCCATTCTCCCCGTAATGTCGCCCTCATGAACAAGCACAGCATGACCACGAACGAGCACAGCCACTACGTCCCCGAGCACACCCCCCGCCTCCAGTGGGCCGAGCACGCCCCCGACGTCTACAAGGCCATGATCAAGATGGAGATCGCCGCCAAGAGCGGCGTCGACCCGGTCACGTACGAACTCGTCAAGATCCGCGCCTCGCAGATCAACCACTGCGCGTTCTGCCTCGACATGCACACCAAGGACGCCCTCGCCGCGGGCGAGAGCGTGGAGCGGATCGTGCAGCTCAGCGCCTGGGAGGAGTCGCAGCACTTCTACACGGAGAAGGAGCTGGCGGCGATCGAGCTGACCGAGGCGGTCACCCTGCTCACCGACGGTTTCGTCCCCGACGAGGTCTACGCCAAGGCCGCCAAACAGTTCACCGAGCCCGAGCTGGCCCACCTGATCGCCGCGATCACCGTCATCAACGCGTGGAACCGTTTCGGCGTCACCACCCGTATGGTCCCCGGCCACTACACGCCGGGCGTGCACAAGTGACCACAGCACGCGGCTGGCGGATCCCCGCAGAATTCGGCAAGGCACTCGCCGCCCTGAGTGCGGCGGCCAAGCAGCATCTCGACCCTCTCCTCGCCGAGTTGGTCATGATCCGCGCGTCCCAGCTCAACCACTGTGCGTTCTGCCTGGACATGCATCTCGAACTGGCCCTGAAGAAGGGCGAGTCGCAGGACCGCCTCGACCTCCTCGCGGCCTGGGAAGAGGCGGGCGACCGGTTCACCGTTCAGGAGCGCGCGGCCCTCGCCCTCACCGAGGCAGTCACCGTACTCACCGACGGATTTGTCCCCGATGCGGTGTACGCGGAGGCAGCCAGGGAGTTCACTGAGACCGAACTGGCCCACCTCATCGCCGCCATCACGACCATCAACAGCTGGAACCGGCTGATGGTCGCCCGCCGTACCTCCCCGGGAGAGACCGCATGGCACAGCTGACCGCCACCTTCCGCGCCCTCCACCACGACCGCACCCCGGGCGACCCGCTCGTCATCCCCGGCCCCTGGGACGCCGCCAGTGCCCGCGTCTTCGCCGACGCCGGCTTCCCCGCCCTCGCCACGCCGAGCGCGGGGGTCGCCGCCTCGCTCGGCTACGAGGACGGTGAGACGCCCGCCGCCGAGATGTTCGCGGCGGTCGCCCGTATCGTCCGCTCGGTCGGCATCCCTGTCTCCGCGGACATCGAGGGCGGCTACGGCCTGCCGGCCAAGGAACTCGTCGCCCGCCTCCTGGAGACCGGAGCGGTCGGCTGCAATCTGGAGGACTCCGCCGAGGACGGCACCCTCAAGGACCCTGCCCGGCACGCCGACTGGCTCGCCGAGGTACGGACCGAAGCGGGCGACGCCCTCTTCATCAACGCCCGAGTGGACACCTTCCTCCGCGGCATCGACGACCCCGCCGAGGCGGTGTCCCGCGCCCACCGCTACCTCGCGGCCGGCGCCGACTGCGTCTACCCGATCACGGCCCCGCCGGACCAGCTCCCGCACCTGGCGGCCGGGATCGACGCCCCGATCAATGTCGGCGCCCCTCCCGGCGGTCCCTCCCTCGCCGAGCTCGGCCGGCTGGGCGCCACCCGCATCACCTTCGGCCCCGGTCTGCAGCGCAGGGCGACGGCGGCGGTACGGGAGATCGCCGGCGCACTCTCCCGCGGGACCTACTGACCGGACCTACCGACCGGACCTACCGACCCGGCCTACTGCCCCGGCTGGAAGAAGTCGAGCGCCACTTTGAGGTGCTCCTCCTGCCGGGGCCAGTCCGCGGCGGGCCCTGCGATGAGGACCGCGTACTGGAGACCGTCGGCGCCGGTGAAGGCCCGGTCGACCACCTGGCGCCGTTCGCCGGTGCCGTCCTTGTCGTACGCGTAGACCAGCTGGGCGGCGGTCCGGCCCGTGCCGCCCTCGCCGGGGACGTCCTCCAGGCTGATCTCCTGGTACCCGGACTTGGCGGAAGCGAGGTTCGCGGACGTCGCGTCGAGGGACTCGCGCGGGGTCGTGTCGGGCTCGGTGATGCTGTAGATCTGCATCAGATAGCCGTCGCCCGATGTCGCGTAGAACACGCCGTTCGCGCGTTCCGTACGCTTCCAGCCCACCGGTACGGCGATCGTGAAGCCCTTGCCGTCGTGCTCCACCCGGTAGCCCGCAGGGACCTGGCCCGACGGGGTGGCGGTCGCGGAGTCCGTCGGACTCCCTGACGCGGAGTCGACGGACTGCGACTCCGTGCCGGACGCCGTGGCGGTCACGCTCGCCGTCGGCTTCGCGTCCGTCGTACCGCCGCCGCCGTCACCGCCCCAGGTCACCCAGGCCGCCGCGGCCCCGCACGGCATCCGGCGGACGCGGCTGATCGTGCTGTGCCTGGTGGCCGCACTGGCCGGTGGCGGGGCCGCGGCGGCCTGCGTGACCTGGGGCGGTGACGGCGGCGGCGGTACGACCGACGCGAAGCCGACGGCGAGCGTGACCGCCACGGCGTCCGGCACGGAGTCGCCGTCCGTCGACTCCGCGTCAG
>NZ_JAFLRJ010000041.1 GCF_017315755.1 Streptomyces beijiangensis
TGAAGCGAAGGTTCCGGTGCCCCGCGCGCACGGCACCGGGTACGGAGGCACGGGGTCGCACGGCGGGTCCGTACGCAATCGGGCCCGCGCCGCGCGAGGCGATGGGATGATCCGGGCAAACACCGTCAATGGAGCTGGAGGACGACATGGCCGTGCAATGGAAGCTCGTGGTCGACTGCGCGGACCCGAACGGGATCGTCGGGTTCTGGGCGCCCGCCCTCGGTTACGAGGTGGAGGACCACAGCGTCCTCATCGACCGGCTGATCGGTCTCGGGGCCGTCGGCGACGACGACTGGACCACGGCCGGCGGCCACAAGGTCTGGGTGCACGCGGCAGCCGTACGCCACCCCGACGACCCGGTCGACGAGGCCACCGGCACAGGACTCGGCCGGCGCATCCTCTTCCTTCGCGTCCCCGAGCCCAAGCAGGGCAAGAACCGGCTGCACATCGATCTGCACTTCGGCCCGGAGCGGCGCGACGCCGAGGTCAAGCGGCTGGAGGAGCTCGGCGCGAGCGTGCTGTACGTCGTGGAGCAGCCGGGGGACAGTCACGTCACCATGGCCGACCCCGAGGGCAACGAATTCGACGTGCAGTAGGCAGAGGGGTCAGGACTCAGCGCAGCGCAGCGCCGATCGCCTCGTCGACCGACGGGAAGGCGAACGAGAACCCCGACTCCAGCAGGCGGGTCGGCAGCACCCGTTGGCTGCCCAGCACGTCGCCCGCGAACTCGCCCAGCGCGATCCGCAGCGCGAAGGCGGGCGCGGCGGCCAGCGTCGGCCGGTGCAGTGCGCGCCCCATGGCCGCCGTGACCTCGCGGTTGGTGACCGGCTCGGGACCCGTCAGGTTCACCGGGCCCGACAGGCTGTCCGTGTCGAGGATGTGGCGCAGGGCCGCGACCTCGTCGTGCAGCGCGATGAAGCTCCAGTACTGGCGGCCGTCGCCGAGCCGCCCGCCGAGACCCGCCCTGAACAGCGGGAAGAGCTTCCCCCAGGCCCCGCCCTCGCGGGCCACCACCAGACCGGTGCGCGCGAACGCCGTCCGTACGCCCGCCTCTTCGGCCGCCCGCGCCGCCTCCTCCCACTCCACGCAGAGCGAGGCGAGGAAACCGTCCCCCGGCGGCGCGTTCTCGTCCACAGCGCGGTCGCCGGTGTCCCCGTAGAAGCCGAGCGCACTGCCGCACAGGAACACCCCCGGCGGCACGTCGAGCGAGGCGACGGCCTCCGCGAGCGTGGCCGTGCCCAGCACCCGGCTGTCCCGGAGTTCCTTCTTGTACGCGGCCGTCCACCGGTGGTCGCCGACCCCGGCCCCCGCCAGATTCACCACCGCCCCGCAGCCGGCCAGGCCCTCGGTGTCGACGTACTCCCGCCGGGGATCCCACTCCACCTCGTCCGGACCCTGCGGGCTCCGGCGCACCAGCCGCACCACCTCGTGGCCGTCCGCGCGCAGCGAGAGTCCCAGTGCCTTGCCGATGAGGCCGGACGCCCCGGCGATCACGATTCGCATGCTGCCCATCCTGCCCATCCTGCCCCTCCGGGCCCGCCGCACGCCGCCGTCATCCGCCGAAGCGCTCCCAGAGCTGGGGATACCGGTCCGCGAGTGCCGATTCGTCCTCGAAGTCGAAGGCGGTGCCCTCCGGCTCCGGGGCCTGCGCCGAGATCCCCAGAGCGGGTGCGACCGCCCCGGTGAGCTGCTCGTACGCCTCGTCGGCGGCGAACCCCAGCTCCTCGCCGTCGCCGTCGACCTCCTCGTCGAACTCGTCGAGAAGCCCGGCGAGACTGTCCGGATCGTGCAGCGCGCCCTCGAAGACCTCCCGGCCCTGGCCGATCAGCCAGCACCGGAAATAGTCGAAGGCGTCGTCGCCGGCCCCGCCCAGGAGCACGGCCGCCGCGCCCCACAGGTCCCAGCGGTAGGCGCGGTTGTACCGCGCCTCGAAGTGTCTGGCGAAGTCCAGCACGGAGTCGGGGTCGAGCTGCAGCAGCCGCTCGACGAGCAGGTCGGCATGGTCCTCGGGGTCGCCGTCAGCGGCCGCGCGGGTGTTGTCGATGATCTCCCAGAACTCCGTTTCGTCCATCACGGGTCAAGCATCGGGGTTGGCGGGGCGCAACGCACGCGGAGCGCCGAAGCGGTACCCCTCTCGTTACCAGGTGGTGTGACCGTCCGATGATTCACTCGTTTGATGGGTGTACTGATTCCGATCACTCACCCATGAGGCTCACGTGGACCTGGAACAGGCCGAAGCGGCACTGGTGGAGCACTACCCGCGCCTGGTGCGGCTCGCCTACATCACCCTGCCGCCCTCGCTCGGCCGCCACCGCAGGGTGCTCGCGGCGCACGCGGCGGTCCAGCGCGCCCTGCCCGGCACGGGAGCGCCCGTGCCCGCCCAGCGGGGCCCCGGCGGTCCCGGGGGCCAGGCCGGTCCGGGAGGCCCCGGCGGCCCCGGTGACGGCCCGCGCGCCGGGTACGCGCACCTCAGGCTCCGGGTGCTGACCGCGGTACTGGCGTACGACCGCCGGCCCCGCTGGTGGCCCGCCGCACTGCCCGCGCCGCGCGCCCTGCGGCCCGGACTGCCCCTGGTGTACGGGCTGCGGCTCTTCCCCCGCTCCGGCGGGGCCGACGAACTCGCCCTCGAACAGGCGCTGTCGGGCGCCACGGCCACCGCCCGCGCGGCCCTCGTACTGCACCGTCTCGAAGGGCTGGAGGACCCGGCGGTACGCACCCTGCTGGCCGAGGCGGGGGCGAGCGACACCGGGTCCGCGCTGCGCACCGCGCACCGGCTGGCCCGCACCGTGGCGGACCGGGGCGCGGACGGGCTGTTCGGCTCGGACGGGTTCGATCCCTGTCTGGTGCACACCCGGCCCACCGATCTGCTCCGCCGCAGACAGCGGACCCGGCTCGGCTGGGGCGCCGTGGCGGTGGCGGCCGCACTGACCGCGGCCGCGGTCACGGCGGGCGGCGAAGGCTCCCCGGCCGCACCCGTCCCTGAGGCCACAGGGGCCGCGGTCCGTACGACGGTGGGCGCCCGTGCCCTGAACCCCTCGCTCCTCGAACGCGCCCCCGACCAGGAGTGGGCGGACACCTCCCGCGTCGACTACACGGTCTGGCCCGCGCGCGGCTCCCGTACCGGCGACAAAGCACTCCTCGGCCGGGCGCTGCGGGTCTGGGCCAATCCCGCCCGCACGGTCCGCATCACCGCGACCCCGGGCACCCCGACCGTGCCGCCGGAGAAGTCGCCGCGGCTGCTGTACGCGGGCGAGACCGACGGGACCGCGGTGGTGCTCCTGCACGACGACCAGCGGGTCGTGCGGTACGCGGAGCCCGCCGACGGCAAGGGCGGCGCGCCCGCACTCGATTTCGTACGGACCGACGACGCGGACGTCACCACCGGAGCCGCGCTCGTCGTGAGCCGCACCGCCGACAGCGCCCGCTATCTGCTGGCCCCCTGGATCGCCGAGTCCACCACCCGTGACCTCCTGCGGCCCAATACCCCGGCGGCTGAGCTGAAGACCGGCGACGACGGGGTGACGGACCCGGTCGCCCGGCCCACCGGAACCACTGGTTCCGGCTGCACCTCCTGGCCGGCCCTGCAGCTCCGCTCCTCCAGCCGCATCGTGGAGAAGCACGCCTTCCTCCTGACCGACCTCGGCGACCTCGCCCCCGTCCACCTCACCTACACCCCGCCGCCCGGCAGCAGCCCTCCGGCCCGCCAGCCGCGCGAGGCGACCGGCGGTCCCGCGCTGCTGAACTGGGCGCGCACCGCCTGCGAGCTGGGTCAGATGCGGGGGCAGGGCGTGCGGTCGGTCAACAACTGGGAGTACGCCCTGCAGCAGCTCCCCGAGAGCGGCGGCAAGGCCTCCTGGGTGTGCACCAGGGCCGACACCTGGCAGGGGCCGGGAAATGTCTCCGTACAGCTCCAACTCCCGGACAGCGCACCGGTGGTGGCCCGCGCGCGGAACACCGCCGCGTGCAGCCGCTTCGGCCAGCACGTGCTGGCGGGCGCGACCTGGCGGGCGAAGTCCGGGCAGTGGTATCTCATCGCCGCGGGCAGCCGTCTGGTCCGCTCCATCGAGGCGACGGGCGGGGTCAGGGCTACGGCGAACGGCACGACGATGGCCGTACGGGCAGGAAAGGGCGCCCGCGCCGTACTGCGGGCGAAGCTGGCGACCGGGGACACCCTGGCCGGGCTGAACTGAGCCCTCAGCCGTAGAGCAGGGCCGTCCGCACCGCCGCATCCCGGAAACGGGTCCGCAGCGCGGGCGGTTCGAGGACCTCAAGGTCCGGTCCCAGCGAGAGCAGCTGGCCGAACGCGACCTCCAGGCTCTCGACGGCCAGTGTCACGGTCCGCCAGCCGTCCCCGTCCGCCGGACCGGCCGCCTCCAGCGCCTCCTGGGCCGCCGTGCGGTCCACGGTGTAGGGGAGGCGGCGGGCGCCGTCGGGAGACACCCGTACGACCGTGACGGCGTGCAGGATCGAGCGGGCGAAACCGGCCGCCCGCTCGTCCCAGAACGCGGGCAGCGCGAAGGTGTCGTCGCGCTCGAAGCGGTCGTCGGTGACGGACACCTCCGTGAAGCGGTCGATGCGGTAGACGCGGAAGTCGCCGCCGGTGCGGGCGCACACGTACCAGGTGCCCGCCTTGAGCACGAGGCCGTACGGTTCCAGCTGCCGCTCCACCTCGGAGCCGTCGCGCCGCCCGTAGCGGGCGAGGACCCTGCGGTCGTCCCAGACCGCCTCGGCCAGCGCGGGCAGCAGGGGAGGGGTCTCCGGCTCCTGGTACCAGCCGGGCGCGTCCAGGTGGAAGCGCTGGGCCGCCGACTCGGAGGCGTCCCGCAGCGAGGGCAGCAGGGCGGCCGAGACCTTCAGCCGGGCCGCAGAGGCGGCGTCCTCCAGGCCCATCTCGCGCAGTGCGCCGGGCAGCCCGGAGAGGAACAGCGCCTCGGCCTCGCTCCGGGCAAGACCGGTCAGCCGCGTACGGTAGCCGCCGATCAGCCGGTAGCCACCGGCCCTGCCCCGGTCGGCGTAGACCGGGACTCCGGCTTCGGAGAGCGCCTGGGCGTCCCTGGTGACGGTGCGCTCGGAGACTTCGAGCTCACGGGCCAGCTCGGCAGCGGTCATCAGGGGCCGCGACTGGAGCAGCAGAACCATTTTGATGAGTCGGGCAGCGCGCATGCCTCCAGGAAAACACGACAGAAGGTGTCGCCTTTCGATGCCAGCCTGTACTCCATGGACACTTCACAGCAGCCTCTGCAAGGCAGGATCGCCCTGGTCGCCGGAGCGACGCGGGGCGCGGGCCGCGCCATGGCCGTGGAACTGGGCCGCGCGGGAGCCACGGTGTACGCCACGGGACGCACCACCCGCACGCAGGTCAGCGAGGTGGGACGTACCACCGAGACCATCGAGGAGACCGCCGAGCTGATCACCGCGGCGGGCGGCACCGGCATCGCCGTGCCCACCGACCACCTGGACCGCGCACAGGTCAAAGCCCTGGTCGAGCGCATCGACCGCGACCACGGACGCCTCGATGTCCTCGTCAACGACATCTGGGGCGGCGACCACCTCCTGGTCGGACAGTGGGGCAAGAAGCTCTGGGAACAGGACCTGGACGAGGGCATGCGGATGCTGCGCCTGGGCGTCGAGACCCACCTCAACACCAGCTACTTCGCGCTCCCGCTCCTCGTCCGCAATCCCGGCGGACTGGTGATCGAAGTGACCGACGGCACCGAGGAGTTCAACCGCGACTACCGCGAGACCTTCTTCTACGACCTCGCCAAGGCAGCCCCGCTGCGCATGGCACGGGCCCTCGCCGAGGAGCTGAAGGAGTACGGCGGCACGGCCGTCTGTCTGACCCCCGGCTGGCTGCGCTCCGAGTCGATGCTGGACACGGCCTTCAAGGTCACCGAGGAGACCTGGCAGGACGCGATCGCCCAGGACCCGCACTTCGCGATCTCCGAGACCCCGCTCTTCGTCGCCCGCGCGGTGGCGGCCCTCGCCGCCGACCCGGAAAAGGCGCGCTTCAGCGGTCAGTCGCTCTCCAGCGTCGGCATGGCCAGGGAGTACGGCTTCACGGACGCGGACGGCTCGGTGCCGGACGCCTGGGCGTACATGACCGAGGTGGTCAAGGGCGGCAAGCAGGCGCCCGCGTCCGACTACCGCTGACCGGCGGGCCCGGCGCTCAGCCCTTCTGCCCGGGGGTGAGCGCGATCACCGCGAGCAGCGCGCCCTGCGGGTCGCTGACCACGGAGAAGCGCCCCGGCGGGATCGTCGTCGGCTGCACGAGGACCTTTCCGCCCAGCTCACCGACCTTGGCCGCGGTCGTGTCGCAGTCCTCCACGGCCAGGTAGACCATCCAGTGCGCGGGCACGTCGGGCGGGAAGTTCTCGTCGATGGCCATCATCCCGCTGAACGACTCGCCGTCGAGGGACCACTCGGTGTACGAGGTCGGTCCGTACGGATGCGTGTCCGCGCCCCAGCCGAAGACGGCCGTGTAGAACGCCTTCGCCTGCTCCGGGTCCCGTACCAGCAGCTCGAACCAGGCCACCGCACCCGGCTCGTCGACCGCGCCGAAGCCCTGGTGCTCCAGCGGCTGCCAGAGGCCGAAGAAGGCGCCCTCGGGGTCGGTGCAGGCGGCGAGCTTGCCCGAGGTGAAGATGTCCATGGGCCCGGCGACGACCGTACCGCCGTTGGCGGTCACGGCCGCGGTGGTGGCCTCGATGTCGGCGGTCCCGAAGTACGCCATCCAGGCGGGCGGCTGGCCGGGCGACATACAGGGCCCGTACCCGCCGACGTACTCCTCGCCCTTCATCCACATCCCGTAGCCGCCGGCGTCCGGCATCGGGACATCGCCGGCCGTCCAGCCGAAGAGCCCGGTGTAGAAGGCCTTGGCGCCGGTGAGGTCGGTGGTGGAGAGGTCGGCCCAGGTGGGCGCGGACGGCTTGTTGTGGATCATCGTGGGCTCCTCGTGAAGTCGGTCCCCGGCCCATTCACGCACGCGTGCCCCGCCCCGGCAATCCGGTGGGGCGGGGCACGTCGTACGTACAGGAATTACAGGCCGTAGCGCTCGCGCGCCTCCTTCACGGCCGTGACCGGCACCGCACCGCGCCGCGCCAGCTGCGCGAGGGCGGCCACCACGATCGACTCGGCGTCGACACCGAAGTGGCGGCGGGCCGCGTCACGGGTGTCGGAGATGCCGAAGCCGTCCGCGCCGAGCGAGGAGTAGTCCTGCTCGACCCACTGCGCGATCTGGTCGGGGACCTGGCGCATGTAGTCGGAGACCGCGAGGACGGGCGAGTCGACGCCCTCGAGTGCCTTGCGTACGAACGGAATCCGCTCCTCGCCGCGCAGCAGGGCCGCGTCCGCCTCCAGGGCGTCCCGGCGCAGCTCGGTCCAGGAGGTCGCCGACCAGACGTCGGCGGCGACGCCCCACTCCCCGGCGAGGAGCTGCTGGGCCTTGAGGGCCCAGTGGATGGCGGTGCCGGAGCCGACGAGCTGGATGCGCGAGGCATTGGCGGGGGTGGTGAGGCCGGCCGACTCCGCGGTGTTGAAGCGGTAGAGGCCCTTGATGATGCCCTCGTCGATGCCCGCGGGCTTCGCCGGCTGCGGCATCGGCTCGTTGTAGACGGTGAGGTAGTAGAAGACGTCACGGTCCTCGTCCGGGAGCGCCTCGCCGTACATGCGGCGCAGACCCTCCTTGACGATGGTGGCGATCTCGTACGCGAAGGCCGGGTCGTACGACAGCGCCGCCGGGTTGGTGGCCGCGATCATCGGCGAGTGGCCGTCGGCGTGCTGCAGGCCCTCGCCCGTCAGCGTCGTGCGGCCCGCGGTGGCGCCCACCAGGAAGCCGCGGCCCAGCTGGTCGCCGAGCTGCCACATCTGGTCGGCGGTGCGCTGCCAGCCGAACATCGAGTAGAAGATGTAGAAGGGGATCATCGTCTCGCCGTGTGTGGAGTACGCGGACGAGGCGGCGATGAAGTCGGCCATCGAGCCGGCCTCGGTGATGCCCTCGTTGAGGATCTGGCCGTCCTTGGCCTCGCGGTAGTACATCAGCTGGTCACGGTCGACCGGCTCGTACGTCTGGCCCTTCGGCGAGTAGATGCCGAGCGACGGGAACAGCGACTCCATACCGAAGGTGCGGGCCTCGTCCGGGACGATCGGGACCCAGCGCTTGCCGGTCTCCTTGTCGCGGATCAGGTCCTTCACCAGGCGTACGAAGGCCATCGTGGTCGCCATCGACTGCGAGCCGGAGCCCTTGTCGAAGGCGGCGAAGGACTTGTCGGCCGCGGCGGGCAGCGGAGCGAGCGCCTGCGTGCGGCGGGCCGGGGCGGGGCCGCCGAGGGCCGCGCGGCGCTCCTGGAGGTAGCGGACCTCGGGGGAGTCGGTGCCGGGGTGGCCGTAGGGGACGACGCCGTCGACGAACTGGCTGTCGGAGATGGGGAGTTCAAGAAGGTCACGCATGTTCTTGAACTCGTCCACCGAGAGCTTCTTCATCTGGTGGTTGGCGTTCTTCGACGCGAAGCCCTCACCGAGGGTGTAGCCCTTGACGGTCTGCGCCAGGATCACGGTCGGCGCGCCCTTGTGGGAGAGCGCCGCCTTGTAGGCCGCGTACACCTTGCGGGGCTCGTGGCCGCCGCGCGAGAGGTGGAAACACTCGAGGATCTTGTCGTCGCTCAGCAGCTTCGCCATCTCGACGAGCGCCGGGTCCTTGCCGAAGAAGTCCTCGCGGATGTAGGCGGCGTCACGCGTCTGGTACGTCTGGACCTGCGCGTCGGGCACCTCGCGGAGGCGGCGGACGAGCGCGCCCTGGGTGTCGAGCTGGAAGAGCTCGTCCCAGGCGTTGCCCCACATCGACTTGACGACGTTCCAGCCGGCGCCGCGGAACTGGCCCTCCAGCTCCTGCACGATCTTGAAGTTGGCGCGGACCGGACCGTCGAGGCGCTGCAGGTTGCAGTTGATGACGAAGGTCAGGTTGTCGAGCCCCTCACGGGCGGCGAGGCCGAGGGCCGCCGTCGCTTCGGGCTCATCCATTTCGCCGTCGCCGAGGAACGCCCAGACGTGGGAGTTCGAGACGTCCTTGATGTTGCGGTTGGTCAGGTAGCGGTTGAAGCGCGCCTGGTAGATGGCCGAGAGCGGGCCCAGACCCATGGAGACGGTCGGGAACTCCCAGAGCCAGGGGAGTCGGCGCGGGTGCGGGTAGGAGGGCAGGCCCTTGCCGCCCGCTTCCTGCCGGAAGTTGTCGAGGTGCTGCTCGGAGAGGCGGCCGTCGAGGAAGGCGCGGGCGTAGATGCCGGGCGAGGCGTGGCCCTGGATGTAGAGCTGGTCGCCGGAGCCGTCGCCCTCCTTCCCGCGGAAGAAGTGGTTGAAGCCGGTCTCGTACAGCCAGGCCGCCGACGCGAAGGTGGCGATGTGGCCGCCGACGCCGTGCTTGGCGCCGCGGGTGACCATCGCGGCCGCGTTCCAGCGGTTCCACGCGGTGATCTTGCGCTCCATCTCCTCGTCGCCGTCGATCGTCGGCTCGGCGGAGGTGGGGATGGTGTTGACGTAGTCGGTCTCCAGCAGCTTGGGCAGCGCGAGACCGGCGCCCTCGGCGTGCTGGAGGGTCCGGCGCATCAGATACGCGGCGCGGTGCGGGCCGGCGGCCTTGGTGACGGCATCGAGGGAGGCCGCCCATTCGGCGGTCTCTTCGGTGTCACGGTCCGGGAGCTGGTCGAGCTCGCTCGGAGACTTGGCTGCGAGGTCGGTCACGAAGGCCGCCTTCCGGAGTCGAAGGGGAGGGGGTTGCCCAGGTCTGGCAGGACAGGGCTACGGACTGGGTGAAGTCCGTCGTCGACTGTAAACCCCTGATCGATGATCGATCAAAGGGTTGAAGGGCAAAACTTCTCGACATGGAGAAATCGGCACTCAGTGCCAGAGATACGGGCACAGGGTGTCCGGGCAAACCGGCACAACTCAGGCGCGCGGCGCACATCCGAGCACGTGCAGCTTCACCAGTGCACCGATCTCCGGATCACGCCGCCGGAACGCTTCGACCAGGGCTTCGTGTTCCTCGGCGTACGACTTCTGCACCGTCCCGAGCCACCGGATCGACAGCGCGGTGAACACCTCGATGCCCAGCGACTCCCAGGTGTGCAGCAGGACGCCGTTGCCCGCGGCCCGCACCAGCTCCCGGTGGAAGGCGACGGTGTGCCGCACCTGCCCGGCACTGTCCCCGGCGGCGTCCGCCGCGTACAGCGCCGCCACGGACGGCTCCAGTACGGACACATCCGCGGCCAGCCGCTCGACGGCCAGCTCGGCCGCGATCTGCTCCAGACCGGCCCGCACGGGGTAGGACTCCTCCAGATCGGCCGCGGTCAGATTCCGTACCCTTACGCCCTTGTTGGGAGCGGACTCGATGAGCCGCAGCGTCTCCAGCTCTCGCAGAGCCTCGCGTACGGGCGTCTGGCTGACCTCGAGCTCGACGGCGATGCGCCGCTCCACGATCCGCTCGCCCGGCTTCCAGCGCCCGCTGACGATCCCCTCGACGATGTGCTCGCGGATCTGCTCGCGCAGCGAGTGGACGACGGGCGTCGGCATGAGGTGCTCCTTCGAAGGGCGGCGACGGACATTATCCCTGTTGGCCGCAGCGCACGGCAGGGCGGCTGCCGATGTGGAGACCCGTTCCGGGCCGGGCCCGAAGCCGTCACAGGGCTGTCATGGGACCAATCCACGGGCAACTCGGCTCCAGGGCGCCGCCGTGTACCGGGGAAGCGAGGTGTTCCCGGGGCGCGCCTTCTGATCAGCAGGGGGAGACATGAACAACACCGGTAGGACCGGCCGGATCCGCCTCGCGGCAGCGGCTGTCGTGGCGTTGACGACCATGACGATCACCACAGGATGCGCGCAGTCGGGCGGCGGCAAGGCGGCAGTTGCTCCGTCCGCCGCACCGGCGGCACATGCGTCTTCGTCAAGCCGGACGAGGCGCAGAGGCTCGGCCATGTGGGCTGGGGATTCAAGGTCCCGGGCACGGGCCGGTGGGAGTACGGGGCGCTGGAGAACCCGACGGGCAAGCTCTGCACGGCACACGGCACACGGCGCACGGCGCACGGCGGCTTCATCGGCACCTGGCACGCCGCCCGGGGCAGCCACCAGAAGATGCTCCACGACATGGCCCACGAGACGTACTGCCCGGGCAGGAGCGAGCACCCGTACACCCGCTACCGGTGCGTCAACTCGCGCACGGCAGACGCGAATTCGGCCCGCGCGATGATCCGCACGGTGGAGGGACGCGGCTTCTTGTCCGGCATCGACCCGAAGACCGGCACGTTCGGCACCCGGGGCTGCCTGGACGCGGTCTACGACGTGCTGAAGGCCTACCGCACCCACCACTTGGCGCCCGCGCACCAGGCGGCGATCCCTCATGTGTGGGTCGCGACGCTCTTAGGGTGGTCGGACGAACCGCTGCAGAAGTGAGCGCAACGCAGCGCCCCGTCCGGATCGGATCCGGACGGGGCGCTGCGTACTGCTACTGCGCGAAGGTGCCTTACAGGCCGAGCTCGACCTCGAACTCGCCGGCTTCCAGGATCGCCTTGACGGCCGTCAGGTAACGGGCCGCGTCGGCGCCGTCCACCAGGCGGTGGTCGTAGGAGAGAGCCAGGTAGGTCATGTCGCGGATCGCGATGGTCTCGCCCAGGTCCGGGTGGTTGATGACCACCGGACGCTTGACGGTCGCACCGATACCGAGGATGCCGACCTGGTTCGGCGGCACGATGACCGTGTCGAACAGCGCACCGCGCGAGCCGGTGTTGCTGATCGTGAAGGTCGCGCCGGACAGCTCGTCCGGAGTGATCTTGTTGGCGCGCACCGCACCCGCGAGCTCCGCGGTCTTCTTCGAGATGCCGGCGAGGTTGAGGTCGCCCGCTCCCTTGATGACCGGGGTCATCAGACCCTTTTCGGAGTCCACCGCGATACCGATGTTCTCGGTGTCGAAGTAGGTGATGGTGCCTTCGTCCTCGTTGATCCGGGCGTTGACGACCGGGTGGGCCTTCAGCGCCTGGGCAGCGGCCTTGACGAAGAACGGCATCGGGGACAGCTTGACGCCCTCACGGGCGGCGAAGGCGTCCTTGGCGGCCGCACGCAGCTTCATGAGCTTGGTGATGTCCACCTCGACCACGGAGGTCAGCTGCGCCTGGCCGTGGAGGGCCTTCATCATGTTGTCGCCGATGACCTTGCGCATGCGGGTCATCTTGACGGTCTGACCGCGCAGCGGGGAGACCTCCAGCTTGGGCGCCTGCGCCTTGGGGGCGGCGGCGGCCGGAGCCTTGGTGGCGGCGGCCTTGGCGGCCTCCGCGGCGGTGATGACGTCCTGCTTGCGGATACGGCCACCGACGCCGGTGCCCTTGACCGAGCCCAGGTTCACGCCGTTCTCGGACGCGAGCTTGCGGACCAGCGGGGTCACGTAGGCGCCGTCGTCACCGGAGGTCGCGGCCGGAGCCGCGGCCGGGGTGACGGGGGCCGGAGCGGCCACCGGAGCCGGAGCCGGGGCGGCAGGCGCGACCGGAGCGGGCGCGGGAGCAGCCGGGGCAGGGGCGGCGGGAGCCGGAGCGGCAGCGGCCGGGGCTGCGGCCGGAGCCGGAGCCGGTGCCGGTGCCGGAGCTGCCGGAGCCGGGGCTGCGGCGGGCGCGGCACCCGGAGCACCGATGACGGCGAGCTTGGCGCCGACCTCGGCGGTCTCGTCCTCGGCGACCACGATCTCGAGCAGGATGCCGGCGACGGGCGCGGGGATCTCGGTGTCGACCTTGTCGGTCGAGACCTCGAGCAGCGGCTCGTCGGCCTCGACGCGCTCGCCCTCGGCCTTCAGCCAGCGGGTGACGGTGCCCTCGGTGACGCTCTCGCCGAGCGCCGGCAGGGTTACGGAAACCGACATGGTTTCAGTTGCTCCTAACGGAAAGTGCGGAAGTGGTCGTCGCGGCCCGGGGGCTACTAGTCGTGGGAGTGCAGCGGCTTGCCCGCGAGAGCCAGGTGGGCCTCGCCGAGCGCCTCGCTCTGCGTCGGGTGCGCGTGGATGAGCTGCGCGACCTCGGCCGGCAGAGCCTCCCAGTTGTAGATCAGCTGGGCTTCGCCGACCTGCTCGCCCATACGGTCGCCGACCATGTGGATACCGACGACAGCACCGTCCTTGACCTGGACGAGCTTGATCTCGCCCGAGGTCTTGAGGATCTTGCTCTTGCCGTTGCCCGCGAGGTTGTACTTCAGAGCGACAACCTTGTCCGCACCGTAGATCTCCTTGGCCTTGGCCTCGGAGATACCGACGGAGGCGACCTCGGGGTGGCAGTACGTCACCTTCGGCACGCCGTCGTAGTCGATCGGGACGGTCTTGAGACCGGCCAGACGCTCCGCCACCAGGATGCCCTCGGCGAAGCCGACGTGCGCGAGCTGGAGGGTCGGGACGAGGTCGCCGACGGCCGAGATCGTCTCGACGTTGGTCCGCATGTACTCGTCCACGAGGACGTAGCCGCGGTCCAGCGCGACACCCTGCTCCTCGTAGCCGAGACCGGCGGAGACCGGGCCGCGGCCGATGGCCACCAGCAGCACCTCGGCCTCGAAGGTCTTGCCGTCCGCGAGGGTGACCTTGACACCGTTCTCGGTGTACTCGGCGCCCTGGAAGAACGTGCCCAGGTTGAACGTGATGCCGCGCTTGCGGAACGCGCGCTCAAGAAGCTTGGAGGAGTTCTCGTCCTCGGCCGGCACGAGGTGCTTGAGGCCCTCGACGATGGTCACGTCGGTCCCGAAGGACTTCCAGGCCGAGGCGAACTCGACGCCGATGACGCCGCCGCCCAGGATGATCGCCGACTCCGGGACGCGGTCCAGGACCAGCGCGTGGTCCGAGGAGATGATCCGGTTGCCGTCGATCTCCAGACCCGGCAGCGACTTCGGTACGGAACCGGTCGCCAGCAGGACGTGACGGCCCTGGATGCGCTGTCCGTTGACGTCCACGGAGGTCGGGGACGACAGACGTCCCTCACCCTCGATGTAGGTCACCTTGCGCGAGGCGATGAGACCCTGCAGACCCTTGTACAGGCCCGCGATCACGTCGTCCTTGTACTTGTGTACGGCGGCCATGTCGATGCCCTCGAAGGTGGCCTTGACACCGAACTGCTCGCTCTCGCGAGCCTGGTCGGCGATCTCGCCCGCGTGGAGCAGGGCCTTCGTCGGGATGCAGCCGTTGTGCAGGCAGGTACCGCCGACCTTGCCCTTCTCGATCAGGGCGACGTCCAGACCCAGCTGCGACGCGCGCAGCGCCGCGGCGTAACCGCCGCTACCGCCGCCGAGAATCACTAGGTCGAAAACGGTGCTGGCGTCGTTCGCCACGTCACGTCCTCCATGCATGGTGCGCCGGCACCGGTTTTTTCTGACCGGGCGGCGGCGGGTCTACGGCCGCTTGTGTCTTCGGCCCTGTGGTGGGGGCCCTGTCCTGCCGAGAACCCATCTTCGCACTTGTCGGCGGCAAGCGAGACGCCGGGCCGGAGTGTGGCACAGCACATATGCCTGTGACAGCCGGACGGGGGTGGGAATTTCGTCCAGGGCGAACGCCGGCGATCAGCGGCGCAGTCGCCGCTGGAACCACCGCCCGAGCAGGCAGAGCGCGACGGCGGCGCCGATCCCGATGGCCCAGCGCGGCCATCCGCCGATGAGGTTGCAGACCGCGAACCACATCAGCAGGACGCACGCGAGGACGATCCAGCCGATGCTGTCGGCCAGCCGCGATCCCTGCTCTTCGGGTGCGAGGCCGGGCCCGAGGTCCGATGACATGCGTTCAGCATGAACGCGTACGGCCCCGGGCGCACCCGGGGCCGTACGCGACAGAGAACCGGGACGTCAGCCCAGGTCGCCCGTGGCCGTACGCTCGGCCAGCCGCACCAGCGTGCGGATCGCGGAGCCGGTGCCGCCCTTGGGGGTGTAGCCGAACGGGCCCTGCTCGTTGAAGGCCGGTCCCGCGATGTCCAGGTGCGCCCAGGAGATGTCGTCGGCGACGAACTCCTGCAGGAACAGGCCGGCGACCAGACCGCCGCCCATCCGCTCGCCCATGTTGGCGATGTCGGCGGTGGGGGAGTCCATGCCCTTGCGCAGGTCCGAGGGGAGCGGCATCGGCCAGGACTGCTCGCCGACCTCCTCCGCGATCTCGTGGATGGCGGTACGGAAGGACTCGTCGTTGCCCATGATGCCGAAGGTGCGGTTGCCCAGGGCCATCACCATGGCGCCGGTCAGGGTCGCCACGTCGACGATCGCGTCGGGCTTCTCCTCCGAGGCCTTCGCCAGCGCGTCGGCCAGGACCAGACGGCCCTCGGCGTCCGTGTTGAGGACCTCGACGGTCTTGCCGCTGTACATGCGCAGCACGTCACCGGGGCGGGTGGCGTTGCCCGACGGCATGTTCTCGGCGAGCGCCAGCCAGCCGGTCACATTGACCTGCAGGCCCAGACGCGCGGCCGAGACGACGGCGGCGAAGACGGCGGCAGCGCCGGCCATGTCGCACTTCATCGTCTCGTTGTGGCCGGCCGGCTTGAGCGAGATGCCGCCCGAGTCGTAGGTGATGCCCTTGCCGACATAGGCGAGCGACTTCTCCGCCTTGGGGTGCGTGTAAGAGAGCTTCACCAGACGCGGCCCGTGCTCCGAGCCCTGGCCGACGCCCAGGATGCCGCCGTAGTTGCCCTTGACGAGCGCCTTCTCGTCGAAGACCTGGACCTTGACGCCGTGCTCCTTGCCGACGGCGGTGGCCACGGCGGCGAAGGACTCGGGGTAGAGGTCGTTCGGCGGGGTGTTCACCAGGTCGCGCGCCCGGTTGATCTCCTCGGCGACGGCGACAGCGCGCTCGGCGGCGGCCTTGTAGGCCTTGTCGCGCGGCTTGGCGCCCAGCAGGGCGACCTCGGCGAGCGGCCCCTTGGCGTCGGCGCCCTTCTCCTGGTACGCGGTGAAGGCGTAGGCACCCAGCAGCGCGCCCTCCGCGATCGCCAGGGCGTCCTCGGCGGTCTCGATCGGCAGCGCGAACGCGGCCTTCTTGATGCCGTGCAGCGCGCGCGAGGCGGCACCGGCGGCACGCCGCAGCGACTCCTCGGCGTACGTCTCGTCCTTCTCCGGTACGGAGCCGAGGCCTACGGCCAGCACCAGCGGGGCCTTCAGGCCGGAGGCCGCGGGAGCCTTGGTCACCTCGCCCTCGGCGCCCGAGGCGCCCAGGGTCTCCAGGACGGCGGCGAGCTTGCCGTCGAAGGCCTTGTCGACGGCCTCGGCGCCCGGGGCGACAACCGGCCCCTTGGGACCCTTGGCGATGCCGACGACGATGGCGTCGGCGCGCAGGGTGGCCGCGCCGGCCGTGCTGAGAGTGAGAGCAGTCACGGTGGTGAAATCTCGCTTCCGTTGAGTTCGTGGTGGCCGACGGATGGGGCCGCCCCGTCGAGAGCCTACGCTCGGTGACGACTACCGGTTCCACGCCAGTACGACCAGTGCCGCGGTGGCCGCCGTTTCGGCCAGTGCGCCGAAGACGTCGCCCGTCACCCCGCCGAACCGCTTCAGGCAGTGCCGGAGCAGGAGTTGGGCCGCTGCGAGCCCCGCCAGGACGGCCAGCGCGTGGTGGATCGCGGCGTACGGACCGAAGACCGCACCCGCGCCCGCACAGGCGGCCGTGGCCAGGGCTGCGACGGTCAGTGCCGACCGTACGGGCACCACCCCGGCGACCGCCGCGCCAAGACCTTCCGGACGGGCAGGGGGCACGCCCGCGCGCGAGGCGAGGGTGAGTGCGGTGCGGGCGGTGACCGCGGAGACGGCGGCGGCGACCGCGCCGTGCGCCCAGCTCTCCCCGTACAACTGGAAGAGCACGGCGGTCTGGGCCATCAGGACGAAGAGCAGCGAGATCACACCGAACGGGCCGATGTCCGACTGCTTCATGATCCGCAGCGCGTCCTCGGCCGGCTTGGCGCTGCCGAGACCGTCGGCGACGTCCGCGAGACCGTCGAGGTGCAGACCGCGGGTGAGCGCCGCGGGTACGGCGGCCGTGGCCACGGCGGCCAGCAGCGGGCCCGAGCCGAGCAGCAGCAGGAGCCCGCCGAGCGCGGCCGCGGACAGGCCCACGACCAGCCCGGCCAGCGGCGCGCAGAGCATGCCTGCGCGGGCCGCCTCCCGGTCCCAGCGGGTCACTCTCACCGGGAGGACCGTGAGCGTGCCGAAGGCGAAACGTATGCCGTCCATGGCGCGCAGGCTATCCGTCACCCGCAGCCGATAAGTTACGCATTACGGGCAATAGGGAAGGGGGTGGCATGGGTCACTGGTTCACACGCAACATCCTCGAGCCGGGCAAGCTCCCCCTGCTGCTCGCCCTGGTCTCCTTCGTCCTGTCCTTCGTCACCGTGCGCACCATCGCGCGGCTGATCAGGGCGGGCCGCGGCCCCTTCCGGGACATCACACCGGGCGGGATGCACATCCACCACGTGGTGCCCGGTGTTGTCCTGACCGTGATCGGCGGCTTCGGCGCGGTCACCAGCGGGCGGCACGGCTTCGGGGCCGCGGTCTGTGCGGTGATCTTCGGTACGGGCGCGGGCCTGGTCCTCGACGAGTTCGCCCTGCTCCTCCACCTCGACGACGTGTACTGGAGCGAACAGGGCCGCAAGAGCGTCGAGATCGTGGTGCTCACCGCCGCCCTGGTGGGACTGGTCCTGGGAGGCTTCCTGCCCTTCGGGGTCGACGCGCTCAGCCCTCAGGAGCGGCACAGCCGGGGTCTGTTCGTGACGAACACCATGGTGAACTTCCTGTTCGCGCTGGTCGCCCTGGCCAAGGGGAAGCCCCGTACCGCGCTGATCGGCACCGTCGTGCCCTTCGTCGCCATGATCGGTGCCGTACGCCTGGCGCGCCCGGTCTCCCCCTGGGCCCGGCGCTTCTACCGCCGCCGCCCGCGCGGCCGCGCCCGTGCGATGCGACGCGCCTACCGGCACGACCGCCGCTGGGCCGGGCCCCGGCGGAAGCTTCAGGACCTGATCGGCGGGGCCCCCGACCGGGCGTCGCTCCGCTCCACGGACTCCTCGGACAACCGCCGCTGACGGCGGCGGTCACGCCGTGCGGTGAAGGCGATCACCAGCAGCACGGCCACGATCGCCGCGATGTGCTCTTTGCCCGCCAGGTTGTTCTTGATGATCACCTCGACGACCATCGACGCGATCACCACGCCCGCCGTCCAGTAGGCCCGGTAGCGCCAGCAGACGTAGACCGCCAGGCCCACGACCGCGGCCGAGGGGCCCGTGTCGACGATCCGTGCGTCGGACGCGGGCAGCCCGAAGACGCCGTCGGGGCCGATAGCGATGCCGATGCGGGCGTACATCGTCCCGGCCACGGTGGTCAGGTAGGCGATCAGCATCGTCTGCTTCCAGCCGATGCAGATCTCGGCGATCCCGAAGACGATCAGGATCTGTGCGAGCGCACCCCAGACGGGCAGGTCGAGCGCCGGCACGAAGAGCGAGAGCGGCGTGCGGAGCAGGGCCAGCCAGAGGGGGTCCTCGGCCCGTACGAAACCAATGTTCTGGACCGGCTCGAACCCCCAGTCCTGGTTCTGCACGATCTGGAAGAGGGCGGTGAGGCAGACCGCGGCGACGGTCACCGGGATCGCCCGCCACTTCCTGGCCCGCAGCACGGCCCATACGGTCCCGAACAGAGGCCCCCATTCGCGGCGCACGAAGGTGCGCACCGGCCGCAGGTTCATCTCTTGGAACCCAGATGCCTGCGGTGGAGCCACTTGGGCAGCCCGGGGGCCTCCAGGAAGCCCTCGGCGCGTGCCGAGGCGATTCCGATGCGCAGCAGGTCTGCGCTCTTCTCGAAGAGCATGAATCGTGGCTCCCAGATCGGCCGGTACTTGGCGTTGGCCCGGTAGAGCGACTCGATCTGCCACCAGCGGGAGAAGAAGCTGAGCAGGGAGCGCCACAACCTCAGCACCGGTCCGGCGCCAAGTTTCGAGCCACGTTCGAAGACTGACCTGAACATCGCGAAGTTCAGTGAGACCTGAGTGATCCCGATCTCCTTTGCGCGCTGCAGGAGTTCGATGACCATGAATTCCATCAGGCCGTTCTCGGCGTCGCGGTCACGGCGCATCAGGTCCAGGGAGAGCCCCTTCGGCCCCCAGGGCACGAAGCTCAGTACCGCACGCAATTCCCCTTCCCCGTCGGAGCATTCCAGCATGACGCAGCGTCCGTCACCAGGATCTCCGAGCCGCCCCAGCGCCATGGAGAAGCCGCGTTCGGTGGCCCCGTCGCGCCAGTCGTCGGCGCGCTCCAGGAGCTGATCCATCTCCTCGGCGGGGATGTCCTCGTGGCGGCGGATACGGACGGTGTACCCGGCGCGCTTGACCCGGTTGTACGCCTGGCGGACGGTGCGCATCGCACGCCCCTCCAGGGTGAACTCGTCGATCTCCACGATCGCTTCGTCGCCGAGTTCGAGTGCGTTCAGCCCGTGCCGGGCGTAGATGGTGCCGCCCTCCTCGCTGGCGCCCATGACCGCGGGGATCCAGCCGTGCTCGCGTGCCTCGGCCAGCCAGGGATCGATCGCGCCGGGCCAGGCCTCCGGGTCGCCGATCGGGTCGCCGGAGGCGAGGGAGACCCCTCCCACCACGCGGTACGTCACCGCCGCCTTGCGGGTGGGCGACCAGATGGCGCTCTTCTCGCGGCGCAGCGAGAAGTAGCCGAGCGAGTCGCGGTCACCGTGTTTGCCGAGGAGGGTGCGCAGCTGCTCCTCGTCCTCCTCGCTGAGGGGGTCGACGGCCCGGCGTGAGCGGAAGGCCGCGTACAGGACGGCGAGCAGCAGCAGCGTGGAGAGGACGTTGATGGTGACGTTGACCCAGCCCGGGGTGTGGATGCCGTGGATGCGGGAGTCGTTGGGGACCAGCGAGACCAGCCGCATCACGCCGTAGCGCCAGCGGTCCAGGAAGTCGGCGCGGTAGCCGTCGTGCGCGGTGTTGGTGGCGGTGACGAGCAGGGCGGCGAGCAGGGAGCAGACGAGCAGTCCGCCGGCGGCGACGGCCGTGGCGAGTTTCGGGTTGGAGCGGTCGCCCCTGGCGTAGAACTCCCGCTTGCCCAGCACCAGGGCTGCCACGAAGGCGGCGGTCAGGGCGAGCGAGACCCAGTTCTGGGCGTAGCGGCGAACCGATTCGTCAACGGCCATCGCGAAGGCGAAGAGCAGCAGAAAGAGCCAGCCGATCACCGAGTTCATGATCCATGCGGCCCGTTTGCGGCGGCGCATGGTGATCGCCAGGAACATCGTGAAGACGCCCGAGGCGAAGCCCGCCGTCAGCAGGTACGGGGTGAAGAAATCATCGACGTTGTGCCGTTTGATGTCCTGCCCGAAGGAGACCCAGACAGCGCTGAGCAGATTGATGAATGTGACGACGCGCAGATACCAGACGGCGAATCCCGCACTTCTGCGCGACAGCGTCGTGGACCGGTCTGCTGCTCCCTCGGTGGTCAAACGGACTTCTCCCATGAAACGCGATGATATGGGGCATTGCGCTTCACGGCGGCCCCACGTCCCGGCCGGTGGTTCCCCACCGGCCGCGACGCGAGGTCTCAGACCGTTTTCTCCTCCGCGCGCTCGGGCAGCTCGGCAGCCAGTGCGGCCGCGGCTTGTACGAGCGGAAGTGCGAGCAGTGCCCCTGCCCCTTCTCCCACAGTGACGCCGTGGTCGAGCAGAGGGTTGAGAGCCATCCGGTCCAGAGCCTTCGCCTGCGCGGGCTCACCACTGAGCTGACCTGCGAGCCAGGAGTCGGGGGAGCGGAAGGCGGCCCGCTGGGCGACCAGGGCGCAGGCCGAGGAGACCACCCCGTCCAGGATCACCGGCATCCGGCGTACCGAGCTCTGCAGCAGGAAGCCGGTGATCGCCGCCAGGTCCGCACCGCCGACCGCGGCGAGCAGCTCCAGGAGGTCGCCGAGCACCGGGCGGGCCCGGCGCAGTGCGTCCCGTACGGCCGCGCACTTGCGCATCCAGGCCAGATCGTCGATCGGGGCGCCGCCGCGTCCGGTGACCACCGAGGCGTCCGTACCGCAGAGGGCCGCGATCAGGGTGGCGGCCGCGGTGGTGCCGCCGACGCTCAGATCGCCGAGCACGACCAGGTCGGTGCCTGAATCGGCCTCCTCGTCGGCGATCCTCATGCCGAGCCGGACGGCCTGCTCGGCCTCCTCCGTGGTGAGGGCGTTCTCGATGTCGATGCGCCCGCTGCCGCGCCGCACCCGGTGGCGCACGACGTCATCGGGCAGCAGCGCGGGGTCGCAGTCGAGCCCCGCGTCGATGATCCGTACCGGTACGTCCAGGCGGCGGGCCAGCACCGAGACGGCGCTCCCGCCCTCCAGCACGGCCCGTACGAGTTCATGCGCGCTCCCGGCGGTACGGGCGGATACGCCGAGCTCTGCGACCCCGTGGTCGCCCGCGAACAGCACCACGCGGGGCCGGGCGACCGGCCTGACCGGCACGGTGGCCTGCGCGACCGCGAGCCACTCACCCAGCTCGTCGAGCCGGCCGAGCGCACCCGCAGGAACGGCCAGCCTCTCGCGGCGTTCCTCGGCGTCGCGCCGCACGCCGCTGTCGGGGCGTTCGATCAGATCGGAGAAGTCGTCGAGATTCAGCGCGCTCATTCGCCGAACAGTACCGGCAGCCCCACGGACCGAACATCCGGGAGTCAGCCCCGCAGCACGAGCGCCTGTCCCGCGACGACCAGCAGGACATGCTCGCACTCGCCCGCGAACGCCGCGTTGAGGCGGCCCAGTTCGTCGCGGAAGCGGCGGCCGGACGCGGTGGCGGGCACGACACCGCTGCCCACCTCGTTGGAGACGGCGACGACGGTACGCCGCGTGGCCCGCACCGCGGCGACCAGTTCCGTCACGAGCGCCCGCAGCGCGCGCTCCCCGTCGGCCGCCCACTTCGCGTCGTCCCAGGCGCCCACCTGGTCCATGGCGTCGGTCAGCCAGAGCGAGAGACAGTCGATAAGAAGGGCAGGCCCGTCGTCCTCCTCCAGGAGCGGCACCAGGTCGCAGGTCTCCTCGGTACGCCACGCTCCCGGCCTGCGGTCCCGGTGCAGCCCCACCCGCGACGCCCACTCCGGGTCGCCCTCGCGGGTGCCGCCCGTCGCCACGTACACGACCTCGGGGAAGGCCTCCAGACGTCGTTCGGCCTCCACCGACTTGCCGGACCGCGCACCGCCGAGCACCAGGGTGCGGCGCGGCAGATCGGGCGGCGCCCCGTAGATGGGGAACGCGCCGACGACCAGCGTCGTCCCGTCCGGCACGGCCCGCGCGCCGGCCGCGGCGAGCCGGCGATCCAGCTCAGGGCCCGGCGGGACGTCGTGGTCGAGATGGACCGCGACGATGTCGGTCGTCGGGCCGATCGCTCCCGCACCGCGCAGCCTGGCCAGCGCGTCGGGCCGGCCGAGGACGTCGGCGACGACCATGTCGTACGTGTGCGGGCTGCCGTCCGCCAGGCCCGAGGGCGATCCGCCCGGCGGGAGGTACAGCAGCCGCTCACCCTCGGGGGAGGTCACGTCGTACCCCGTGCCGGGGGAGTCCATCGGCACCGCCCGCACCCGGTGCCCGCCGAGCAGCGAGAGCACCCGCCCGTCCGGGATCCGCGCGGCGGCGGGCAGCCCGGGCGGCAGCTCGACGGCGGGACCGTCGTGCGGATGGGTCAGCAGCACCTGTGTGACGCCCGTGAGCGAATGCCCGGCGCGTGCGGCGGCGAAGACCGCACCCGGCGTGAGGTCGAGGAGCAGCGTGCCGTCGAGCAGAAGAGCGGTCGCGGCGCGCGCACGGCCGCCGACGGCCGTGGCGCACGCGGCGCAGGGGCAGGCGGGACGGGGCAGCCCGTCAGGGGCTCCGGTGCCGAGGAGAGTCAGTTCCACAGGTCGATCCTCCCGCGTCACCGCTGGTGCTGCGCGCCCGGCTACGCTGCCAGCAGCAGATCGGGACGTAATCCAGGAGGCTGACATGGCGTGGACGTGGCGGTTCGAGAAGACGGACGGAACAGAGACTCAGCCCGCGGTACAGCCCGAGGACTTCACCACACAGGGCGACGCGGAGTCCTGGATCGGCGAGGTCTGGAAGGAACTCCTGGAGGGCGGCGCGGACCAGGTGTTCCTCTTCGAGGACACGACAAAGATCTACGGCCCGATGAGCCTGCACGCCGAACAGGCGTAAGGATTCAGTAACCCGCGGGTCTGAACCCGCGGGTCTGAACCCGCGGGTCTGAACCCGCGGGTCTGAACCCGCGGGTCTGAACCCGCGGGTCTGAACCCGCGGGTCTGGACCCGCGGGTCTTAACCTTCCGGTCTGGACCTCCGGGTCTGGACCTGCGGGTCTTAACCTTCCGGTCTGGACCTCCGGGTCTGGACCTGCGGGTCTTAACCTTCCGGTCTGGACCTCCGGGTCTGAACCCGCGGGTCTGAACCTTCCGGTCTGGACCTCCGGGTCTGGACCTGCGGGTCTTAACCTTCCGGTCTGGACCTCCGGGTCTGGACCTGCGGGCCTGAACCTTCCGGTCTGGACCTCCAGGCCTGAACCTTCGGGCCTGCATCCGCAGACGGGAACCTTCGGGGCTGAAGCTTCAAGCCCACGCCAGGCACATCAAGCCCGTCCGGCGATTGAGGACAAAAGGCGGGCTCCGGCGGACTCGCCCCGTTCAGCCGAACCCCTGGCAAGGGGGGCCCGGGGCGCAGCCCCGCCACGCGGCGGAGCC
>NZ_JAFLRJ010000409.1 GCF_017315755.1 Streptomyces beijiangensis
GGTCGGGCGGGGGCGCGGGAACCGCCAAGTCCCCGGGAGCCGTCGACACGGTCGCGAAGAAGTCGGGACCGCCCTGGAAGTCCGGATACCAGGCGGACGTCGTGGTCGAGTTCGCCCAGCGCAGGCTGGTCGCGCTGGGCTCCAAGAACTCCTGCCGGCTCGCCGGGAACTGGACACCGGGCGTGATCGACGCCAACACCCGTACCTCCCTGGTCTGTTACCAGAAGGCCGTCGTGCGCGACGGACAGAACACCGGCCACAACACCGCCCAGATCTTCCGCACCGACCCCGAGGGCACCCTCGGCCGGGCCACGCTCACCTCGCTCTGGGCGCAGAGCGTCGACTGGAAGCAGGTCCAGCCCGGAGCGAAGAACTTCCAGGTCACCCAGGTCCTCGCGGCCTTCTGGTGGGCCTCCCAGGCGGGCATCAGCGACGACGATCTCGTACGCGACCGGGCCTATGCCCAGCAGGGCGCCGCCTATTGGAAGAGCGGTGGGTCCGACGCCGCCGCCGCCCCGTACGACAACTCCATGAAGGACAAGATCAAGCAGTACCAGGCCGCCGTGGGCATCAGCGCCACCGGAGTCGTGGACTCCGCGACCGTTCGGGCGATGGTCGGCGGTAGCCTCAACAAACCAGGAGTGGCTGGTCGTTAGGGTACGTGCGCTGCCCCCGTAACTGCCCTGGCGTACCTCCCCGGTGCGCTCGGGCACGGGTTGACTGCCTGCGTGAGTATGTGGAGTTCATTGGAGCCCGACGCGACGTCGGTGGAACCGGGATCGAACGCGAATGTGCGGCTGCGGCTGCGCAACACCGGGGACACGGTCGAGGAGTACCGGCTGACGATCGCCGGTGAGGCGAGCGGCTGGGCTCGGATCGAACCGCAGACGCTGCGCCTGTATCCCGGCGCCGAGGACACGGCCCAGATCATCTTCTCCCCGCCGAGGACGCCTGATGTCGAGGCGGGCCCGCGTCCGTTCGGTGTGCGGATCGTCCCGCAGGAGCACCCGCACACGGCAGAGGTCGTCGAGGGCCGGGTGACGGTGGGCCCCTTCGCCCAGGTCCACGCCGAGCTCGTGCCCCGCACCGTACGGGGACGCTTCCGGGGCAGGGGCAACGTCGTCGTCGACAACCTCGGCAACCGGCCGCTGACAGCCGCGTTCTCGGGCCGCAACAACGGCGACACCTTCACCGCGGAGACCGTGCCCGCGGCGGTCCAGCCCGCCCCCGGCCGGGCCGGCTTCGCCGAGGTGGAGCTGCGGCCGGAGCGGGTCAACTGGTTCGGGTCCGTGAAGCAGCACTCCTTCACCATCACGGTGGGAGCCCCAGGGTCCGAGCAGCCGGGTGAGCTGACCGGCACCTGGATCCAGCCGCCCGTCGTCCCGCGCTGGGCGCTGTCGCTGGTCGCGGCGCTGGTGGCGGTGGCCGTCGTACTGGTGGCGCTGTGGTTCCGGCACGATCCGGGGGTGACCAGCCAGGCGACCGAGAAGGCCGCCGCGGTCGCCAGCGCGCTTCCCTCGCCGTCCTTGTCGGCGGCGCCGAGTCCCAGCCCGCAGGCTCCGTCGCCGTCGGCTTCTGCCGGTGGTGGTGGAGGAGGAGGCCAGCCGGCGCCTTCGAAGAAGGCCCCGGCGCCGAAGAGCAACGCCGACGCGCCGCGGACTCTGCGCAGCCAGGCCAACAGCCTGCCGTTCCTCGATGTCTTCCAGGGCAGGCCCGACGACGGCACCAAGGTGACCACGGCCGGGTGGTCGGCCGAGACCACCGGCAAGAACCAGTGGTGGACCGTCCGCCACTACGACGACGGCACGGTCGCCCTGTCGCCGGGCAACGCCCCGAACAGCGTCCTCAACTCGAAGAAGGAAGACGACACCGTCCAGATCTGGTCGGTCGACCCCGAGGAGCTCCGCAAGGGCACGCTCCCCACCAACGAGCGGTGGAAGCTGGTGAAGCAGCCCGACGGGTCGGTGCAAATCGTGAGTGCCGAGAACGGCAAGTGCCTCACCGACATGACGACGGGCGACGCACCGGTGAAGGTCCTGGGCTGCGCGCCGTTCAACGACAACAACCACGTCTTCATGAACTGGAAGTTCGGAAGCACGCCGTAGGGCGGGGCCGTGTGCGGGGCCGTAGGCGGGCGGCCCCGCAGGGGCCGCTCAGGGCGCCCACGGCATCGTGTCCCGCATCACGAGCCGCCCCATCTTCACGTACTCCCGCCGCGCCCCGGTCCGTACGTCCGCACCCGTGACCGGACCGCCGTGGGCCGCCGCCAGATATCCGGCGGTCACGGCGGCCGACCGGATCGCCCCGCCCGCGAGCTCGAACTCCTTGGCGCACGCGGTCAGTTCGGCCTCCAGGTCGTCCGTCTGCGGCACCCCCGCCAGGCTCGACCGCCACAGCGCGAGCCGAAGCTCCACGTCCGGGAACGGGAAGTCGACGACCAGATCGAGCCGCCGGGTGAACGCGTCGTCCAGATTGGCCCGCAGGTTGGTGGTGAGGACGGCGACCCCCTCGAACGCCTCCAGGCGCTGCAGGAGGTACGCGCTCTCCAGGTTGGCGTAGCGGTCGTGCGAGCTGCGGACCTCCGAGCGCTTGCCGAAGACCGCGTCCGCCTCGTCGAAGAGCAGCACCGCGTCCGTACGGTCGGCCTCGGTGAAGATCCGCTCCAGGTTCTTCTCGGTCTCCCCCACGTACTTGTCGACGACGGCCGACAGGTCGACCACGTACATGTCGAGGCCGAGTTCACCGGCGATCACCTCGGCGGCCAGGGTCTTGCCGGTCCCCGACTCCCCGGCGAAGAGCGCGACCACCCCTTGCCCGCGCCCGCCGCCGGTCCGCAGCCTCCACTGGCCGAGGACGGTGGAGCGGTCACGTACCCGCCCCGCCAACTCCTTCAGCAGGCCGAGCGGTTCACCGGGCAGCACCAGATCGCCGAAGCCGACGGCCGGCCGTACGCGCCGTGCGTGACGTTCGAGCGCGGGCGCCGACAGCAGCCGCGCACTTTTCTGTACGTGTACGGGACTCAGCGGCACCCCTTCGAACGCGGCGAGCGCCGTGGCGGCCCGCGCGGCCCGGCGGACCTGCCCGCCGTCGAGCCGGTACGGAGCGACGGCCCGCGCCAGCTCCTCGTCGCCGATGGACGACAAGTCGTCGGCGGTGTAGGGGAGTTCGGCCCGCCACAACGCCACCGGATCCCGCTCGGACGACCCGCCCTGGACATCCTGGACATCCTGGACGTCGACGGCCAGCAATCCGGCGTCCGGGGCCCACTCGGGGTCGTAGGCGCCGGGCCCCGCGAACACCACCGTCACATCGGCCACCGCCATCGCCCGTACCAGTTCCGCGGGACGCTCCGGCAGTGGTTCCACCACGATCGCGGTTCCGGCCCCGCGCAGCCGGGCCTCCCGTACCAGCGCATGGGCGACACCGGGGTCCTGCCCGGTGGCGGGCGGCCTGTGCCGCAGCACGGTGCGCCCGGCGCCGCGCAGGGCGTCGGCCACGGCGTCCGCGCCACCGCCCCGCCGCTCCCGCAGATGTACGCGTACGCTGCCCGGTCCCGCGATCCGGGCGGCGACGGTGCCTTCGGCAGCTGCCGGGGCCTCGCGCGGACTCTGCAGGGTGACCCCCGCCGCGCGGAGACCGGCATCCAGGGTGTCATCGCCCAGCAGATGGGCCACCACACGCTCGGGAACCCTCAACTGCCGTCCGGGTAGCGGGCGTTCCTCCTCCTCGACGAGAAGCAGCCCGCCGTCCAGGAGGGGCGCGCCGGGATGGAAGCGGCCCCGGGCTTCGGGCTCGTAGGCGGCGCTGCCTGCCAGCGTGAGCGCCAGGTCGACGGTGGCCCGCCGCCGCCCGACATCGTCGTTGAGGTACCCGTACAGCGGCTCGAAGGAGCGGTGGACGTCGGGCGCCAGAGCGGCGAGCAGAATCGCCACATCGAGCTCGCCGAGTCCGAACCGGGCCGCCAGGCCCGGCATCCGGTCGTCGCCCTCACCGGTGCACCGGGCCCAGGCCCCGACTCCAGTGGGCCGTTCATCCGGTTCCGGCTCCGTCGCCAGCCGCCGGGCGGTGTCCTCGCTGACGTACAGCCCCCGCAGCGGATCGGCCGCCGTCGGATCGTCCGCGCTGCGGGCCTCCACCAGGGCGCCCGCCTCCTGCCGCAGCCCTGCGAGCCGCTCAAGCAGTGCACGCACTACTTCCCACCGTCCGCACTGTCCGCACTGTCCGCGCGGTCCGTGCCGTCCTTGACCCGCCGCAACATCCGCGGCCGGGAGTCCGAAGGCCCGCTCGGGAGCCCCCGCACCGAGACAGCAGCGCCCTCCGTCACCGGCGGAGCCACGTCGTACACCGGCGTCACCGGGAACGGTGTCGTGACCACCACGTCCAGCGAGGGCTTGAGCTCGCCGCCCAGCGCCGACCAGATGTCCGCGAGCGACCGCGACTCGGCGGGCGGTACGGCGACCGTCAGCGGAACCAGGACGTCCAGATCCCGCAGTACGGCGGGAAGCGTGTCGGCCGGCAGGTACTCGTGCGGCAGCAGACCCGCCAGCGCCGACGAGAGCAGCCGGTGCTCGTCCTCGGGCCGGGCGGTCCACGCCGTGAGCAGGTACGAAAGCCGGAACCACCGGGGCGGCTGGCGTCTGCGGAGGACCACGCCCCGGGCGTCCCGCTCCGCGTACGCACCGCGCTCGCGCCGGGTCACGTCCTCGCGGATGTCGTACAGATAGGCGTTGAGCGTGGGGGTGTTGCGCCGGGCCGCCCAGTCGCGGGTCGGCGCCTCGAAGACGACCTTACCCGTCCCCTCGGGCAGGGCCGCGCCCCGCAGCACGCGTCGCAGGGCCTCGTCGATCTCGTGGATCATCTAGATGTATCCCTCGCGCAGCGCGTATGCGACCGCATGCGCGCGATTGGTGAGCTGCAGCCGCGTCATCAGCGCGTGCAGGATGTTCTTCACGGTCCGTTCGGAGTACGCGAGTTTCTCGGATATCTGCCGGGTGTCGAGCCCTTCGGCGACCAGCCGCACGACGTCCACCTCGCGTGCCGCCATGCCGAACAGCGGCAGCACCCCGCCGGAACCGCCCACTTCGCTGGCGGCGGTGGACCGGCGCAGCCGCCCCACCTGGACCAGCAGCCGGCTGATCAGATCGGGGGGCAGTTCGCCCTCGCCGCGCGCCGCGCTGTGGACCGCCTTGAGCAGCCGCGCCTCGGTGGCCTGGTGGCGCCAGAGGATGGCCCTGACACCGCACTCCACCACCTTCAGCAGCTCCGGCTCCCGCAGCTCCCGGACGACGAGCACCACATGCTCGTCCCCGCCGCGTGAGATCCGCCGCAGTTCGGCGACGGTGGTCTCGTCCACCTGGTCGGCGAGCGCCACGGCGACGGTGTCCGTCGTGTCCGGTGGAGTGTCCGCGGCCGGATCGACCAGCCGTATCGTCGGCTGGTGCCGCAGATGGCTGATGGCTCCGGCCCGGCTCAGCGGATCGGATCCGTGCACGGTCACCGTGACGCGCTGCGCGAGCATGCGTGCGACCTGCCCCTCCTTGTTGCGTACCCAAAGGAACAGATTGACGGAGGCCGATCAACAATCGATTGACGCGCGATCAACGGGACCTGTCCGTTCCGCATTCTCATTTTTCTCAGGATCCACAGTCGCCCCTCATGCCCCTGACAGGTTTCCTCCCTATGGTCCCGTCCCATGACTGAAGCTCAAGGACCCGCACACAAAAGGAACATGACGCGCCGTCGGGCCGTCGTCGCAGGTGGGGCGGCTGTGGCCGCCGTCGGGATCGGGGGCGCGATCGTCACGACCGCATCCGCGTCCCAGGAGTCCGGGAAGTCCGGCGCGTCCGGCAAGTCCGGGAAGAAGCAGCCCGGCACCCCGGGTGAGGCCTGCTACAAGCTCACCTCGGAGACCACAGAGGGCCCGTACTACATCGACGCGGACAAGATCCGCCGGGATGTCACCGAGGACAAGGAGGGCATCCCCTTCGCCCTTCGTATCAAGGTGATCGACTCGGAGAGCTGCAAGCCGCTGCGGCGTGCGGCCGTCGACATCTGGCACTGCGACGCGCTCGGCATCTACTCGGGTTACGAGGCTGCCTCCCAGGGCGGCGGCGGTGGCGGAGGTACGCCCCCGAGCGGAGCCCCCACCGACGCACCCACGGGCACCCCCACCGGCACCCCGCCCTCCGGCGGACCGGGCGGCGGCGGTGGCGGCAAGACCGACCCGACCGACGAGAACCGCTACCTCCGCGGCACCTGGCTCACCGACCACGACGGCTTCGTCGAGTTCAAGACGGTCTTCCCGGGCTGGTACCGCGGCCGCGCCGTGCACATCCACACCAAGGTGCACGTGGGCGGCAAGATGACCGACGCCGGTTACGAGGGCGGGCACACCTGCCACACCGGCCAGTTCTTCTTCGACGAGACCTCGGTCCTCGCCTCCGCCGAGGTGGCTCCGTACGCGACGAACACCACGGAGCGCACGACCCTCACCGAGGACACCATCTACGACCAGAGCGGTGTCACGGGCGGCCTGCTCAAGCTCCGCTACAAGAAGGACCGCATCGCACGCGGAGTCCAGGCCTCCATCACGGTCGGTGTCGACCCGGACGACACGCAGGAGGGCGAGGACTGGGTCACGTCCACCTCCTCCGCGTCCGCCACGCCCTCCGCCTCCTGAACTCCCCCCACGGGAGTCCGCACCGGAGAGAGCCCCCGGAACCGAAAGGTTCCGGGGGCCTTCTTCTGTGGTGCGGAAGACCAAGGGCGGACCGAGGACAGGGCAAGGCAACCTGAACGGCACCCCACCGCGTTCCACAGGCGTGGGAGACCGGACAGGACGGCGAGGACATGATGCGTGGCGGCGACTTCGAGGCGTTCGTCGCCGCCCGGGGACCGCGGCTGCTGCGGACGGCCTGGCTGCTGACGGGCGACGCGCATCTCGCGGAGGACCTGCTGCAGACCGCGCTCGCCAAGGTGTGGCCGAAGTGGGAGCGGATAGCCCAGGACCACCCCGAGGCGTACATCCGCAAGGTCCTCGTCACCACGCACACCTCCTGGTGGCGAAGACACTGGCGCGGCGAGGTGCCGACGGGGGAGCTGCCGGAGAGCGCCGGGGCGGCCGACCCGTACGCGGACGTCGACCTGGAACAGTCCCTCGCCGCCGCGATCCGCTCCCTGCCCGCCCGCCAGCGCGCGGTGATCGTGCTGCGGTACTTCGAGGACCTGAGCGTCGAGGAGACGGCGGCCACGCTGGGCTGCGCCCCCGGCACGGTCAAGAGCCAGGCGTCCAAGGGCCTGCGCACCCTGCGGACCGCGCTCCCCGCCAGGGCGGAGGAGCTTCATGACTGAGGACCCGTACGAGAACCCGCACGAGAACCCGCACGAGAACCNNCGGCGCCCTCGCCCTCGTACACCTCCGTGTACTTCCCCGGGATAGAAGGCCTCGACCTCCGCCTCCCCACCGGCTGGCACACCGGGACGACGGGGTACAAGGCGGCCGCCGCGCCCGAGCCCTTCCCNNCCCGCCCGCTCTGATCGAAATGCTGACGGTGTCGAAGGAGTGCAGGCTCCTGGGCGGCACCGAGGAGTACTCGGCCCTGATCGGAACCCCGTCCGCCGCCAAGACCGTGGTCCTCACCCTCTGCACCTCGGGCCCGGCGTCCCCTCTGCTCGCCGACGTCCGCCGTGCCGTGGAACAGGCGCAGTTCCCTGGCCTCAGCCCCACTCCCGGCCAGCCGATGAAAGAAGCAAGATGAACCACCCCCGTACGGCCACAGCCGCCGTACTCCTGACCACTGCCCTGCTCCTGACGGCAGCCTGCGGTACGAAGTCCCCCGCACCCGCGGCC
>NZ_JAFLRJ010000410.1 GCF_017315755.1 Streptomyces beijiangensis
GCGCGGGCGGTGCGGCTGCCGGGGGCGGTCGGGATGCTCGTACGGGAGAACACGGCGGCGTCCGTACGGCGGACGGCGGCGATTGCCGCGCCGGTGCTGATGACGGTGGCGCTGGCCGGGACGGTGATGGGGACGACGGCGATCAAGACGGAGGCGAAGGCGGCGGAGGCGCGGGGGCGTACGCACGCCCAACTGGTCGTGACGGGCGACGACTTGAAGGTCCCCACGCGCCCTGTGCCAGGGGCGACTCTGACGCCTTCCGCGTCCACAGGGGTCTTCGCCCTGGAGGACGGGGTCGCGCTGGTGAAGTCGGAGGCGCGGGCGGTGCCGGTGGGCACCTTCCCCGGTCTGGACGACCGCTCGATCGTGGTCAACGAGGAGTGGGCACAGCACACGCCCGGCGAGACGGTGCAGGTGTGGCTGGGTGACGGGCGCAGGGCGTCGCTGCGGATCGTGGGGGTCCAGCCGATCGGGACGGGCGACAACGGCGCGTATGTCACGCCGGCCAATGCGGGGTCGGCGCCGGTGGACCGTATCGAGGTCGCTCTGCGCCCCGGGGCGGACCGGGCGGTGGTCACGGCGGCGCTGGTGGCGGCGACGGGCGGCGAGGTCCGTACGGCGGACCAATGGCTGGCGGCGACCCACCCGCGCACCAACGCGCAGACCCGGCTCGGCCTGTGGGTGGTGCTGGGGATCGCGCTGCTCTACACGGCGATCGGCCTGGCGGGCACGCTGGTGATGGCGATGTCGGTACGCAAGGAAGAGCTCAGGGCGCTCGGTCTTGTGGGGGCGACGCGCTCCCAGGTGCTGCGGGTGGTCGCGGGGGAGTCGCTGCTCGCGGTCGGGATCGGGGCGGCGCTGGGGGCGGCGG
>NZ_JAFLRJ010000411.1 GCF_017315755.1 Streptomyces beijiangensis
AGAGGGGTGTCCAGGGGCGAGTCGAGCGGCTCGAACTCCGCCTCGGCCAGTACGTCCAGCGAGGGCGGCGGGACCTCGGTCTCGAACACCGTGGACGGCGCGGTGTCGTCCGCACGCGCGTCCCCGGACCCCTCCCCGGACCCCTCCTCGGGCTCCTCCCCGGGCTCCTCTCCGGGCTCCTCTCCGCGCACGCTCTCGGGCTCCGCGACGGCCTCGTCCGCCGGTTCCGCGCCCAGCCGGTCCGCGAACCGTTCCAGGATGCGCTCCGCAGCGGCCAGCGCGGACGCGTCGTCGAGCTCGGCGATCCGGCCCTCGCCGCGGGCCGTCCCCGCGAAGTGCAGCGTCGTACCGCCGTCCGACTCCGCCAGCCGTACCGTCAGCGACAGCTTCACCGAACCCGGTCCGCGCGCCTCGGTGCCCTCGCCCTCGACGGCGAAGCCGCCGTCCTGTGCGGTGATGCGCAGGGCACCGCGGTAGGTGATCGTGTGGCCGCCGACACGGACCTTCAGCCGCCCCGACAGAGGGCCGCTCTCGCCGTCGGCATCCTGTTGGAGGCCTGGGACGCAGCGTGCGACGCGGGCGGGGTCCGCCAGGACCCTTCGGAGGGACTCTGCCGGAACCGGAACGAACACCTCATGCTCCATGGGAGTCGAGCCTACTCAGACAGACCACACCCGTCAGCGTTTTAGCCGCCGTAGCGCGGGTGCACCAGCGTCGACGCGGGCAAGCGGAGTGGTTTCGTCACCACCGGCGACCAGGCCGCGGCCCGCTCGGGCCCCAGGCTCGGCTGCGTACGCGAGGCGAGGACGAAGCCCCAGTCGCCCGGCGCACCCCGCGCTCCCGAGGCCGCCCGGTCCGGGCCCGCCGAGAAGCCGGAGAGGCGGCCCGTCGCGCAGTACGGAAGGGGGTGCAGCCCCGCCGAACGCAGCGTGGCGACCACCGTCCAGAAGGTGTGGGGGCGGGCGCCGACCGCGCCCGCGTGGACGGCGATGCGGCCGTCGGGCGCCAGGACCCGCCCGGCGAGGCCGTAGAACTCCTCCGAGTAGAGCTTGGTGCTCGGGGTGATCCCGGGGTCGGGCAGATCGGAGATCACCACGTCATAGGTCCCGCGCAGGGGGTCGGGTGAGCGCAGCCAGGTGAAGGCGTCCGCGGTGACGACGTGCAGTCGGGGGTCCTGGTAGGCGTGCGCGTTCAGTGCGGCGAGCGCCGGGTCGGTACGGGCCAGCTTCTCGACCCCGGGGTCGAGCTCCACCAGCGTCAGCGACACCACGTCCGCGTACCGCAGGACCTCCCGCGCGGCCAGCCCGTCCCCGCCGCCCAGGATCAGCACCCGCGCATGGGGCCCGCGCATCGCCGGGCGGACCAGCGCCTGGTGGTAGCGGTGTTCGTCGAGGCCGTTCACCCGCAGCCGGCCGTCGAGGAAGAGATCGAGCGGGCCTCGTACGGGACCCGTGAGCACCACTTCCTGGACGCCGGTCTGCACCGCGACCCGCACATCCGCGCCGTACACCGCGCGCCGCGCCGCGTCCTCGAAGTCGCCGACCTGGGCCGTCGCCGTCGCGAGCACGGCCAGCACCGCCACATTGGCGGTGATGAGCCACCACCGGGAGCGGACCGTCAGGTCCCGCCGGAAGAGCCAGAGCACCAGCGCCCCGCCCGCCACCGCGTTGACCGTGCCGGTCAGCAGCGCACCGGTCAGCTGGCCCAGCATGGGCAGCAGCAGGAAGGGGAAGGCGAGGCCGCCGACGAGCGCGCCCACATAGTCGGCCGCGAAGAGGTCGGCGACCGCGCCGCCAGCATCCTGCCTCGACACCCGCTGGATCAGGGTCATCAGCAGCGGGATCTCCGCGCCGATCAGCACCCCGATGGCGAGCGAGAAGCCGACCAGCGCATAGCGGGCGCCGCCCAGCCAGGCGAAGGATGCGTACAGCACCAGGGCCGAACAGCCGCCTACCAGCGCGAGCGCCGCCTCGACCAGACCGAAGCCGACCGCCGCCCGGCAGCGCAGCCGCTTCGCGAGCAGTGAGCCGATGCCCATCGCGAAGACCATGACGGACAGGACCACCGAGGCCTGGGTGACCGAATCGCCGATCAAGTACGAGGCGAGGGCGACCAGTTCCAGTTCGTACACCAGTCCGCAGGCAGCACAGATGAAGACCGTGGCAAGGACGAGTACCCGGCCGGTCGCCGGTGTGACGGACAGCCGCGCACCCTGGGTCTCGGGGGACGCGGGCCGGTCGATCATGACGGGAACGCTACGTTACGAAACTCTCACGACGTGTCACCCACAAGGGTGCAATGCGGGTGCGGCAGGTGTCCGCGCGCCGATCCTGGTGCGGGTCACCACCAGCTGCCCTTCCTGCGGATACGCATGCCAGGTACGCCAGGTCACCTGGCCGTCCCTGCGCTGCGCCAGCATGGCGGTGAAGGCGTGGGGCGAGCCGGGAAAGGTGCCCGCAAGCCCGTTCGGATGGTCGGCCACCAGCGCGAGCAGCTCCTGCGCGCGCCCCCCGAACGCGCCGGGCGAGAGGGTCTCGACGCAGGCGGCGAACTCGTACTCCCAGCCGCCGACGCTCTTGGCGACGCCGAGCGGTAAAGGGGTGCTGCTCCCGGGGATGCAGGCGACCGTCTCGGAACAGATTCCGTTGTCCTCCTCAAGAATTACCTGGTGGGAGGCGCCGAGGAGCCTCATCTGGAGCTTGGCGCCGGTCAGTTCGAGATCGAGGGTGGCCAGGGCGGGCAGCGGTTCCCGGCCCAGGGCCCAGGCCAGATCGGCGGCGCGCGTGTCGGTGTAGGCGGTCGTCAGGGTCGTGAGCATGAGGGCTCCGCAAAACACACGTGTAGCGGGGTGGACCGTGGTCTCCCCGGGAGGGTGTCTGGGGTGGTGGGGACGCGTTCTCGGAGCCGTACCGCAGACCTGTGCGAATGCGCAGGTCCGATGCTTCAGGTCCGAGGGCTACTTCTTCATTCAACTGCGAGGGAATCATGAAGTGCGTGGCGCTCACAGCGTTTTTACCCAACTTGACGGGGTTTCCATCCCCCCGGGGGCTTCACGGTTCATACGTTCAACAGCGGGGTCAACACGAACGCGCCCGGCGGGTGTTCACCCACCGGGCGCGTCGTCCGGGATGCCCGGTGGAATCAGCTGCCCCGTGTCAGCTGGAACCACCGCATCCCCCGCCCCCGC
>NZ_JAFLRJ010000412.1 GCF_017315755.1 Streptomyces beijiangensis
GGGCGCGGCCTGCGCACCGGAGGGCGCGAGGGCGAGCACGAGGGCGACCAGGAGTACCGGCAGCGCGGCGGCCCGCAGACGGGAACTGTGCATCGGGTCACGCTAAGCAGCGGCGGACCCGGTGGCGGTCGTGCCGCGCGGTGGGCAGGGCGCCCCCACCCGGTCGGGTGACCGTGGCAGGGGCGCCCGCGTGCTCGGAGCGCTCAGAGCGCGAGCCGCTGACCTGGCAGGATGAGGTCCGGGTCACTGCCGATGACGGCCTTGTTGGTGGCGTACAGCGCCCCCCAGGTGGTGGCGTGCAGGGCGGCGATGGCGCTCAGGGTGTCGCCGCGCCTGACCTTGTACGTGCCGTTTCCGCGGTCCGGCGTCGTGGCCGGGGCGGACGGGGTGGTGGTCCGAGGGGTGGATGGCGCGTCCTCGGTGGTCACGGACGACTTGCGGCCCGTACCGGCGGCCTTGGCCGCCTTGTGGGACTTGGACGCCTTGGGCGCCTTGGCTGCCTTGTGCGGCTTGGGCGTACTGGACGACGGGGCGCTGCCGTACGCTCCCGCCCTCGCGGAACAGGTGGGCCAGGCCCCCCAGCCCTGGGCCCGCTGCACCTTGGTGGCAATGGCGATCTGCTGGCTGCGGCTGGCCCGGTCGGCGGTGGCCGCGTACGTCCCGCCGCCGTGGGCCCGCCAGGTACCGGCGGAGAACTGCAGCCCGCCGTAGTAGCCGTTGCCGGTGTTGATGTGCCAGTTTCCGCCGCTCTCGCACTGGGCGATGCGGTCCCACACTCCGTTGTCTGCCGCCTGAGCCGGTCCGGCGGTGGCGGCGAGCAGGGCAAGCGGGGCCACCAGGGCGACCCCTGCGAGCGCTGCTATCTCACGACTGCGTCTGGAACTGGAACATACGGACATGGATTCCCTCTCACAGGACCCGGGTCCCGCTGGCTGCGGGCCTCCCGGGCGGTGCTCGGTGCACACGGCGGTGGAATCTATGGAGGTCCGGCCGCTGGTATCAACCAATTGCCTGTCATTCCAGGCCAGTTGACTGTTACCCGGAGTACCGGCGAAATTCGGCCACCCACTTGATGCGCAGAATTCGGCATTTGTCGACCTTGGACCTTGGTGATCTGTGACTCAGCTCACCGCATCAACTTCCATGCAATGACCATGAGTTGACAGGGAGTGAGACCTTCCGCCACTCCCCTCACCGTGCGCGCAGGACGGTTCGATTCCGTTCGCCTTTTCGCGTGACCCCGGCCACAGATCATCCGTTGTCCTCTTTATGAGCCGGGAACGGCCCGGCGCACGAACCGAGTCCGAGGAGCCACCCGTGCCGCGCATGCTCGACGTCAGCCAAGACGTACGCGCCGAGATCGGCGATGAAGAAGCCGACCAGCTGCTCGCCGGCGAGAACGCCCCGGGCAGCTACGACTGCACCTCCTGTCGCACCCCCGGCGACTCCGACCAGGAACGCACCAGCACGGTGCTGTTCGTCGGTGACGAGACGGCCGTACTCGCCTTCGCCCACGCCACCTGCATCCCGTCCCAGGTGGTCCAGGTCTCGGAGGACCAGCTCCAGGGCGCCGTACGGTCGATCACCGGCGACGGCGACACCGCCCCCGGGGCCCCCACCCAGGCCGTCCTCGGGATCACCAGCGGACTGGTCCTCATCGAGGGCGAGCTCCGCCCCGCACTGGTGGTGGAGCCGACCGCCCCGATCGCCCGCCCCGGCTCCACCGCGGGCGTCGACGAATTCCTGACGCTCCTCGTCGAGCAGGGCTTCCAGTCGGTGTACGACGTGAACCGGCCGCCCGCCCCGCTCGCCGGCTGGTCCGTACTGCTCGCCATGGGCCAGCTGCACGCCATCCTGCAGCCCGGAACCGGCGGCGGCAGCCCGGTCTCCTGGTGGCAGGCCCACCAACCGCTCCAGGTCACCGACGGCTGGCGTGCGGCGGCCAACAAGTCGCACACCGTCCTGATCTTCGCGGCCCCCGCAGGATCGATCGGCCAGCAGCCCCGCGAGGACCTGCTGCGCAGTGCCCTGGAGAGGGCTGCGGCTGGCGGCTTGCTGGTGGCGGCGGCGCTCCCGCTGGCGGGCACCTGATCTGCGCCCCCGCGCACGCCTCACACCCCCGCCGATCAGCGATTTCTTTACCGGGCCCGCATCCGACCGACGGTGGTGTCGTTGGCACGTACGTGCACTCATACGACTCCAGCCGCCAGCCGTATCAGAACCCGATCCCTGCGATGCGCCCGTCCCAGGACCCATCGCAGAGCCAGTCCCCCACCCCGATCTACGACGCCCTGTACTCCGAGTACCGCAGATCCTTCCGGGCTCTTCCCGGCGACCGCAGCGGCGAGGAGAACACGGAGTTCACGGCTTTCGGCAGCGGAATGCACAGCAGCGGCCGCAGCGGCCACTACTCCGGGCACACCGGGTCCTGGCCCGCTCCCGGTCACTCCTCCGGATACACGACAGGGCGGCAGCACACCGGGAACCATCTCCCGGCAGCGCTGCCGCCCGGCCCCCGTCGGGGGCTGTAGGACCTACTTGTTGCGGCCGCGCTTCTCGCGCACCCGCACCGAGATGTGGATCGGAGTGCCCTCGAAGCCGAACTCCTCGCGCAGCCGGCGCTCCACGAAGCGCCGGTAGCCGGCCTCCAGGAAGCCGGAGGCGAAGAGGACGAAGCGCGGCGGCTTGGCGCCGGCCTGCGTACCGAAGAGGATGCGCGGCTGCTTGCCACCGCGGACCGGGTGCGGGTGGGAGGCGACGATCTCGCCGAGGAAGGCGTTGAGCCGTCCGGTCGGGATGCGCTTCTCCCAGCCCGCGATGGCCGTTTCGATCGCCGGGACGAGCTTCTCCATGTGGCGGCCGGTGAGCGCGGAGACGTTCACCCGCGGCGCCCAGGCGACCTGCGCGAACTCGGTGTCGATCTCACGCTCGAGGTAGTAGCGGCGCTCCTCGTCGAGGGTGTCCCACTTGTTGTACGCGATGACGAGTGCGCGCCCGGCCTCCACGGCCATCGTCACGATGCGCTGGTCCTGGACGCTGATGGACTCGCTGGTGTCGATCAGTACGACCGCCACCTCGGCCTTCTCCAGGGCGGCGGCGGTACGCAGCGAGGCGTAGTAGTCCGCGCCCTCCTGGAGGTGGACCTTGCGGCGGATACCGGCGGTGTCGATGAACTTCCAGGTGATGCCGCCGAGCGTGATCAGCTCGTCGACCGGGTCACGGGTGGTGCCCGCCTGCTCGTTGACGACGACCCGGTCCTCCTTCGCGACCTGGTTGAGCAGCGAGGACTTGCCGACGTTGGGCCGCCCGATGAGGGCGATCCTGCGCGGTCCGCCGACCGGGATGCCGAAGGTCTGCTCGGGGGTCTCCGGCAGCGCCTCCAGGACGGCGTCGAGCATGTCGCCCGTACCGCGGCCGTGCAGCGAGGAGACGGGGTGGGGGGTGCCGAGGCCGAGCGACCACAGGGTGGTGGCGTCCGCCTCACCGCTCAGGCCGTCGACCTTGTTGGCGCAGAGCACGACGGGCTTGCCCGCCTTGCGCAGCAGCCTGACCACGGCCTCGTCGGTGTCGGTCGCGCCGACCGTCGAGTCGACCACGAAGACCACGGCGTCGGCGGTCTTGATGGCGTACTCGGCCTGCGCGGCGACGGAGGCGTCGAGACCCAGGACGTCCTGCTCCCAGCCGCCGGTGTCCATGACCTTGAAGCGGCGGCCCGCCCACTCGGCCTCGTAACTCACCCGGTCACGGGTGACGCCCGGCTTGTCCTGGACGACGGCCTCGCGGCGGCCGATGATGCGGTTCACCAGGGTCGACTTGCCCACGTTGGGCCGGCCGACGACGGCGAGGACAGGAAGCGGCACTCCGGCAGCTTCGTCAAGAGCGCCTTCGACGTCCTCGACGTCGAAGCCCTCTTCCGCGGCGAGCTCCATGAACTCTGCGTACTCGGGATCGTGCTGGTCGTTCATGAAGTCCGTTCCTCTTTACATCATCGATGAGCCGTGATCCCACAGCCCACTACTCAAGTCTCGCTCAGCGCCCGGTGAGGCGCCTGGCGCTGTCCAGGTGGGCGGTCAGCCGCGCCTGGATCCGTACGGTGGCCTCGTCCAAGGCCTTGCGCGTACGCCGTCCGCTTCCGTCCCCCGCGTCGAAGGCGTCACCGAAGACGACATCGACGCGGCTGCGCAGCGGAGGCAGCCCACCTATCAACCGGCTACGGCGCTCCGTACTTCCCAGCACCGCCACCGGCACCACCGGCGCCCCGCTCCGTACCGCGAAGTACGCGAGCCCGGCGCGCAGCGAGGCGAAGTCACCTTCGCCCCGGGTGCCCTCGGGAAAAATCCCCAGCACCCCTCCATCATCCAGCACACGGAGGGCATCGCCGATCGCGTTCCGGTCGACGCTGGTCCGGTCGACCTTGACCTGACCGATCCCGCGCAGAAACGGATCGAGCGGCCCCACGAAGGCTTCCTTCTTGATCAGGAAGTGCACCGGGCGCGGGGCGGTCCCCATCACCATGGGACCGTCGACGTTGTGCGAGTGGTTGACGGCGAGAATCACCGGGCCGCTCGCCGGGACCCGCCAGGAGCCGAGTACACGGGGCTTGAACAGCCCGTACATGAGCCCGATGCCGATGGACCGGCCGACCGCCGCACCGCGCTGGGCGGAAGCGGTCACTTGGCTGCCTGCTTCCCCTCGATGAGGGTGACGACGCACTCGATGACCTGGTGAAGGGTCAGTTCCGTGGTGTCCACCTCGACCGCGTCGTCCGCCTTGGCGAGCGGCGAGGTCTTACGGCTGGAGTCGGCCGCGTCCCGCTTGATGAGGGCTTCCCGGGTGGCCGCGACATCGGCTCCCTTGAGCTCACCGCTGCGCCGGGCGGCGCGCGCACCGGCGGAGGCGGTCAGGAAGACCTTGAGGTCGGCGCCGGGCAGCACCGTGGTGCCGATGTCACGCCCCTCGACGACGATGCCGTTCTCCGCGCCCGCGGCGATGGTCCGCTGCAGCTCGGTGATCCGCGCGCGGACCTCGGGGACGGCGCTGACGGCGCTGACCCTGGAGGTGACCTCCTGGGTACGAATCGGCCCCGACGCGTCCTGTCCGTCGACGGTGATCGTCGGGGCGGACGGGTCGGTGCCGGACTCGATCGAGGGCTTGCCCGAGGCGTTGGCCACGGCTGCGGCGTCGGCGACGTCGATCCCGTTGTTCAGCATCCACCAGGTGATGGCGCGGTACTGGGCGCCGGTGTCCAGATAGCTCAGGCCGAGCTTGGCGGCGACGGCCTTGGAGGTGCTGGACTTGCCCGTGCCGGAGGGGCCGTCGATGGCGACGATCACTGCTGCCGGAGCGGTCCGGGCGGCGGTTTCCACGGTGACGGACACCTTCCTGGTTCACGGGACGAAGACTGCGGGGCACAGACGGGCCCCGCACCAGGTTACCGGCCGCCCCGGCCTCCCGGTTACGCCGCCCGTGTCCGCCTACTGCCGCAGCGCCCAGCCCCGCTCCCGCAGCGACGCCGAGAGCCCCGGCACCGCGCCGGGCTCCACCATGAGCTGGACCAGACCCGCCTGCTGCCCGGTCGCGTGTTCGATCCGTACGTCCTCGATATTGACCCCGGCACGGCCCGCGTCCGCGAAGATCCGGGCCAGCTCGCCCGGCTGGTCGCTGATGAGGACCGCCACGATCTCGTACGTCGCCGGAGCGGCCCCGTGCTTGCCGGGCACCCGCACGCGGCCGGCGTTGCCCCGCCGCAGTACGTCCTCGATGCCCTCGGCCCCACCGCGCCGCTTCTCCTCGTCCGAGGACTGCAGGGCGCGCAGGGCCAGCACGGTCTCGTCCAGGTCGGCGGCGACCCCGGCCAGCACATCGGCCACGGGCCCCGGGTTGGCGGAGAGGATCTCCACCCACATCCGCGGGTCCGAGGCGGCGATCCGGGTCACGTCCCTGATGCCCTGGCCACAGAGCCGTACGGCCGTGTCGTCCGCGTCCGCGAGACGGGCCGCGACCATGGAGGAGATCAGCTGCGGGGTGTGCGAGACCAGCGCCACGGCCCGGTCGTGGGCGTCCGCGTCCATGACGACGGGCACGGCGCGGCAGAGCGCCACCAGCTCCAGCGTCAGATTGAGCACCTCGGTGTCGGTGTCCCGGGTCGGCGTGAGCACCCAGGGCCGCCCCTCGAAGAGGTCGGCGGTCGCGGCCAGCGGTCCCGAACGCTCCTTGCCCGCCATCGGGTGCGTACCGATGTACGCGGTGAGGTCGCAGCCCAGCGCCTCGAGATCGCGCCGCGGGCCGCCCTTCACACTCGCGACGTCTATGTAGGCGCGCGCCGTCCCGCGCCCCATCGCATCGGACAGGGTCCTGGCCACATGCGCGGGCGGTACGGCCACGATCGCCAGGTCCACGCGCCCCTCGGGCGGATCGTCCGTGCCGGCGCCGAGCGCGGCGGCCGTACGGGCCTGGCCGGGGTCGTGGTCGACGAGATGGACCGCGACGCCCCGGCTCGCGAGAGCGAGGGCGGCCGAGGTGCCGATCAGGCCGGTTCCGATGACGAGTGCGGTTCTCACTGGGCGATGTCCTTGCGGAGGGCGCCCGCGGCGCCCAGGTAGACGTGCGCGATCTCGGACTTGGGCAGGTAGGTCTCGACGTGCGCCAGGACCCGTACGACCCTCGGCATCGCGCCCGTGATGTCCAGCTCCTGGGCGCAGATCAGCGGGACGTCCACGATCCCCAGCTTCCTGGCGGCGGCCGCGGGGAAGTCGCTGTGCAGATCGGGGGTGGCCGTGAACCAGATGCTGATCAGGTCGTCGGCGACGAGCCCATTGCGCTCCAGGACGGCGGTGAGCAGCTCGCTGACCTGCTCGTCCATGTGTCCGGCGTCGTCCCGCTCCAGCTGGACGGCTCCGCGGACCGCTCGTACCGCCACGTGGTGCTCCTTGATCGCGAAAGGTTCGGCTGCTCCGTCAAGAGTAGTCAGCACCTCGGACACACCACTGCGGCGACCGCCCTCCGAGACGGGTCCCGGGGCGGCCGCCGCAGTGTTGCAGCAGCGTCAGAGCTGCTGCTGCTTGATGATCTCCTCGAGGGAGCCCTGCGGGACCTCGCCGGAGGGGGTCAGCTTGTCGACCGCCTGCGGGAGCGACTGGGCGATCTGGTCGGCCGCCTGCTCCGGGGAGACGCCCGAGTCCTGCGCGACCTGCTGCAGGGTCTCGTCCGGCAGCGCCTCGGCGATCTGCGCACCGCTGACCGGCTTGTTGTCCCCGGTGCCGACCCAGGACTGCGCCTGGTCCATCAGCCCGGACTTGGAGAGCATCCCCATCAGACCTTCTAGGGGGTTGCCGCCGCTGCCACTGCCGCCACTCTTGCCGCCGAGTGCGCCGAGCAGCGAGCCGAGGATGTTGCCGGCTCCGCCGCCGGCCGCGGTGCCGCCTTCGGCGTTCTTGCTGCCGCCGCCCAGAAGGCCGCCGAGCAGACTGCCGAGGTCATTTCCCGCCATGGTTCTGCCTTTCGAGGAAGGACTACCGGGTTCGCAGGGGCGCGAACTTCCGGCCCCACTACTGGACAATGTCGCTTAAACCACTCGATGCCGCCACTTGGGCGAAAGAGTCCTGTTCGCGCTATGGACGGCGGGGGTGCGGGTCCGCTTGCATAGTGGTTCTGCACCTTTTCAGTGCCTCGGGGGAGGCCTTCCATGAAGCGTTCAGGACCCCTCTTCACGCTCTTCGCGGGCCTTTTCCTCGCGCTCGTCATGCTCTCGCTGAACGCCACGACGGGGAGCGGTACGTCCTCCTACGGGAACATCGGGGACAGCGGGAGCAGCGCGGCCCCCACGCCGAGCCCGGCGCCGGGGTGCTCGCGGCCGTCGAGGGCTTCCCCTTGCTCGGCGCCGGGCTCGGCGTGGG
>NZ_JAFLRJ010000413.1 GCF_017315755.1 Streptomyces beijiangensis
CCCTTTTCCCGCCCCCCATGTACGCCCACGCCGCCGTCGTCGAGGCCGGGCAGCGGCTCGCCTTCATGGCCGGATCCGTACCGCTCGACGCCAAGGGCGATCTCGTCGGCGAGGGCGACCCGGTCCGTCAGACGGAACAGGTCATCGCCAACCTCGACGAGGCGTTGCGGGCCGTCGGCAGCGACCTCTCGCAGACCGTGGCCACGACGGTGTACGTCGTGGGCGACGAGCCCGGGGTGCTCTCGGAGGTCTGGGAGGTCGTACGGGCCTCGGGCCTCAGCGACGGGCCCCACACATCGACCCTGCTCGGGGTGTCCTGCCTGGGCTACACCGGACAGCTGGTGGAGATCACCGCGACCGCCGTCGTGCCGTAAGTCGTGCCGTGAGGGGCGCCCGGTTCCCCCGGGCGGCGGAGCCCCGGATGCCGTACGGCCCCGGTCGCGGCAGGGTTGCAGGCACCAGTGACTCTCCGTACAGACGAGGACCGCTCATGTCCGATCTCCGGCACCGGCGTCTCGGCATCATCGCCGGGGCAGTACTCCTGCCCCTGACCGTCGCGGGCTGCTCCGGCATGGGCCGCAGCGCAGTCGGCACCATCTCGTACACGACGGAGAAGGGCAGAATCATCAGTGAGACCAGCCCGTCCGTCCGGGGCTGCCATGTCCTCCTGGGCGAGGGCGGCGCCACGACGATCCTCAACAACACCCTGGTCGACCTGGTGATGTACCCCAATGCGGACTGCACGGGCAAGCCGTCGGCCTACTCGGCCACCACGCTGACCAACCGGGTCTCGCCGTCCCTCAAGAACTGGCACAGCTTCACCATCGTGCACTGACCGGCCGCGCACATGCCGAAGGCCCGCTCCTGCCACTGCAGGATGCGGGCCGTTCGGGCAGTGCCCCGGGTCGGGGGGCGAGCTGAGCGTTACGCCCGCCTGCGGACCAGTGTCGCCAGGTCCTTCGCACGGTCGCGGCGGGCCCGGGCGATCAGGACCAGGGGCACGATCAGGACCAGCGGCATGAAGGCGTTCTGCGGGTCGAGGAGCGTCAGCTGGACCGTCGACGCGCCGATCATGAGCCCGATGTACGCCACTGCGGCAGCACTGGCCAGCGCGGGGATGAAGAGCAGCGCGACGGCGCCGGAGAACTCCAGGGCGCCGATGACGTACATCGACCAGTGTCCCCAGCCCATGCGGTCGAAGGACTCGACGGCGTCGGACTGGGCGATCAGCTTGGCGAAGCCGCTGAAGCCGTAGAGCAGGGCGAGCAGGATCTGGGCGGTGCGCAGGGCGATGGCGCCGCGGGTGCGGGTGCTGGTCTGGGTGATCGTGGCCTCGGACATGGTCGTCTCCTCCGTGAAGCGTTCCGTATCGCTTTCAGAGGGGTAGACGGGACCGGCGCCCGAAACTCATCGGCGTGGCAGCACGCGCACCCAAGTTCCGTCGTCCGTCAGGTACTTGTCGACATACAGGCCCGCCTCGTCCAGGTGGTGCTCGAACTCCTCCTTCGTCAGCGCACGCGACTGGAACGTCTGGGTCCAGGTCGCGTCGGGGTAGATGTACTCGCAGAACAGCGTGTCCACGCCGTCCCCGGCCGGTGCCGCCGACCGGATCCGAATGGTCCCGCCCGCGCCGTCGTCCCGCTCGCGCGGGAGCCGGGTGTGCCAGTCGAGGCCTTCGCGCTGGATGAGGACACAGCCGTCGTCCGTGACATGGCGACGGCAGGTGCGCAGCATCGCGTCCCTGACCTGCGGGTCCGAGAAGTGCACCAGATACGACGCCAGCATCACGACGTCGAAGGTCTCATCAAGGGCGAGCTTCTCTATGGAGCTGCGGACCGTGCGCACGCCGGATATCTGCTCGACCGCCTCCAGCATCTGCGGGGACTCGTCGACCGCGGTCACGGCGAAGCCGCGCGCGGTCAGTGGGCGCGTCACCCGCCCCGCCCCGCTGCCCAGCTCGAGGATGCGCGCCCCGGCGGGGACGGCGGCCGCGATGATGTCCGGTTCCTCGCCGACGGGCAGCCGGCGGTAGAGGTCGACCGAGCAGCCGTCGGGCGTCCGTGCCCCCGGGCCCGTCCCTCCGTAACCCTCACGCGTCGTTTCACTCATGTCCCTCACAACGAACGGCCGTTGACACGCGTTCCCTCCCTACAGTGCGAACCAGCCGTGTCCGATGTGCCAGTGGCCGCCGGCGAGCAGATGGCCCGCGACGGCCCGCTCCACGGAGGTCCGCTGCGGCAGCGCCGCCGGATCCAGTCCGGGGTTGCCGAAGACGAAGGAGACAGGTTCGCGGTCGCTCGGCTCCTCGGCCTTGTAGCCGATGCGGAACAGGTCCTGGAAGCGCAGGATGTTGGAGTCGGCGGGCAGATACGACCGCAGTTGCGGATCGAGCAGCCAGGAGTGGCAGACGGCCACCGCGCAGGGCTCATCGGGAAAGTGCCGGGCGAAGAACTCCCTGGCCAGGGCGGTCGATTCGGCGCAGGCGCGGGGCGTCAACGGGCCCAGAAAATCCGGCACATGGATGCTGAGGCAGGGGTCGCCCGCCGCGATCGGCAGCCCGGCGGCGCGCATCGCCCGCGCCATCCGGTCGCCGAGCACGGCGCGCTGGTAGTGCAGCCGCCCGAGCTGGTAGATCTCGCCCCGGAAGTGCAGCCGCAGCCAGCCGGGCACGCTCAGCCCGCCCGTCCCGTACCGCCTGCGGTGCACGGCGACATGGCGTCCGAGGTCGGCGAGGGTCTGCCGGGCTATCCGCTCCGGTATCCCGCGCTCCTGGTGGTACGCCCTGGTGTACGGCAGCGCCGCGACGCACACGAAGACCGGGAACCAGCGCCGCAGCGCCCCCAACCCGTCGGGCACGGGCGGCAGTTCGGAGTACAGCTCCACTGTCCCCATCTCCCGCACGAGCGCCTGCACGGACCGCTCCAGCAGATCCGCGAGCTCCGGCTCGTCCGCGAACCTTCGGCCGAGGGCGACCAGTTCGTTGATGTCCTCGTGCGGCACGGCCAGATCCAGCAGCACCGCGGGCAGGTCCTCCATGGGCAGCATGCGCGTCACCCTAACCAGTCGCCGAGTGGCACGGCCCCCCACCGGGTACAACCTCAGTGAGAGGCGATGGCCATGCGTACTGGGAGTGAGCCGGCGACCGCACGCAGTCCCCTGCGGATGCGGTTCTGGCTGAGCATCTGGGGTCTGGTCTGGGCGATCGGCGGCACGGCGGCCTTCTCGGCCACGGACCGCCCGGGCTGGGCGGCTGCCTGCGGCGCCCTGACTGCGGTGATCGCGGTGGACCTGACCATGATCGTCCACCATATCCACCAGGGCCCGCACTACCAGCCGGGCCCCGACATCCCTCCGTACGAACCGGACCGGGGCAACCGCCGCCGGTAGCGGACCGTCAGCCCTCGCTACCGGTCCTCGCCGTCGGTCCTCGCCGTCAGTCCTCGCTGTCGAAGCGGGCCGCCTGGAGGTACTCCGGCTTCGGGTCCAGTGCCGCCGCGAGCCGGAAGTGCCGGCGGGCCTGTTCCGGACGGCCCGCACGTTCGAAGGTACGGGCCAGGGCGAAGTGGACGAAGGCGTTGTCCGGTTCGCGCTCCAGGACCAGCTGGAACTCCAGCTCGGCGGGGCGCAGTTGGGCTGCGGCGAAGAATGCGCGGGCGCGCAGCAGACGGGCCGCCGTGTTCTCCGGGTGGACCGCGATGACCTCGTCCAGCAGCTTCACGGCACCGCGCGGGTCCCGCGCGGCGAGCAGCTGCTCGGCGGCGCGATAGTCGATGACATGGGTCTCAGGGGTGCGGTTGGACACGGTGCTATTCCTTCCCGTTACTCACCTGCGCAACGCATGGAACGGGTCTCGTATTCCGGTCAGAGCCCGGCCACGATCAGTGCCAGGCCGAGCGTCAGTACCGCCGCGCCCGCCGCCACGAACCACCGGTCCGAGCCCGCACTCTCGCGGCCCAGGAGGACCACGTCCCGTGGGTCGTCCGGGTCGTACGACAGCTCGATCAGGGTCCCCGCTTCCAGCGGGACGGGCGAAGTGATCTCCATGACCCGGCCGTCGGCCGTCTCGTACTGGAGCAGTGGCCGGTCGGCGCCCGGCGGCACCGGTTTGACCAGCGCCCAGGCCCGCAGACCCGCGTCGCGGATGCGCCGGGCCTGCCGCAGCCCGTACGCGCCCGCGAGCAGGGCGACCAGGCCGCCGATGGCGGTGAAGCCCGCGAGGACGATCAGCACGGTCGCGATCGTAGTGCGGGTCGCCCGCCGACGGGGGGCCTTTGGCGGGGGGTTAACGCGCCGCGCGCTCGGTCAGTTCCGCCCATACCTTGCGGACCTGCGGTTCGAGGGCCTCCAGCGGGCCGTCGTTGTCGATCAGGAGGTCCGCGATCTCGCGGCGCTGTTCGCGGGTGGCCTGGGCGGCCATGCGGGCGCGCGCCTCGGACTCGGCCATGCCGCGCAGCCGTACCAGACGGTCCAGTTGGGTCTCGGGGGTCGCGTCCACCACCACGACCAGGTCGTAGAACGGGGCCAGTGTGTTCTCCGTGAGCAGCGGTACGTCGTGGACGACCACGGAATCCGCCGCCGCGGCCCGCTCCAGCTCCGCCGAGCGGGCGCCGACCAGGGGGTGCACGATCGCGTTCAGGATCCCCAGCTTCGCCTGGTCGGCGAAGACGATCGAGCCCAGTCCGGGGCGGTCGAGGGACCCGTCCGCGGCGAGGACTCCGTCACCGAACGCCTCGACGACGGCCGCGAGCCCGGGAGTCCCGGGCTCGACGACCTCGCGCGCGATTTTGTCCGCATCGATCAGCACCGCCCCGTACGAGACGAACAGCCGCGACACTTCGCTCTTGCCGGCACCGATTCCGCCGGTCAGACCCACTTTCAGCATGGGCGAAGCCTAGACGTCGCCCTCCCGCTCCGCGAGGAAGCGTTCGAATTCGAGGCCGATCTCGTCCGCCGAGGGCAGGTCCACCGGTTCGGCGACCAGGTTGCCCCGGGTCTCCGCGCCGGCCATCGCGTCGTACTGGTGCTCAAGGCCCTGGACGAGGGTGACGAGCTCCTCGTCGCCCTCGCCGATCTGGCGCTCGATCTCGTCCTGGGTGCGCTGGGCTTCCGTACGCAGGGAGTGCGCGACGCCCGGCAGGACCAGGCCCGTCGCCGACGTCACCGCCTCCAGCGCGGTCAGCGCCGCGTCCGGGTAGGACGAGCGGGCCACGTAGTGCGGGACGTGCGCGGCGACGCCCAGGACGTCATGACCGCCCTCCACCAGCCGGTACTCCACCAGCGACTCCGCGCTTCCGGGCACCTGTGCCTCGTCGAAGGGAGAGCGGTGGCCCGGCATCAGGTCCGTGCGGTTGCCGTGCGGGGTGATGCCGACCGGGCGGGTGTGCGGGACGCCCATCGGGATGCCGTGGAAGTTCACGGAGAGGCGTACACCGAGGCGCTCGACGATCTGGCGTACGGCGACGGCGAAGCGCTCCCACTCCACGTCGGGCTCGGGGCCCGACATCAGCAGGAAGGGCGCGCCCGTGGCGTCCTGCACCAGGCGGACGTCCAGCGTCGGTGCTTCGTACGCGGTCCAGCGGTCGCGGCGGAAGGTCAGCAGGGGGCGGCGCGCGCGGTAGTCCACGAGCCTGTCGTGGTCGAACCGGGCCACCACCTGGTGAGGGAGGGTTTCCAGCAGGTTCTCGACGATCTGTTCGCCGGTCTCGCCCGCGTCGATGTACCCGTCGAAGTGATAGAGCATGACAAGGCCAGCCGACTCCTGCGCCAGCGCCACGTCAACGACGGCGAGGCCCTTCGGCTCCCATTCGTACAAATCCTGCGGATCAAGCACGATTACCGCTCCTCCTCATGTTCATTGGGAAGAACGTGCCGAGGGACGCGGGCATTCCCCTCCCGCGTCCCTTCTCAGCAACCTTTCACCTGCGTTACGCGAGCACCCGTGCGTGCAGCGCGGTCACCGCCTTGCGCGCGGAGGTGAACGCGCCGTGCTGCCAGGCGTCGGTGTAGCTCAGCCAGTCGCCCGCGAAGTAGACCCGGCCTGTGCCCTCGTTGAGCGGCTTGTAGACCGGGGCGTCCGGGCCGCCCACGGTGTCGTGCCAGGCGGCCTCCAGATGCGGGGTCTGGCGCCAGTGGTGGGAGAAGGAGGAGGCCAGCTCGGTGCGGTACTTGGGGCCGTAGATCTTCACGCCGGCGGCCACCGCCCGCTTCTCGCGGTCGGCCGGGGAGAGCTTGGCGTAGCTGTCCGCATCGGTGTCGTAGTTGTAGTAGCCGATCATGACGCCCCGCTCGCCGTGGAATCCGTAACTCGGGTGCCAGATGTGGGTGACGTCCAGGTCGGTCTCGGTGATGCCGCCGTAGATCCGGTGGTCGAGCTCCCACCAGCGGGACGCGTACTCGAGGCCGATCTTGCCCGCGGACTGCGGCTTGATCGCTTCCAGGGCGGTCTGGACGCCCGCGCCCAGGTTGTGCGGGATCTTGGCGAGGATGTTCGGCGGGAGCGCGCCGATGCAGTAGTCGGCCTCGATCTGCCGGGTCCTGCCGCCTTGTGTGTACGTCACCGAGACGCCCTGCGCCTTGTCGGTGATCCGGGTGACGGCCGCGCCGGTACGGATCTTATGGGCGCCGATCGCCCTGGTCAGGGCCTTGGGTATCTGGTCCATGCCGCCGACCGGCTGGAACATCAGCATCGCCTGGTCATAGCCGAACTCGAAGGAGAAGTAGCGGCCCACACCGGTCGAGAGGATCTCCGACGCGCTGGGTACGTTCCCGAGCTCGACGCCCGGGGTGCCCGCGGCGGCCGGGACCGTGGTGAAGCCGCGGCGCTCGCCGCCCGTGTAGTCGAGCTTGTCGCCGAGTGCGCCGAAGTCCTTGAGGAACTCCACCAGCCGCTCCTGGTCGGCGGCGTTGAGCTGCCTGTCGAGGGCACCCTTGTCGGTGGCCTTGGCGAGGAGCTCGGAGACGTAGCCGTACATGTCGGCCTTGGCGGTGCGGTAGCGCATCGGCCCCTTCATGCCGGCGGACTCGTTGTAGAGGTAGGCGTCCGCGTTGGTGTTGGTGAACACCTCGAGCGGGACGCCGAGTTCACGGCAGTAGTCGAGGGTGACCATCCACTGCGGGAGGCGGGCCGGGCCCGCGTTCATGTACTGGCCCTCGCTGAAGCGGGCCGTCTGGTGGTTGCCGTAGAGGTCGGTGGTGGAGTCGCCGCCGCGCACGGTGAAGTTACGGCCTCCCGTGCGGTCCCTGGCCTCCAGGACCGTACAGTCGTAGCCCGCCTTGCCCAGTTCGTACGCCGCCGCGAGCCCGGCGATGCCGCCGCCGACGATGACGACCTTCGCGGCGCCCTTGCCGCCGCTCAGATGGAAGTCGCTCGCCCTGGGGGCGTGGAAGACGGGCTCGCGGTTCGCGGCCTGGGCGGTGGGGGCGAGGCCGAGAGCCCCCATCGTCGCGAACATCGCCCCCGCGCCGCCGGTGAGGCCGACGTTGCGCAGAAATCCGCGGCGGCTCGTGCCGGAGGTGCCGGAGGTGATCGCATCCTGTGCCATGTCAGGATCCCCTTCTGATCTTGGATGGTTGCTGCGGGGATCCTGGCAACTGCCTGTTACGGGCCGTCAGTTACTCGTGTATCCCACACGTTGCTCCTCCCTCACCGCCCCGCCGGTGCATCTCGGTCCGGACCATTGACATGCCCACCGGCCGTCCCTACGGTCACGGGTCAGCACGAAGTGTTCAGAAACGCGCCCCACGTTCATGTATGCGACTACTTCTCGAACTTCGACGCGGAGGTCCCCCCATGCGCACCCGCCCGCTGCTCCTCCCTCTGCTGGCCACAGCCCTGGCCACCGGCGGACTCGCTCTCGCCGCCCAGACCGCGAACGCGGCCACGGTCATCAATGTGTCCACGGCGGCCCAGCTGAAGTCGGCGCTCACCGGTGCACTGCCCGGCGACACGATCCAGCTCGCCGACGGTACGTACACCGGGAACTTCAAGACGACCGCGGCGGCCACCTCGTCCGCCCGGATCACCCTGACCGGCTCCCCCAAGGCCGTGCTCACGTCGAGCGGCGGCTACGGGCTCTACCTCAACGGCGCCTCGTACTGGACGGTGAAGGGCATCACCGTCACCGGCGGCCAGAAGGGCATCATGATGGACGCCGCGACGGGCGTCACCGTCGACTCGGTCACCGTGCACGACCTGGACATGGAGGGCGTGCACTTCCGTAAGTCCAGCAAGAACGGCGTCATCAGGAACTCGAAGATCTACAACACCGGGCACGACGGACGCGGCATGGGCGAGGGCGTGTACGTCGGCACGGCCGGCGACCTCACCGACAAGAGCGACCAGGTGCAGATACTCGACAACACGATCGGCCCGGGCGTCGGCGGGGAGAACGTCGACATCAAGGAGGGCACGACGGGCGCCAGGATCGCCGGCAACACCTTCGACGGCAGCGGCCTCACCGGCGCCAACTTCGACGACTCCTGGGTCGACGTGAAGGGCAACGGCGTCCTCGTCGAGAACAACACCGGCACCCGCACCACCAACGACGGCTACGAGACCCACACCCAGCAGACCGGCTGGGGCTGCGGCACCGTCTTCCGCGGCAACAAGTCCGACCTGGCGGGGGCGACGGGCGACAAACAGCTGGCCGTCAACGCGACCAACTACAGCGCGAGTTGTACGACGACGGTGTACGCGAGCAACACGGTCACCGGCGGCAAGGGGCTGACCAACATCACCGTCACCCCCTGAACCACCGCCGCCCGAACCATCTCTCTTGAACCATCACCCCTGAACGCAAGTGAGGCCCGCTCCCCCGAAGGGAAGCGGGCCTCACTCTCAGCTAGTTACCAGCTGACGGTTCAGAGCTTCAGCTCTGGCCGCCCGCCAGCTTCTCGCGCAGGGCAGCCAGTGCCTCGTCCGACGCCAGGGCGCCGGAGTTGTCGTCCGACTCCGAGGAGTACGAACCACCGGAGATCGCAGCACCCGCACTGCTGGCGCTGGCACCGGCGGCAGGGGCGGCAGCACCCTCGGCCTCGGCGGCGGCGTCGGCCTCGCGGGACTTGATGACCTGGGCCTGGTGCTGCTCGAAGCGCGTCTGCGCCTCGGCGTACTGGGTCTCCCAGACCTCACGCTGCGACTCGAAGCCCTCGAGCCAGTCGTTGGTCTCGGGGTCGAAGCCCTCGGGGTAGATGTAGTTCCCCTGGTCGTCGTACGACGCGGCCATGCCGTACAGCGTCGGGTCGAACTCGACCGTCGACGGCTCGGCACCGAAGGCCTCGTTGGCCTGCTTCAGCGAGAGGCTGATGCGGCGGCGCTCGAGGTCGATGTCGATGACCTTGACGAAGATCTCGTCGTTGACCTGGACGACCTGCTCCGGGATCTCCACGTGGCGCTCGGCCAGCTCGGAGATGTGGACCAGACCCTCGATGCCCTCGTCGACGCGCACGAACGCACCGAAGGGAACGAGCTTGGTGACCTTACCGGGAACAACCTGCCCGATCTGGTGCGTCCGGGCGAACTGCTGCCACGGGTCTTCCTGCGTCGCCTTGAGCGACAGGGAGACGCGCTCGCGGTCCATGTCCACGTCGAGAACCTCGACGGTGACTTCCTGGCCGACCTCGACAACCTCGGAGGGGTGGTCGATGTGCTTCCAGGACAGCTCGGAGACGTGCACGAGACCGTCGACGCCACCCAGGTCCACGAAGGCACCGAAGTTGACGATCGAGGAGACGACGCCGGAGCGGACCTGACCCTTCTGCAGGGTCGTGAGGAACGTCTGGCGAACCTCGGACTGGGTCTGCTCGAGCCAGGCACGGCGGGACAGGACCACGTTGTTGCGGTTCTTGTCCAGCTCGATGATCTTGGCCTCGAGCTCCTTGCCCACGTAGGGCTGGAGGTCGCGGACGCGGCGCATCTCGACGAGAGAGGCCGGCAGGAAGCCACGGAGGCCGATGTCGAGGATGAGACCACCCTTGACAACCTCGATGACGGTACCGGTGACGATGCCGTCTTCTTCCTTGATCTTCTCGATGGTGCCCCAGGCACGCTCGTACTGAGCGCGCTTCTTCGAGAGGATCAGGCGGCCTTCCTTGTCCTCCTTCTGGAGAACCAGGGCCTCGATCTCGTCGCCGACCTTGACGACCTCGTTCGGGTCGACGTCGTGCTTGATCGAGAGCTCGCGGCTCGGGATCACGCCTTCGGTCTTGTAACCGATGTCGAGGAGGACCTCGTCACGGTCGACCTTCACGATGACGCCTTCAACGATGTCGCCATCGTTGAAGTACTTGATCGTCTCGTCGATCGCCGCGAGGAACGCTTCCGCGTCGCCGATGTCGTTGACCGCAACCTGCGGAATGGTGGCGGTGGTCTCGGTGCTGCTCGTCATGTGGGTAAAGGCTCCGGTGCGGACATTGAAGTCGTAGGTACTGCTACGCCGGCAAGCCCGTGTCACCACCGCGGACGCCGGACAGCCCGGGAAACGCCATTCCGGAAACCTTCCGGAGGCGTCTCGAGAACCGAGGAGACGTTCAGCAGAAGCGAGCGCAGCCTGCTAGGTCTGAGGAGCGCAGGCTCGCAGCGCAACTTGTAGCATACGGGGGCAGCCGGACACGGTCAATGCGCGAAGGCGCACACCCAGGGCGGATCGCCCCATACCCGGCACAACTGGCGTTCCACGAGGCCACATCGGCCTCGACAGGGCACTTCCGCCGACGAACCAGCGACCTTGCAGACGGGCACGATGAGCGAAGAATACGAGCCGGAAGCGACACGGCGCGACGCCGGATACACAGAGAGCAGCCGGGCCAGCCGGGGCTGGTGGGACAGGAATGCCGACGACTATCAAGTCGATCATGGCTCCTTCCTGGGCGACGACCGTTTTGTCTGGGGTCCCGAGGGTCTGGACGAGGTGGAGGCCGAGCTGCTCGGCCCGGCGGAGGACCTCAAGGGCCTCGACATCCTGGAGATCGGCGCCGGCGCCGCACAGTGCTCTCGCTGGCTGGCAGGACAGGGGGCCCGCCCGGTCGCCCTCGACCTCTCGCACCGCCAGCTGCAGCACGGGCTGCGGATCGGCGGGGGCATCCCGCTGGTGCAGGCCGACGCGGGGGTGCTGCCCTTCCGGGACGGCTCCTTCGACCTCGCCTGCTCCGCGTACGGCGCGATCCCCTTCGTCGCGGACCCGGTCAAGGTGTTCCGCGAGGTCAGGCGGGTACTGCGGCCCGGCGGGCGCTGGGTCTTCTCCACCACGCACCCGATCCGCTGGGCGTTCCCCGACGAGCCCGGCCCCGAGGGGCTCACCGTGTCCGCCTCGTACTTCGACCGCACCCCTTATGTGGAGCAGGACGAAGAGGGGAACGCGACCTACGTGGAGCACCACAGGACGCTCGGCGACCGGGTGCGGGACGTGGTCGCGAGCGGATTCCGGCTGGTCGACCTGGTCGAGCCGCAGTGGCCCGCCTGGAACACCTCGGAGTGGGGCGGCTGGTCGCCGCTGCGCGGAAATCTGATCCCCGGATCGACGATCTTCGTGTGCGAACGGGACTAGTACGGGACCGGTACGGGACTGGGCCCGGCCCCGGGGCATGACACTGGGGGCGTGATTCGCAGCGACGCCCTGGCCTCACTTCCCGTACGCACCGCACTGCCCGCCCTGGAGCGGGCCCTGGACGAGCGGGGCGTCGCGGTGCTCTGCGCGCCGCCCGGCACCGGCAAGACGACGCTGGTGCCGCTGGTGCTCGCCGAGCGCGGCGCCCGCGTGATCGTCGCCGAGCCGCGGCGGATCGCGGCCCGCGCCGCCGCCCGGCGGATGGCGTGGCTGCTCGGCGAGAAGGCCGGCGAGTCCGTCGGCTTCACCGTGCGCGGCGAGCGGGTGGTGGGGCCGGGGACGGTCGTGGAGGTCGTCACCACCGGGGTGCTGCTCCAACGCCTGCAGCGCGACCCGGAGTTGGCGGGCATCGATGTGGTGATGCTGGACGAGTGCCACGAGCGGCATCTCGACGCGGACACCGTCGCGGCCTTCCTGCTGGATGTACGGGCTGCCCTGCGGCCCGAGCTGCAGTTGATCGCGGCGTCCGCGACGACGGACGCGGAGGGCTGGGCGCGGCTGCTCGGCGACGCCCCGGTAGTCGAGGCGCAGGGCGTCGCACATCCGGTGGAGGTCGTGTGGGCGCCGCCCGCGCGGCCGGTGCGGCCGCCGCACGGGATGCGGGTGGACCCGGCGCTGCTGACGCATGTGGCCTCGGTGGTGCGGCGCGCGCTGGCCGAGCGGGAGGGGGATGTGCTGTGTTTCCTGCCGGGTGTGGGCGAGATCGCCCGGGTGGCAGGGCAGTTGGGGGGCATCGGGGCCGACGTACTGCAGGTGCACGGGCGGGCTCCGGCCGCCGTGCAGGACGCGGTCCTGGCCGGGTCGTCGGGTACCCGGCGGGTGGTGCTGGCGACCTCGGTGGCGGAGTCCTCGCTGACGGTGCCCGGGGTGCGGGTGGTAGTGGACGCGGGTCTCGCGCGCGAGCCGCGTACGGACCATGCGCGGGGGCTGAGCGCGCTCACGACCGTACGGGCCTCACAGGCGGCCGCACGGCAGCGGGCGGGCCGGGCCGGGCGCGAGGCGCCGGGCGCGGTGTACCGCTGCTGGACGGAGGCGGAGTACGGACGCCTCGCACGCTTCCCCTCGCCGGAGATCAAGGTCGCCGACCTGGCCGCCTTCGCACTGCAGGCGGCCTGCTGGGGCGACCCCTCGGCCGGGGATCTCGCACTGCTCGACGCGCCGCCCGCGGGGGCCATGGGGGCGGCCAGGGAGGTGCTGACGGCGATCGGCGCGGTCGACGAATCGGGCCGGGCCACGGACCGGGGCGTACGGATGGCCCGTCTTGGGCTGCATCCCCGCCTCGCGCGGGCGCTGCTCGACGGCTCGCGGGAGGTCGGCGCGCGCCGACCTCCCGC
>NZ_JAFLRJ010000414.1 GCF_017315755.1 Streptomyces beijiangensis
CGCGGTGGGCGTCGCGGACGACGGAGATGAGGGCGAGCGCCACGCGGCCTGCCGGGACGACGGTGTCCTGGGGGGCGGTGTAACCGGGGACGGGCGAGCCGTAGATCAGTGCGTACTCGTGGGGGTGGGCGAGCGCCCACTTCCGTACCGCCGCGCAGACGGCCGCCCACTGGGCGCGGTGTCCGGAGCGCTCCGCCCTCGCGAGTGCGGTCTCGGCGGCCTCGCCCACCGCGTCGTAGGCGT
>NZ_JAFLRJ010000415.1 GCF_017315755.1 Streptomyces beijiangensis
GGGAGACCGGCAGGGGGTCCAGGGAGGGGACGCGCTTCCCGGTGGAGGTGGACACCCATGTCACCGGGATCCTGGAGCACGCCGGCGGCGTCCTGACGACCCTCGTCATGAGCTTCGACGTCCAGGCGGCACGGCTTCCGTGCATCGAGGTGCACGGGACAGGGGGCTCGCTCTCGGTCCCCGATCCCAACGGCTTCGACGGACCGGTCGAGCTCCACCGGGCGGGCGGGGGCTGGGAGTTGCTGCCCGTCTCGGCGGGCTACCGGGGCGCGGGACGCGGCACCGGACTCGCGGACCTGGCCGACGCCCTGGCGGCGGGACGCCCGCACCGGGCCTCCGCCGATCTCTCCCGGCACGTCCTGGAGGTGATGCTCACGCTGCTGGACGCGGCGCGGGAGGGCGTGACGCTTCCCGTGCGGAGCAGCTGCGTACGTCCTGAGCCGGTGCGCCCGCGGCAGCCGTAACCCGGCAGAATATCCGGCATGCCCCGATCCACTGCCACGTCTCCCTGCCCCTGCGGACTCCCCGCCGCC
>NZ_JAFLRJ010000416.1 GCF_017315755.1 Streptomyces beijiangensis
GGATCCTGTTCCCCCTCACCACCCGTCCCGACCCGTAGTACGTTTGGATGAAATCAGGGACGGATGGTGAGGGGGAACAGGATCCTGGAGTGGGACGACCCCCAGTACTGGACCGTCGCGGAAGTCGCCGACGCCTACGAGGTGTCCGCTGGCACCGTGACCCGCGAGTGGGTCCACTGGCACCAATGGCCACCCGCCGCCGAAGGCCTGGGCAAACGCCGCTCCGCCCGCTCGTGAATACAGCAACTCCAGAACATCGCCGCCGAAGGACTCCAGGAGATCTACTTCAAAGACCGCGGCCGCCGCGCCGCCGGCCTCCAGGTCGAGCTCACCGACATCTACTACATCGAGCTCGACTTCTGAACCCTGCACAGCAACGGCCGGCCGGAAGCCACTGTTGTGCCGAAGCACGGTAGGTGCCACAGAGGCAGGCGGCCCGTGCCGTGTGCGTAGCGTTTCGGCACGGGTCGCCTGTTCGAACGAGCGGAGGAGTTTTGCCCGTGCACGATCCTGCATCGTTCATCGACGATGAGAACTGGTCCGGCGGGTTCTATGAACTGGCCCTCGAGATTGGCGAGAGGAGCGATGAGCTCCTCCAGCTCGGACTCTCGGCCCTGTGGCGGGTTGCTGCCATCGACGGCTGCTACGGCAGTCGCGATAGCGAGCCCGGCGAACAGGATGAGGTTGCCTGCACGGTGTCCTCGCTGGCCGAGTTCGGTCATCTGCAAGGAACGGTCACGCTCCCGAGCGGCCGCCGGGTCGTCTGCGGCTGCGTGGCCATCCGCGAGGACGACGGCCCGGACTGGCTCGACTTCTACTTGCCCGTCGGTGCCTTGACGCGTCTGGACGCGAGGATCGGCGGGTTCCCGTTCGGTCAGGACGGCGGAGCGACATCCCTTGAATGGCGGAGCGCCCTGGATAGCTGGCTCGCCGCCATCGGGGCGGACATCTTCCAGGAGGTTCCGTTCCGGCTCGGCCTGATCGGCTTCGAGGTCGCCGGCGAAACCTACGCGGAGCAGCTCAACGGCTATGCGCCCGGGGAGCGCTGGGAGGGATACCTCCTACCGGCTGGTGGACGACTCAGGTTCGACCCCGCCAACCGATGACACCGAAATTCATCTCGTTGGTGGCACGTCGCCTGTCCGGCCGTCCGGGGGTGGGCTTTCGCAAGGACGGGGCGCTGGGTGTTTGTAAGCACTTGTTTTGGGACCAGGGTTCCGAGTTCTTTTGGCTCCACTCGTGGGCTGAAGGGGGCGTGCGGTGAGGGCCTTCGCGCCCCTGTAGCAAGTTGATTTGGCCCCACTTCGATCGAGTGGTTCCGGTGGCCAAGGGGCGGGGTCCGGAAGGTAACTTGGCGATATCGGTCAGATGCCGTGAGCGTGCCCCCGACAGGTGCGTGGCGTCTGCCGACCCGACTCGACTCAGGCCGCGGACCGCCCAGTGCCGCGGCGCCTGGACGGGAACGGGCGATGGTCTGGCCGGCACTGGGATCCTGGCCGGACCCAACATGGCTGCGGCCGGTGCCCCCTTGGGGGCACCGGCCGCGGTTTCATGAACGAGTCAGCTGCGGCGCTTCTTCTGGGTCTGCGCGAATCGGTAGGAGTCGACGCCGGTCTCGACGATGTGGGCGTTGAAGGTGACCCGGTCCACGATCGCCGTGCAGAGGCGGGGGTCGGTGAAGGTCTGCTTCCACTCCGAGAACGGGGCGTTGGAGGCGATGGCGATCGCGCCGCGTTCCTCGCGTTCGGTGAAAATCTGGAACAGCAGTTTCGCGCCGGACTTGTCCAGGTCGAGGTAGCCGAACTCGTCCAGACAGAGTAGGTCGACGCGGCCGTAGCGGGCGATGGTGCGGGCGAGTTTCTTCTCGTCAGCGGCCTCGGCCAGTTCGTTGACCAGGTTCACGGTGGTTGTGTAGCGGACGCGCAAGCCGGCCTCGGCGATCGCGGTGCCGATCCCGATGAGCAGGTGGGACTTGCCTGTTCCGCTGTCGCCGATCAGGCAGAGCGGCTGCCCGGCCTTGACCCAGGCCGGGTCGGCGAGGGTGCCCACCAACTCGGGGGTGATGTTGGGGTTCTCCTGGAAGTCGAAGTCCTCCAGCCGCTTGGGCCGGGGGAAGTTCGCCTCCCTGACCAGGCGGAGCTTCCGTCGTTCCTCGCGCTCGGCGCATTCAGCTTCCAACAGGTCCGCCAGAAAGTCCTTGTAGCTGGAACGCTCCCGCAACGCGGTGGCGGCCATGTCCTCGACCCGGCTCCGGATAGTGGGCAGGTGGAGAGCCCGGCAGGCTTCATCGATCACCGTCTCGACGGCCCCATTCACGGCGGCGTCCGCGCGAGGCGGAGGGACCCGCTCGCCGGTAGGAGCGGTGGGAGGAGTGTTCATGCAGTGCCTTTCGGTTGACGACGGCTCAGGAGTTGGTCATAGGGCGCCACGGAAGGCAACGGGCGTTTGTCGTCGGGTAGTTGAGGTCGGCGGGGAGTCAGATGGGCCACCTTCCCGCCGGGCTGGACCCAGGGCGGCGGGTCGCTCTCGTCGTCCGCTGGTTCGGCGACGGGGGCTGCGGCGACGGCCTTGCGGGCCTCGATGGCCACCACGTCGGGGCTGGTAGAACCGGCCCGGATTGCCGCGGCCATCCCCAACTGGACCGTCTCGGCGGGCATCCGCCGGTGCAGCAGCAGGACTTCGATCAGTGCCCGGGTCCCCGCCGCGTCCCCGTGAGCGGTGCGGGCAGCGGCCCAGAACGCCTCGTGGACCTCGGTGAACGCGCCGCTCTCCCGGGCGGCCGCCAGCGCGGTCGATCCGGCCAAGGCCCCGGGCTTGGCCAGCAGAATCTCCAGATAATGATCGAGTTCGTCGCGGAAGTCGTACCTTTTGGTCAGCCGGGGATGACGGGCGACGACCTTGCGGCGCTCGAAGACCAGCAGCTCGTTTCCCCGCAGCAGGATCCGCACGTTCTGCCCGATGAACCGGGCCGGCACCGAGTAGTGGCACTGCCGGACCGAGATCCGGCTGCTGCGGTCGACCTTCGGCGTGAGCGTGATGCCGCACTCGAAGTCCTCGAACGGCAGCGGCGCCAGCACCTCGCACTCCGCGACGAAGTTGAAGCCGATGGAGGTGAGTTTCCCCCGGAGAATCCGGTCGTCCTCGGCCGCGTCGATCGCGGCGATCTTCTCGTTGAGCTCCTCCAGCGAGCCCACGTCGGGGACCGGAACCAGGTGCGTGCGACGGAACCGCCCGCCCTCCTGCTCGACCCCGCCCTTCTCGTGAGCACCCTCCTGACCAGGGATGCAGTAGAAAGCGTCGAAGCCGTAGTGCGCCCGGAAGGTAACCCACCGCTCGGACTCCACCCGGTTGCGGCCGGTGCAGACCTGATTGACGGCCGGTTTCAGGTTGTCGTAGCGGATGTGCCGGGTCGGCACCCCGCCCAGCACGCGAAACGCCTCGGCATGACCTTCCAGGAACGACTCCTGGGCCTGCGAGGCGAACACCCGGTGGACCGCCTTGCCCGAGTACGACAACCGCAGTGTGAACAGATGGCACTTGACCACCGTCCCGGCCAGCCGGACCCATACATCGGCGAAGTCCACCTCCGCTTCCTCGCCGGGCAGGTGGACCTGCGGGACCATGCCTTCCAGGTGCCGGTGCCCGTCGCGGGCCTCCGACTGGATCTCCACCCGCCGCCCGGCCACGTAGTCACAGACCGACGAGTACGACGCCAGCGCGAAGTCATATTCCTGCGCGAGCCGTTGATGGATGCGCCGGGCCGTGTGTTTCTGTTTGCGCGGCGCCGTCAGATCCTCCACCAGCATCGCGTCGATCCAGCCCTTGGCCGGGTCCAGGACCGTTCTCCGCGGCTGGGCCTCCTTCCGCGGCGGAGGCACCGCAGAATCCAGCGCCTGCCGCACCGTCCGACGATGCACTCCGTATTTCTCCGCCAGCGCACGCTGCGAAAGATTCGGATCAAGACGCTTGTCCCGACGGATATGAGCGAACAGCTCAGCCCGCGACAAACTCACCCCGGCCTCCCGACAGGACCGTGACTCACCAGCACGGCCTCGACATGACCGTGATCGACTCACACACCCTGCCGCCGCCGGGCGGACGGCCCATCTCATTCACTCCAACGAGGGCACGTCGCCCAGCCGTTGCCTCAGTGGAGCCAGATCAACTTCGTACGTCAGCGGAGCCACTTCACGTTGCCACGGTGGGGCCCACAGAAGTGCTTACAAACAGCTGGGGGCCGCGGCGGCAACAAGCCTGCATCTTCGGCGTCGGTGACAACAGGACTGCCTCGTCGGTGACAACGGTCCGGCTTCGCGTCGTGGGCAGCCCAGGTCAGCGGTCCGCGACGGTGACATCTATTGTGCTTCGGCACATGTGACTGAGCGCTTACTTGGCCCGTGCGGGCACGCTGGATGAACGCCTATGCCCCGCAGCCCGGAGGCGTCCTTCTCGTTCCCCGCACCGAGACCGCCCGCCCCTGCAGCGCGGCACGTGCACGCACCAGCCCGGGCTGGCGTGGCAGGGAGCCCGCAAGCGCCGACAGGATCCGGACAGGCCGTCGATCTGTGGATGCGCGTGCACACTTCGGAGAACGACGTGGGCGAACCGCTCCCTGGCCGGCTCGTCTTCCACCCCTCCGATCCGCACACCATCCCACTGGAACGTGCCCAGCACGGCCGCGAAAGCTACCGGCGTGCCCAGGCCCGCGCCCAGTTCACCCGTACACACGCCCAGCCGGCCCCCGCCTCTGCCGCACCGCAGGCGCAGCCCGTCGCGCCCGGACAGGAAGGCACGGCCCAGCCACCCACGAGGGCCATCGCCGCCCCCGCTCCGCCCGTCCCCGTGCCGGCCGCACGGCCTTGGTTGGCACGGCTGAGGAAGGCTGTACGACGGCTCTTCCGGCGGACCTGATCCCCGGCGCACCGACCGCGAGATCCCGGCCCCGCACACAGCCGGCTCTGGGAAGGGCAACTCCGGGACAAGGACGGCCTGGAGCCCGGGAATGCCTGCCGGCGCGGTCACGGGAGCGGGAGGATGGATGTGGCGTTGATGAATTGATGAAGGGGAGTGGCGCAGTATGGAGGTGGGGGAGCGGTGGGCGTACCGGGTGGCACCGCATCACGGCCCGGTCGAGGAGACCGAAGTCCTGAGGATCGGCAACCAGCGCCCGCTGCGGATCAAAGTGCGCTTCGTCGCCGAGGAGGCCGAGGGGCGTGAGGACTGGGTGCCCTCGGCCCGGCTGCGCGTCCCGTGGCAGGGCAAGGATGCGTGGCTGGACCGCGAGCAGTGCTGGAGTGAGCTGACGAAAGACAGCCCCGACGACGAGGACCCTGCCTTCCGGGCGGTCACCATCGTGTTCGACGAGCACCTGTGGGACGAGCTGGTGTCCTTCGGCGTCAACTACCGCGACCGCGGCGTGCTGTACGTCCCCGACGTACCCGCGCTGGCCGCCCTCCTCGACGTCCCCGAAAGCTTCTTCCACACCGACCCGCGGGCCTGTACAGGCGCCGACGGCCTCCTGACCGCCCCCTGGCCCACCACCCGGAACACGATCCGCCTGCTGGCGCACACCCGGGCCGAGCACCTGGTGAGCCTGCTGGACCAACAGGAACGCCAGGAGCAGCACGATGCGATCTACGGCCGCTACTACCGAGGCCGCGGCAAAAACCCCGGCACATACATCAGCGCCGAGATCTGTGCGGAAGTCGACCGCAGTCACCGACCGGCCCGTGACCTGCTGCGCCAGTGGTGCGGCGCCGAGGCGGCGGACAGCTCCGAAGAGCTGAAGGCCCTGCGCGACGAAGTGCTACGCATCGGCCAACTCATGGAGCAGGCCATCGGCTGTCTGCGCCAGAGCGGGCAGACCACAGCAGCCGACCGGTTCGAACGCGAGCTCGGCGTCCCTCTCGAAGCGCTGCGCCAAGCCCAGCGCGACGACTGACCTCCCCACCGGCCGGCTCCACCGACAGGAACAGATCCGTGGCCCGCACCAAGCTGAACGAGCGCCAACTCGCCGTCCTGCGCCGCATCTGTCACGACGACACGCCCGTCACCTCCGACGACTCCCGCCTCGCCGTGACCGTCTACGCCCTGCGCAGCAGGGGACTGGTCACCACTACCCGGACCGGCGGCCGCTGGAGTGCTGCTCCCACCGAAGCCGGCCACCGACACCTGACACAGGACAATCCCGCTCCCACGCCGCCGAAGCCGTCCACCCCACCGGCCGGGGCCCAGGCGGCCACACTGTTCTCATGGCTCCAACAATCAGGCGGCAGCCTGCACATCACCGCCCCCACTCCGGCCGAGCGCGCCCGCTGGCGCCGTATCCTGCACACCGCCCGCGCAGAGAACCTGATCCCCGACGGTCACCACCTGCAGTACACCGGCCGCGACAAAGGTGACCTGAGCATCACCCTGCGCACCGGCCCCCCAGTGCGCCCCACGCCCACCGCCGAGCCCATCCCCGTACCCGACGACCTGTCACCAGACCGCCTCCACCCCGTAGCCCGAGACGCACCCACTCCGGTCTGCCCCAGCTGCCAGCCCCGCGCCCGCCGGATCCTGCACGCCCTGTGCCACGCTGCAGAAGACAAGAACTACACGGTCAGCACCCCGGTATCTGGTTCAGCAGCCAGCCTGGTGGTCAGCGCCGCCGACAGTTCCTTCCCGCTCTCCTTCGACGAAGGCTCCTACGACGTCCCTGATCCCGACGGCGTGAAATATGCCTGGCAGCGCGTAACAGCCCGCATCACTCGACCCTCCCACCAACTCGAACTCAGCCTCCAGCACACCTACGCCCACCCTGGCCGCCGCTTCCACTGGGGAGACCGCCAACGCTGGCGCCTGGAAGATAAACTCCCCGCCCTGCTGCGCGAAATCACTCACCGCGCCGACACGGAGCACGAACGACATCTCGCCCAGCAGCACGAAGAGGAAGCAACCCGAGAGCGCTGGCTGGCCGCGATGGCCCAAGCCCGCACCACTCTGATCGAAGACCACCGTCGGAAGATCTTGCGCACACAGGTGGAGAGCTGGCAGGAAGCCACAGCAATCCGCGCCTACTGCCGCGCACTTGAGGACGACCAGGCCGCCCGGCCCGATGCGCCCGAGGCGGCCAAGCGATGGATCGCCTGGGCGCGGGCCTACGCCGAGCACATTGACCCTGTGTCTAGAACCCCAGGGTTCCCAGATCCTCCGGCAATCACCCCGGAGGATCTGCGGCCTTACCTGCACGGCTGGAGTCCGTACGAGCCCAAGCAGAGATGAGCCGATGTCGTGCCTGGTTGGTGTTCACCTGCTGAGCAGGCTCTTGCCGCGCGCCAGGGATCGTTCTACCCTGCCGCGCGTCGTTCAGGCTCCCGAGTTGGGGCCTGACGGCAGATAGACCCACGGCAACGCCGTCCTGACGGTCATCCGCTACGCGCCGGGTCCGCCCTCCCGGTCCTGGCCAACAACGACATGCAGCATCTGCCCACCGAGCTGCGCTGAACTGGATTTCCATACCGCGCGCCAGCTGTGGCCTTCGCCCGCACCCGCGCACGTCCCCGAAGGCAGGCCACTGGCCCCGAGCCGCGGCAGCCTCGCCGGACTGGGCAGGGCAACCAAGGGTGTTGGCGTTCTGACCGGCCGCCATCCTTCCGGAGATCGCGCCGCCGGTGACCGCGATCGATGCGGTCTGTGAGCTGCGGGACTTCAACAGGAGGCTCAGAGCCAGTTGAGGTGGGCTGCTGTTGCTGCTGCCTGGAAGCGTGTGTTGGCCTCCAGCAGGGTGAGCAGGTTGTGGACGTGTCTCCGTACGGTCCGGCTGGTGATGCCGAGTTGGCGGGCTATCGCCTCGTCTTTCAGACCGGCGCCGAGCAGTGCCAGCACGTTGCGTTCGGTCTCCGATAGCTCCGGCAGGTTCTTGGACAGTGGTGTCCCCTGTTTCCAGTACTGGTCGAAGAGCATGATCAGCCCGTTGAGCAGAGGTGACGGGCGGACCACGACAGCTCGTTGGTTGGGCACGGCGGTGTCCATGGAGACCAGGGCGAGTTGCTGGTCGGCGATGGCCAGTCGGAACGGTACCCGCGGGGTGAGTCGGGCGGTGAGTCCCAGGGGTTGCAGTTCGGTGACCAGGCCGAGTTTCGACGACGGCAGGTCGGTCGGGTCGTAGCCGATCCGGATGCGTACGCCTCGGTCCAGGAGCCCTCGCTCCACGGGTGCTCCGCGTGGTGCCTGGTAGGGCGGGCAGTCGAGGATGTCGAGCTGGCGGTCTGTGGCGTGGAGCACCTGGACCCACCGCCGGCCGACTTCCTCCCATCCCACGATGTGTTCCACCGGGCTGTGGGCCGGGGTGCTCTCGCGTGCGGCGAGGAACTGGCCGTGGAGTTCGGTCACGAGCAACTGAGCGCGGCGCATCTCCTCCTCCCTGGTCCTGACCAGCGCGGGCAGAGCTGTGGCGGGCTCGACGGCCGACCAGTGGTCGGTCATGCCGGGTGGCTGGACGATGAGGCCGGCTGCGCGTAGATCGGTCAGCGCGACCATGATCTGATCGCGTTCCTGGCCGGTCCTCTCGGCCATTTCGTCCAGGGTGCAGTGGGGCAGTGGCAGGAGGGCACGGTAGACGGACTCCGCGTCGGGTGTGATTCCAAGAACTGACAGGGACATCCCCCTTTCCTACACGGGATACCTTCCGCCAGGTGACATGCACCGGCAGGCATATCTTTGTTCCTGTACCGGACACCTTCCGCAAGAGGACGTGGTGACACCTTGTCAGGGGCTGGCCAAGTGCCGCACTCTCCTGTGCACCCCCTACGGAAGGTCACATCGGCATGTCAAGAAGAGCCTTGGCTCCCTTCATCGCGGCGGCGGTGGTGGGGACCCTGTCGTTGTCGGTCATATCGGGACCGGCTGCCCACGCCGCTCCTTCAACTCCTGTGCTGTCCCTGGGTGCGGTCCCTGGTGCAGCGGGGACCGGGTCACGTGTGCTGACGTTGATCACGGGCGATTCCGTCATCGTGAACCCGCTTCCCGGCGGGGGCATGACCGCCGTGTTCGATCCCAGCGGGCCCTCCGGTGGGGCCGGTCGGATCATCCAGTTGGGGGCCGACCTGCAGGTCGTGCCGGACAAGGCACAGGACGGGCTGAACGACGGGTCGCTGGACCCGAAACTGTTCAACGTCACTGAATTGCTGGCCAGCGAGGACCACCGCGCGTCGCTGCCGGTCATCTTGTCCGGAACCACCGCCGGCGCCCCTGGCGGCACGACGCTGCGGCAGAGTCTAGGAAGCGTCGATGCAACTGCCGTTGCCATGAACAGGGCGGGGGCGGAGAAGTTCTGGCAGGTACACGAGAGCAAGGCGAAGCTGAGGTCGGCCGGCATCCAGAAGGTCTGGCTGGACCGCCAGATCAAGGCAGACCTTTCCCAGTCGGTGCCGCAGATCGGCGCACCGGTCGCGTGGGAGGCCGGTTTCGACGGCAAGGGTGTCAAGGTCGCCATTCTCGACACCGGCGTCGATGCCACACACCCCGACCTGGCCGGCCACATCTCCGCCAGCCGTAACTTCACCACCGCCGACACCACCGACGCCGTCGACAGAGTGGGCCACGGCACCCATGTCGCGGCCACCGTGGGCGGATGCTGCACGATGAAGGGCGTGGCACCGGGCGCCGACCTGATGATCGGCAAGGTGCTCGGAGACTCCGGCAGCGGAGCGGTCTCGGGCATCATCGCCGGCATGCAGTGGGCCGTCGACAACGGCGCCTCCGTCGTCAACATGAGCCTGGGCACCTCTTCCCCCACGGATGGAACCGACCCCCTGAGCGCTGCGGTGAACACCCTGTCGGCACGGGGCACGCTGTTCGTGGTTGCTGCGGGCAACAGCGGCACCGCCGGGATCGGCGCACCGGCCGCCGCGTCGTCCGCGCTGACCGTCGGCGCGGTCGACAAGAAGGACGCACTGGCCCCGTTCTCCAGCCGCGGCCCGCGCATCGACGGTGCGGTCAAGCCCGAAATCACCGCACCCGGCGTCGACATCATCGCCGCGCGCGCCGCGGGCACCAGCCTGGGCACACCGGTCAACGACCGCTACACCTCGATGTCGGGCACCTCGATGGCCACCCCGCACGTCGCGGGCGCCGCCGCCCTGATCAAGGAAGCCCATCCCGACTGGAGCGGGGAGCGCATCAAGGAGGCCCTGGTCGAGGAGGCCGATCCGGGCGCGTACGCCGTCACCGAAGGCGGTGCCGGGCGGGTCTGGGTGCCCCGTGCCCTCACCCAGCAGGCGCACGCCGAGCCCGCTTCCCTGGGCTTCGGTTCAGTTCCGCGCGAGTCGACCGCACTGGTCACCCGTGACCTGGTCATCGACAACGACTCCGCCCACGAGCGCACATTCACACTGAGCACCGGTTCGGACATCTTCGCCCTGTCCACCACGACGCTGACCGTCCCGGCCAAGGGGTCGGGCACCATCACGGTGACCGTCGACCCGGCCAGGACCCAGCGTGGCAAGACCTACAGCGGCATCGTCTCGGCCATCGCCGGCGACGTGTCGATCCGCGTGCCCTACACCGTCGTGATGGAGAACCGTTTCACGCTCACGGTCAACGCGATCGGACGCGACGGCAAGCCCGCCCAGGGCAACGCGCTGCTCGTGGACGTGACGCACGGGACAGCCCAATCCGATCCCATCGTTGACGGGAAGATTTCCTACGACCTCACGCCCGGCATCTACACGCTCAAGGCGGAGCTGTTCACCATGGACTCCTCCGGTACCTACCCCGTGGACGTGACCCAGGGCCACGACGTGGGCATGGACCTCATTCAGGACCGGAGCGTCACCTACGACGCCCAGCAGGGCCAGGAGGTCAAATTCGCCACCCCCCGGCCCACTGAGAGCCGCGGCTTCGTCGTCGGCTCGCGCTGGGTATGGTCGACGGGTGCGTACTCGATCGACTATTCGGACGTAGGCCAGTACGGCGCCGAGGTCCAGCACGTCTACGCGCTGCCGGTACCGCAGGTCACCAACGGCACCTTCCAGTGGTACGCCCAGTCCACCAATACCGCCCCCCGGCTCACCGCCACCGGCCTGGACCCGTGGGCCCCGCATCTGGCCCCGGCCTACCTGCGGGACGCGGCCACCTTCGACGGCACCAAGCTCCTGCCGGTCATCGACGTCGGGACCGGAAAACCAGCCGACTACGACAAGCGCCCGGTCCGCGGCCAACTCGTGCTGGTCAAGGCGACCGGCTCGTTCAAGGACCAGATCGATGCCGCTGCCGCGCACAAGGCCGCCGGCGTCGTCTTCTACAGCGACAAACCCGGACCCCTGGCCGGTGACGCGGGATCAACCGCGATACCCGCCGTCACCATCACCGGCGCCGAAGGAGCCGCACTTGTATCCCGCCTGAAGAAAATGCCCCTCGGGGTGAAGCTGTCCGGAACGCCGTACAGCTCCTACCAGTACGACCTGTTCACCTCGAAGACCGGGAGCATCCCCGCCGCGCCGATCACGCTGCGGGCCGACGCCACCAACACCGCGGAGATCACCAGCAGCTACTACGCGCACGTTGCCGGCCAGACAGGGGGCATGTGGCGGACCATCGGCCTCAAGGACTGGCGCACCGGCAGCGGCACGTATGTACCGATCAGGCTGGGCACGGTGCACACCGAGTACGTCAGCGCCGACGGCGGCGCCCGGTCCTACAACAGCGTCACCCCCTCGCCCGACCTCGACGCCGTCACCGAAGAGCCCCTCAGGGTCTACCAGGCCGGCGAGAAGCACAGCGACGAGTGGATGCGCCAGGTCGTCAACCCGCGCGATGAGGCCGCCCGGGGGCTGCCGTTCGCGGCGGGCTACATCCCCGGATACATGGACTATCTCACCCTGGGAGCCAGCGCCTTCAACGACTCCGACCCCAGCCACACCGGCGGCTTTTCCTGGCACGACCGGGGAACGACCCAGCTCTTCCGCAACGGGGCACTGATCGGCACCGACGCCGCCTACACCCTCTACCACCCGTACAAGGTGCCCGATCAGGGACCGGCGTCCTACAAGTTCATCATGGACATGGCCCGCACCGCCGACTGGTGGAAGTACTCCCCGACGACGCACACCGAGATGACCTTCACCGCCCAACGCCCGACCAACGGGCAGATCCTCCAACCGATCTCGATGCCGCAGATCTCCTACGACGTGCCACTGGACCTCCTCAACCGGGCCCAGGGCGGCAAGAACCTGACCTTCACCGTCCGGGCACTGCCCCGCCACCCCGGTGAAGCCCTGACCACCACCACCGAGACGTGGATATCCGGCGACGGCACCACCACCTGGACGCCGGTTCCCCTGACCCCCATCGCGGGCCGACCCGGCCAGTACACCGCCACCGTCAAACTCCCCAAGAAGGGAACGATCAACCTGCGCACCCGAGCGGTCGACGCGAACGACCACACCGTTGACCAGACCGTGACCAACGCCTTCGGGCTGAAGTAACCAGCAGGTGGGGGCGGCCCCACAGCCGCCCCCACTGACACAGCACCACCAGCCGGCTTCGGCGCTCTGCTCGCCGCGGAGCCGGACATGGTGCTGTTCCGGCTCCGCCTGACACACCCCGAACTCACCCTGGCCTGGGCCGATTCTGCCTACGGCGGCACGCTGACCACCTGGTCCAGGGACTTCCTCGACCTCACCTTGAAGACCGTTTCCCGCCCCAAGGACGCCAAGGGCTTCGTGGTCGTCAAATGCAGGTGGGTGGTCGAGCGCACGAACTCCTGGGTTATGAGGGCCAGGGGGTTTGCCCCGAAATATGGACAGCCCTTGAAGGTCGGATCGTGGGATCCGACGAGGAGGTGTCCAGGTGGCTGTCACCCGGTATTCGGAAGAGTTCAAGCGGGATGCGGTCGGGCTGGTCATGTCCAGTGGCCGGTCCATCAACTCGGTGGCCAAGGAGCTCGGGATCAACACCGAGTCCCTGCGCAAGTGGGTCCTGCAGGCCCGCGGCGCTATGGGCGGCGGGGCCGGTGAAGCGATGACGCCGGACGAGCGTGCGGAGCTGAAGCGGCTGCGGAAGCAGGTTCGCGATCTGGAGCTGGAGAAGGAAATCCTTCGCAAGGCCGCCCAGTATTTTGCGAAGGAGATGAGTCGATGACCAGCCGCTGGCGGTTCATCTCCGACCACCATCTGGAGTACGGCATACAGCGGCTGTGCAGGATTTTCCGGGTGTCCCGGTCGGGGTTCTACCGGTGTCGCCAAGCGGAGCCGGCCCGGCTGGAACGAGCACGGGCCGAGGAGACGCTGACCGAGCAGATCCGGGCCATCCACGCGGAAGCTAAGGGCGCGTACGGCGTGCCGCGCATTACCCGTGAACTGCGGGAGGCCGGGCCTGTGGTGAACCGTAAGCGGGTCGCCCGCCTCATGCGGGCAGCCGGAATTTCGGGGCGTCATCTGCAGAAGGGGAAACGGACCACGGTGCAGGACGCGCGGGTGCCGAAGGCCCCGGATCTGCTGGAGCGGGACTTCACCGCGCCACGGCCCAACGTGCGCTGGTGCGGCGACATCACCTATCTCCCGGTCGGGAAGGAATGGATGTATCTGGCGACCGTCATCGATATTCACTCGCGCCGAGTGGTGGACTGGTCGATGGCTGAGCACATGCGCGCCGACCTGGTCATCGATGCACTGGAAGCGGCCGTCGCCACCCGGGGTGGCTCCGTCGACGGTGTCATTTTTCATTCGGACCGCGGGACGCAATATACGTCTGCCGCCTTCTCGTCGGCCTGCCGAAAACACGGGATACGCCGGTCAATGGGTCGGGTCGGATCGAGCTACGACAATGCGATGGCCGAGTCGTTCTTCGCCAGTATCAAGCGAGAACTCCTCTACGGGGAAAGCTGGTTGGAGAATTCCGAGGCCCGCATGGCGGTGTTCTCCTGGCTTGCCTGGTACAACAACCGGCGCCGCCATTCCGCTCTCGGTCACATCAGCCCAGTCGAATTCGAACGACGCTCGATCAACTCAGGTAGCCTGAACTTGGTTGCATAGGTCGCAAGTGTCCATGTAGCGGGGCAAAGCCCAACCGCCGGCTACACCAGCGATGTTGACTATGCCCACGACGCTAGCGGGAACGTCACCTCGATCACGGACAAATCCGGAACCAGGGACACCCAATGCTTCACCTACGACGGTCACCGCCACCTGACCGAAGCCTGGACCCCCACCTCAGGCGACTGCACCACCGCCCGCTCGTCGAACACCCTCGGCGGCCCGGCCCCGTACTGGAACAGCTACACCTACAAGGTCGGTGGCTTGCGCGACACACAGACCGCACACGCCGCGAGTGCTGACACGACCACGAATTACTCCTACCCGCCGGTCAACGCTACCGGAACAGGCCAGCCCCACACGCTGACCTCCACCACGAACCAGGTCTTGACCTGGAACAGCGAGGGCAAGCTCGCCACCCTCACCGAGGGCACCAGCACCACTGGTTACCTCTACGACGCGAGCAGTAACCTCCTCACCCGCACCAGCCCCACAGAGACGGTCCTCTATCTCGGCGGCCAGGAACTTCACTACGACCCTGTAGCCAAGAAGTTCAGCGCTCAGCGCTATTTCGCGGCGGGCGACGGCACCGCGCTCGGAACCAACACAGGCCTGAGCTGGGTGATCGACGATCACCACGGCACGGCATCGATGATCGTGGATGCCGCCACCCAGAAGGCCACGCGCCGCTACACGAAGCCCTTCGGTGAAGACCGTGGATCTGCGCCAGCACCCTGGTCGGACGACAGGGGATTCCTGGGCAAGCCCGCCGACGCATCCACGGGCCTGACCCACATCGGCGCTCGCGAGTATGCACCGGAAACCGGCCGATTCCTATCGACTGACCCTGTGTTGGCACCCAGTGACCACGAGTCTCTCAATGGCTATGCATACGCCAACAACACACCTGTCACGACGGAGTCCTGGAAGGAGGTGTCGAATGGCGACGGCAGGGGCCCTTTTTATCCGGTGGGACGGATCGTCGCCCCTGGAGGCAGGAGGATATTCGCATGCAGGAGCGTCATCTGTCACGGCGCTCTTTCGGTGTTTTGCGCTCTCTTCGACATCAGTAACCCGCACTGGCGATGCCTGGGTGTTACGCGGGATGTTTTTGGTGGAGAATCGCGCCATAACGGCAAGGGTGTGACAGCCCGGCCGGCCCGTACCCGCTTCCCGCTCCGGCCGCCAACTCCGTCCGGATGCACCGGACATGACCGCGCCGGCCGCGCGGCCGGCGCG
>NZ_JAFLRJ010000417.1 GCF_017315755.1 Streptomyces beijiangensis
GCTCGGGGGCGGGCGGGTCCTCGTGGCGTACCGGCGCGAGCGGCTGTGTCTCGTACGCCGCCCCCACCACGTCGTCCGCCTCGTCCGGCTCCGGATCCGGCAGATTGACGTACGGACGTATGCGCAGCGGCTCGAAATCGTCGTCCTCGTGCACGTGGGTCCCCTCCCCGTAGAACTCGCGGCGATTATGCCGCAGCCCGAGGATGGGGCCATGGCTCAGGAAACACCCGCGCCCCCGGCAGTCGACATCCAGCCACAGCGCAGCGTCCTCGTCGCGATGGGCGCACTGCTGCTCGGCATGCTGCTCGCCGCGCTCGACCAGACCATCGTCTCCACCGCGCTTCCGACGATCGTCAGCGATCTCGGCGGTGCGGAGCACATGTCGTGGGTGGTCACCGCGTACATGCTGGCGGCCACGGCGGCCACGCCGCTCTGGGGCAAGATCGGCGACATGTACGGCCGGAAGAAGGTCTTCCAGACCGTCATCGTGATCTTCCTGATCGGCTCCGCGCTCAGCGGGCTCGCTCAGAACATGCCGGAACTGATCGCCTTCCGCGCCCTCCAGGGCCTCGGCGGCGGCGGTCTGATGTCGCTGTCGATGGCGATCGTCGGCGACATCGTCCCGCCGCGTGAACGCGGGCGCTACCAGGGGCTGTTCGGCTCGGTCTTCGGGATCGCGAGCGTGCTCGGGCCGCTGCTCGGCGGGGTCTTCGTCGACAATCTCTCGTGGCGCTGGGTCTTCTACATCAACCTGCCGATCGGCATCGTGGCGCTGGCCGTGATCGCCGCCGTACTGCACATCCCGGTCCGGTCCACGCCACACAAGATCGACTACACGGGCATCACCCTGCTCGCCGCGATCGCCGCCTCGATCGTGCTGGTCACCTCCCTGGGCGGAGTGACCTGGGCGTGGGGGTCGTGGCAGATCATCGGTCTCGCGCTGCTGGCCGTCGTCATGATCGTCGTCTTCGTCCCGCAGCAGCGCAGGGCGAAGGAACCGGTGATGCCGCCCAAGCTGTTCTCCAACTCGATCTTCGTCGTCTGCTCGCTCATCGGATTCATCGTCGGCTTCGCGATGTTCGGCGCGATGACCTATCTGCCGCTGTTCCTGCAGATCGTGCGGGGCGTCAGCCCCACGATGTCCGGCATGCACATGCTGCCGATGGTGATCGGCATGCTGATCTCGTCGATCGGCTGCGGACGGCTGGTCTCCAGCACCGGGCGCTACAAGATCTTCCCCATCGTCGGTACGGCCCTGACAGCCGTGGGGCTGCTGCTGCTCCACCAGCTCTCCGAGTCCACGAGCGATGTGGTGATGGGGCTGTTCTTCGCGGTCTTCGGGCTCGGGCTCGGGTTCGTCCTGCCGATCCTCACGCTCGCCGTGCAGAACGCGGTCGGTTACGAGGACCTCGGTGTCGCCACCGCCGGAGTCACGTTCTTCCGGTCGATCGGCGCCTGCGTCGGGGTCGCCGTCTTCGGATCCATCTTCAACAGCCGGCTCGACAAGCACCTGGGCGACGCCCTGGCCGGGCAGAAGCTGCCGCCCGGCTTCAACCCCGACACCGTCCAGTCCGACCCCAAGGGCATCGCCGCCCTGCCGGAGGCGCTCGTCGGGCCGATCCTGCACGCCTACTCGGTCTCGGTGACCGATGTCTTCCTCTGGTCCGTGCCGGTCGCCCTCATCGCCTTCGTCATCGCCTTCTTCCTGAAGGAGATCCCGGTCCGCGGCTCGGTCACCGTCCCCGACATGAGCGAGACCGTCGGCACCAACCCGGTCCAGCGCTCCAGTTACGACGAGGTGGCGCGCGCCCTGACCGTCCTGGACACCCGCGAGGGACGCAAGAAGATCTACGTCGACATCACCGAGCGCGCCGGGCTCGATCTGCTGCCCGCCGCGAGCTGGATGCTGCTGCGCATCCGCAAGCACGGCACGGTGCGCCCGGCCGAACTGGCCGAGCGGGCGCCCGTACCGCTGCCGGTGATCCTGGAGGCCGGGGCCCAGCTGGAGGAGCGCGGACTCGCGCGGCGCGTGGGCGTGGAGCTGGTCCTCACCGAACGCGGGGCGCAGACGTCGGTCACGCTCGCCTCCGCGCGCGAGGACGCGCTCTCCTCGCTGCTCGGCGACTGGTGGGGGCCCGACCGTCCTACGGATCTGGTCCGGCTGGTGGAAGAGCTGAGCGAGGAGATGGGCGGCTCGCACAAGGAGTTGCCGCAGGGGTAGGCGCTGTCCTCAGAGGCGCTCAGAGGCGCTCAGAGGCGCTCAGAGGTCCTTGGAGTACCAGACCTGGGGGTAGTCCTCGGCGGGCTTGTACTGGTGGAAGTCCTGGTAGCCGTGCCGTTCGTACAGCTTGCACGCCTCGACCAGGTCGGGCCGGGTGTCGAGCACGATCCGCTTCGTCCCCAGGGCGCGCGCGGTGTCCTCCAGGGCGTTGATCAGCAGTCCGCTGCCGCCCTTTCCGCGGTACTCGGGGCGGATGAAGACGCGCGTCAGCTCGGAGGTGTCGGGGTCCAGGCGCAGGACGCCGGCGCAGGCCGCGGGCTCGCCGTCGTACCGTCCGACGAAGAACTCGCCTGTGGGGGCGGCCAGTTTCTCCACCCCGTCGTCCTTCAGGCCCGCGTCGATCTCCGCCTCGGTGGCCGGGCGCTTCCAGTAGCTGCTGGCCACGTCGTAGTAGTACGCGCGGCGCAGTGCGAGTGCGTCGGGGGAATCGAAGGGCTCCGGGGCCAAGGTCCAGTTCACCCGTGCATTCTGCTGGGTGACGCGCAGTTTGGCATCCGAAATTGCGGCTACCCGGTTGGCTACAAGAGCTTCGTTCGAGAGAACCGGGAAGGCATCCATGTCCACAATCGTGATCGTCATCATGATCGTGGTGTTCGTCGCCGTCGTCGCCGCGGTCCTGTACATCGGACCCGGCAGGGGCGGCGGCGTCGGCCGCGGCGGGCTGAAGCGGCGCTTCGGTCCGGAGTACGACCGTGTGGTCGAGCACCACGACGGTGACACCAAGGCGGCGGAGCGCGAGCTCGGCGAGCGGGTCAAGCGCCACGGCTCGCTGGAGTCGCGTCCGCTGCCGGCCGAGGCGCGTGAGCGGTACATGGCGCACTGGACCGGTCTGCAGGAGCAGTTCGTGGAGTCCCCGCAGAAGGCGGTCGCCGAGGCGGACCAGCTGATCGCGGCCCTCGCCCACGACCGGGGGTTCCCGGACGGGTCCCAGTTCGACGAGCAGGCCGACGCCCTGTCCGTGCACCACGCGGGGCAGGTCGACGGCTATCGGCTGGTGCACCGTTCCGCGCAGGGCGACGGCGGGAACACGGAGGAACTGCGCGCGGCCATGCTGAAGGCGCGGGACCTTTTCGACGAACTGATCGCCGAACGGCCGCAGGACCGTGAACGGCGGCTTCCGCAGGGGGAGTCGAAGGCGAAGGCACCTGTGCTGCCCGAGCGGCGACAGGCCAACGGGAAGGGTAGTGCGTGATGACCTACGTACCTGAGCAGAAGCCGGAAGAGCCCGGACGGACCGGGCAGTCGGAGACGTCGCAGAAGCCCGAGCGGGCCGAGCAGGCCGGGCGCGTCGAGCAGGCCGGGCGCTCCGAGCAGGCCGGGCGCTCCGAGCGTGGCGGACGGGCCGACGACGCGGAGCCCAGGACCGGTGCCGGCGCACCGCGCAAGCCGGTTCTGGGACCGGACGCGACGGCGGAAACCTCGTCCGCGTCCGCGCCCCCGGCGACTCCGGTGGCCCCGACCCCGGTGACTCCGGTGGCGGGCAGCCCCAAGGGGCGGCTGACCCCGGATCCCGAGCGGGGCACAGGCCGGCCGGACGGAGAGGTGTCCGCCCGTACCGACGGCAGCGGGCCGCTGATACCGCTGAGCGAACGCGAAAAGCTGTCCGAGCGCCTCCACCAGGCCGTCAACGCGTTCGTCGACGGCCCGCGCCATGCGGTCGAGGAGGCCGACCGGGTCTTCGAGGAGACGGTCACCCGCGTGACCGACACCCTCACCGAGCGGCGCACCTCGCTCCGCACGGCCTGGAACGGGCGCGAGGACGCGGACCATGCCTCCGCCACGGAGGAGCTGCGCGTCGCGCTCCGTACGTACCGTGAGGTGACGGAGCGACTGCTGGAGCTGTGATCAGCCGGTCATTCGGACTTCGGGGAAGCCTGCTGCACCACCTCGAAGGACCACAGCGCAGAGCCGGAGGCGGCGGGCTTGGGACGCTCGCCGCCTTCGCCGCTGCCGCCGGCGTGCGCGCCCCGCATGGAGGTGGCCATCCACTTCTCGAAGTCGGCCTCGGTCGCCCAGCGCGTGTAGACGAGGTACTTCTCGGTGCCGTCGACCGGGCGCAGCAGCTCGAACCATTCGAATCCGTCGGAGTTCTCGACGGAACCGGCGCGGGAGGCGAACCGCTTCTCCAGGACCTCGCGCTGTTCGGCGGGCACTTCCAGGACGTTGATCTTCACGATGCTCATACGGGCCATCCTGCCGTACGGGCCGGAAGCGCCCCGTAAAGGGCGTGACCTGGCCGGGGCGGGATGGCAGCCTGGACCGCATGTCTGACAATTCTGGGGTCGAGGCCTTCTTTTCGCAGGGCCGGCTGACCGTCGTTCCGCGCAAGCCCGCACGCCGTGAACTACTGCTCGCCCATCTGTCGGAGACGCTCTTCGAGACGGGGCGGGAGTACACGGAGCGCGAGGTCAACGACGCGCTGCTCACCGTGCACGACGACTTCTCGGCGCTGCGGCGCTATCTGGTCGAGGGCGGACGGCTGCTGCGGACGAAGGACGGCAGCAGCTACCGCAGGGTGCGCTGACGATGACCGCCGGCGGATTCGCGGCGCAGGGCGCGGCTGTACGGTCGCTGGCCGAGCGGTGGCTGCGGGAGCTGGACGAGGCATCAGGCGAGGACTCTCCGGGCCGGGACTTCGTCTGCTCGCCCGCAGGGCTTTGGCTCGCGCTGGGCGCTGTCGCGGCCGGTGCGCGCGGGGCGACGGCGGACGAGCTGCGGGAACTGCTGGGCGTCGCGGGGGACGGGGCCGCCGAAGCGGTGACCGAAGGGGCGCGGGCACTGGCCGCGACCGATGCGCTGGCGGTGGCCGGGCGGGTGTGGACGCGGGTGCCGGTGTACGACGCGTACCGCAAAGCCCTGCCGGACATCGGGTTCGGGCCGATGCCCACCGACGGGGCCGAGATCGACGCGTGGGTGCGGGAGGCGACCGGCGGGCTGATCGAGCGGCTGTCGATCCGGATCGATGCGAGCATCATGCTGGCGCTGGTCAACGCCCTTGCGCTGAAGGCCTGTTGGGAGACGCCCTTCGATGCGGGCCGTACCAGGGACCTGTCCTTCACGGACGCCTCCGGTGCGCAGCACGAGGTGGCGACCATGCAGCGGAGGCTTCCGACGCACGACGCATGGCGCGTCCGGGAGGTGTCCGTCGTCGAGCTGCGCACCGAGGGCGCGGGCGCCAGGGTGCGGTTCGTGCTGGGTCCTGAGGGCGCGCGGGCCGCCGATGTGCTGCCCGCCGCGTGGGCCGGGCGGGGTGCGGGGATCGCGGCCGACGCGGTGAGTGTGGCGCTGCCGCGCTTCTCGCTCCGTACGAAACTCGATGTGCTGGAGCAGCTTCCCGCCCTGGGCGTCCTGCTGGCCACGAGCGACGACGCCGACTTCTCCGCGATGTCGCCCGTGGGGCTCAAGATCGGCCGCGTGGCGCAGGAGGCCGTGGTGAAGATCGCGGAGAAGGGGATCGAGGCGGCCGCCGTGACAGTGGTCGCGATGGTGCGCTCGGCCGCCATGCCGCCGCCGGAGCGCGTCGAGCACATCGCCTTCGACCGGCCGTTCGGGATCGTCGTCCTGGACGGGAGCGGTGAGGTGCCGCTCTTCGCGGGGTGGCAGGCAAGCGCTCCGGCGGCCGGCTGAACCTCAGCGGATCGGCGGCCTCAGCGGATCGGCGGCCTCACGGGAGCGGCGACTTCATCTGGCGGCTGCACGCAGGGCGCGCGCCTCGGCCTGGGTCTCGACCGCCGGAGGAGAGCCCGGCAGCGGGCGGCGGTTGCTCTCCGGCATGAAGAAGACGGCGATGCCTCCGATCACGGCTGCGGCCATCACGTAGTACGCGGGCATCATCATGTTCCCCGTCGCACCGATCAGTGCGGTGATCACCAGTGGCGTCGTACCGCCGAAGACCGACACCGAGATGTTGAAGCCGATCGACAGCGACCCCGAGCGGACCCTCGTCGGGAAGAGCGCGGGCAGCGCCGAGGGCATCGACGAGGTGAAGCAGACCAGGAGCAGACCGAACGCCGCCATGCCCAGCGCGATCGCGAGGAGGCTTCCCTGGCGGATCAGCATGAGGGCGGGGACGGAGAGCAGCAGGAAGCCCAGGCAGCCCGCGCCGATCACCGGACGGCGGCCGAAGCGGTCGGTGAGGCGGCCGGCGAAGGGGTGGACGGCCATCATCAGCGCCATGACGGCGAGGACGACCAGCAGGCCGTGCGTCTCGTCGTAGTGGAGCTCGGAGGTCAGATAGCTCGGCATGTACGACAGGAGCATGTAGTCGGTGACGTTGAAGACCAGCACCAGGGCGATGCAGAGCAGCATCGTCCGCCACTGGCCGACGAGCATCTCCCGTACGGGAACCTTCCGCTCCCGCTGCCCTTCCTCCGCCTGCTCCGCCAGCTTCGCGAACGCCGGGGTCTCCTCCAGGCGCATCCGCAGATAGAGGCCGATGAGTCCCATCGGGCCCGCGATCAGGAACGGGATCCGCCAGCCCCACGACTCCAGCGAGTCCGTGCTCATGAGCGCCGTCAGGAGCGTGACCAGGCCCGCGCCGCCGATGTAGCCGGCGAGCGTGCCGAACTCCAGGAAGCTGCCGAGGAAGCCGCGCTTGCGGTCGGGGGCGTACTCGGCGACGAAGGTCGCCGCGCTGCCGTACTCGCCGCCGGTCGAGAAGCCCTGCACCAGGCGGGCGGCGAGCAGCAGGATCGGGGCCCAGACGCCGATCGTCGCGTACGACGGGATCAGACCGATCGCGAAGGTGCCCGCGGCCATCATGATCATGGTGACGGCCGGCACCTTCTGGCGGCCGATGCGGTCGCCGAGCGGACCGAAGACCATGCCGCCGAAGGGCCGCACCAGGAAGGCCGCGGCGAAGGCCCCGAACGTCGACAGCAATTGCGCGGTGGGGTCGGCGGACGGGAAGAAGACGTGTCCGAGAGTGACCGCGATATAGCTGTAGACGCCGAAGTCGAACCACTCCATGGCGTTGCCGAGCGCGGCGGCCTTCACGGCCCGGTTGACCATCGCCGGATCGGTCACGGTCACGTCGAGCTGGTCCTGCGGGTCCTGCTGGTCCTGCGGGCTCTGCGGGCTCTGCGGGCTCTGCGGGCTCCGCTTCTCGTTCTGCTGCTGGCTGCGCTGATCGTGCTGGGACGGTGCTGCGGTGTACGGCGGCACGGAAGAGTTCACCTGCACTTGGGTCGACTGCAAAGACGTGAGCCGCCTCGTAGGAGGCGGCTTATAAACCGACCTTAGGTGCCCAACAGGTCATTACGGACAGTCCATCAATGATCATCAAGGGGTGAAAGAACCCGCTCCGACCAGGGCGGACGACCCCCTCGCCGCGTCGGTTCGTACCCCTTTCTTGTGATCCTTGTCGCGGTACGTGGCTGGAACCGCGCGGTGCGGCCAGGTAAACAGGGGGTGCCGTACGTCCCTTCCATGGAACAGTGCGAGGCTCTAGGAACAGGGACGGGATGAGTTCGAACGGGGCGGAGGGCCGGCACAGCGTGGCGAGTGGCGAGCACAGTGGACCGGGAAGCGTGGCCGGAGCAGGGCCGGACACCAGGATCGGGGCGATGCGGGCGGTCCTGTGGCTGCTCGTCGCCGTCCTGGCGATACGGCAGCTGGCCGCTGTCTTCAGGCTGCCGCCCGGTGAGCGGCTGACCGATCTGGACTCCTGGACGGGCGAGAACGGCGTACTCCATCTGAACGGCTCGCTCTACGACACCCACCAGTTCACCGGCACGCCCTTCGCCGGACTCGCACTGAAGCCCCTGGCGAGCTCCGCCGAGCAGAGCCTCGGCGTCGCCTGGACCTTCGGCACGCTGCTGCTTGTCGCGGCCCTCGGGGTCGTCGTCGCCCGCGCGCTGCCGGGGACGGTCTCGCGCCGGACCTCGCTGCTGGCCGCGCCCGTCGTGATCAGCCTGCTCATGCTGTCGCTGCCGGTACGCAACACCCTCAACCTGGGCCAGACCAGCATCATCCCGGTCCTCCTGGTCCTCCTCGGCTGCTTCGCAGCCCGTGGTGAGCGCAGCTCAGGGCTCCTGATCGGGCTCGCGGCGGCGCTTCAGCCGACCATGCTCCTCTTCGTACCCCTTCTCTGGCTGACCGGCCGCCGGCGCGCCGCCGTCTCCACCACGGCCACCTTCGTCGCCTGTACGGCGCTGGCCTGGGCCGTGATGCCGGGCGACTCGTGGGCGTACTGGATCCACCATGTGGCAGGAGCGGGCCTCGGCGCCAAGCCCGCGGGCCTCGCCAACCAGTCCCTGCACGGCGCGCTGCTGCGCTTCGGAATGCACGGGCCGCTGGAGATCGCCGCCTTCCTCGCGCTGGCAGCCGCCGTCACCGGGCTCGGCCTGTGGCGTGCGGTCCGTTACGCCAAGGACGGCCAGCTCCTGCTCGCCGTCGCCGTCACCGGCTGTGTGGCCGTCGCCGTCTCCCCGACGGCCTGGCAGCACCAGCTGCTGTGGATCCTCCTCGCGGTGGTCGGCCGCGTCGGCACCCGCGCCTCGAACCGGATGGTCTGGCCCGCCCTGGTCGTCCTGGCGATGACGCTGCCGGGCACGATGCTGCTGCCCAACATCGAGGCCGTCTTCCCGATCCGGGACAACGTGCTGCTCCTCGTGGCCCTCACCGCCGCCTGCGCCGTGCCCTTCCTGCCGCGCACCTCGCCGTACTGGCAGAACCCGGTCCCCACCGACTACGCCACCCCGCTCCCCGCACGCTGGGAGCGCGTCCCCTTCGCCCCCTTCTGGCGGCGTGTCGTCACCCGCCCCAACCTGCTCCTGGAGCTCCTCGCGATCCGCGTCGGCTACTCGGTCTACGCACACATCCGGGCGGCCGCGACCGGCGGGCGTTCCACAGCGGAGGCGCACGGGCGCACCATCGTCTCCATCGAGGAATTCCTGCACATCGACATCGAGCACTGGGCCAACCACGCGATGGTCAAGCTCCCCAGGCTCGAGTCGTTCCTCAACTTCTACTACCAGTCGTTCCACTTCGTCGTCCCGCTGACGATCCTCGCGGTGCTCTACATCCGCCGTCCCTCCGACTACCGCTGGGCGCGCACCGGCCTCTCCTTCGCCACCCTGCTCGCCCTGGTCGGCTTCTTCTTCTACCCGCTCGCCCCGCCACGGCTGATGCCCGGCATGGGCTTCATCGACACGGCGCACGGCGTCCAGGACCTGGCGCACCCCGACTATGGTGCGCTGACCGCGATGACGAACCAGTACGCGGCGATGCCCTCGCTGCACTTCGGCTGGTCGCTGTGGTGCGGGATCGTCATCGTCGTCCTGGCACCGAAGTGGTGGATGAAGGCGCTCGGCGTGGTGCACCCGCTGCTGACGGTCACCGCGATCATCGGGACCGCCAACCACTGGGTGCTCGACGCGGTGGGCGGGGCGACGGTCGTCGCCGCGGGCTTCGGGCTCACGTACCTGCTGGCGGGACGCCGGGAGCTGTCGAAGACTCCCCAGGGCCCCCTGCATCCTGATCAGGAGCCGGGGAAGCCGGAGATTCCTGCCGGTCGCCGTGGCCCGGCCACCACGCCGCATGCCCGATCAGAGCAGTCAGCGCAGGCGTGAAGATCATCGCCATGACGAAGGCGGAGACCGCGATGCCGAAGGCGAGCGAGAAACCCATCTGAGAGAGGGTGGAGTTGCCCGCGAGCATCAGCGTCGCGAAGGTTCCCGCGAGGATGACGCCCGCCGACCCGATGGTCGGTCCCGAGTGCCTGATGGCCGTGGCCACCGCCTCGCGCGGGGACTTCCCCTCGCGGGCCTCCTCGCGCAGCCTGCTCACCATCAGGATGTTGTAGTCGGTGCCCAGCGCGACCACGAACAGATACATGATCACGGGCAGCATGAACATCAGCCCCGGCTGGCTGCCGATCTGCTGGAAGAGCAGCGAGGTCGCCCCGAGCGTCGCGCCGAAGCCGAGCGCCACCGACAGCATCAGGTACCAGGGCGCCACCAGGCTCCGCAGCAGCAGCCCCAGAATCACCATGATGGCGAGCGCCGCCACCGGGAAGACCACCGAGTAGTCGCGGTCCACGGCCTTGTTGATGTCGACGTACACCGCGGTGATGCCGCCGACGAGGGCCTTGGTCCCGTCCGGCGCGTCCGCGTGGGCGGTCGGCCTGAGCTCGTCCTTCACGGTGGCCATGGCGGTCTCGGAGGCGGGCGGGTCGGCGAGTACGACGGAGAAGTCGGCGGTCGTACGGTCCTGACTCAGCCGGGGTGCGGCGACCGAGCCGACCCCGTCGACGCCCTTGAGGTCCGCACGGAACTTCGCCGTCTCCAGCGCGGTGAGCGCCCTGCCGTCGGTCGACGACAGATAGACGGACGTCGGATCGGTGGTGCCGGCCGGGAACCCCTTCTGGAGGTTCGCCAGGGCCACCACGGACTCCTTGTCCTTGGGGAGCGAGGAGCCCGCGAGGTCGAAGTTGGCCTTGTACCCGAGGGCGCCGAGTGCGAGCACCCCCATGAACAGCGCGGAGAGCACCGCCCACACGACGGGCTTGCGGCCCACGGACGCCCCCAGCCTGGCGAAGCCTGAACCCTGCGGCTCGCGCTGCCAGGACTTGGAGGGCCAGAACACCTTCGTGCCGAGCAGGGACACCACGGCGGGTACGAGTGTGAGCCCGGCCAGCAGCGTCACGAAGACGGCGATGGCGAGGGCGGGACCCATCGAGCGCAGCATCCCCAGCGAGGAGAGCGTCAGCGCGGCGAAGGCGACGATGACCGCGCCTGCGGCCGAGGTGATGGCCTCGCCGACCCGCTCCACGGCGTGCACCATGCCGGACTTGGGGTCCTCACCCGCCCGTAGCGCCTCCCGGTACCGGAAGAGCAGAAAGAGGATGTAGTCGGTGCCGACGCCGAACAGGACGACCGTCAGCAGCTCCTGGATCGAGGAGTCGGCCTTCATGTCGAAGAGCTTGTTGGCGGAGGCGATGATGCCGGTCGCCATGGGGGAGATCAGGCCGATGACGACGACGGGCAGGAGCGCGATGATCGGCGACCGGAAGATCACGGACAGCAGCACGATGATGATGACGATCGTGCCGGCCCCGACCAGCAGCCCGGCTTTCTTCGAGGAGTCCGCTTCGTCGAGCGCTTGCGCGGCGGACCCGGTGACCCCGGCCTTCAGGTCGGTCCCCTTGATGTCGCTCTGCAGATCGGTGCGGAGCGTCTTCACGGCGTCCTGCTGCTTGGTGTCCGAGGGGTCGGTGACCTTCGGCATCGCCACAACGGACGTCTGCACGAGCCCATTCGGCGATACGGCCCCGGGAACTACCTTCTCCACCTGGGGAATTCGCTGCGCCTGCAGCTCCTTGGAGACCCGTACGACCTCGGCGGAGTCCGCGACGGTGAGCTTGCCGCCGTCGGAGCGGGTGAACACGATGACCGCCCCGACGTTCTCCTGCGCGGGGAACTTCGCCTCCTGCACGTCCGAGGCCCTGATGGACTCGTAGCTGTCCGGCAGGAAGCTCGCCTCGTCGCTGCTGGAGGTGAGCTTGGGGGCGAGGGAGATGACCGCGACGGCCGCGACGATCCAGGTGGCGATGATCCACCAGGGACGACGGACCACGAATCTGCCCAACCCTGCAAACATGCCCTGCCCAGCGAACATGCGACGGCTGCCTCTCCTCGCCCCCGAGGCGGATCATTCGCGTCCAGCCAGGATCCGTCGCGGGGCGGTGCCCCGCCACTCGGGAGCACTCGGGAGCCCGTACGGAGGGCCGCCGCAGCTCTGTCAGGGCGCCAGGAGGCCGAAAACCGTGTGACCGTGGCGGGCGCCGTTGACCTGGAGCTCGATCGCGTGCTCGCCGGGGTAGTAGCGGCGTGTGGTGATCTCGCGGAAGGAGTGGGCGCGGGAGATCTCGACCGTCTGGGACGGTTCAAGGAGTTTGGTGGCGAGCTTGAAGGTCTTGGTGCTGAGCTGTCCGTTGGCGCGCAGGTGGTGGACGACGTAGTCGATGGCCAACTGAACCGGCTCCGCACCGGTGTTGGTGAGCATCGCGGTGAAGTGCAGGGTGCCGCCGTACGGTACGGAGTCCTCGGCCAGCACCGGGCCCGTGATGTCGAGGGCGGGGGCCGGTGCGAAACCCATCAGGGCGAGCGCGCCGGGGTCGCCCTTCTTCACCAGGGAGCGCAGTGCGTGCCGTACGAGGCGCTGCGTGTTGTCGTCGGGCACGGTGAGCCAGGCCGCGGCGGTCTCGACGACCAGGTCCGGGTGGTTCCTGCTGAGATCGTTGAGGTGGTTGGCCACCGAGCGGCGTACGTACTCGCTCTCGTCGCGGTACAGGGCGTTCAGGATCGGCAGGGTCGAGCGGGGATCGTCCAGGAGGGCCGGGACCCGGGTCGCCCAGGGCAGGAAGGGCCGGGTTCCCTCGCTCGCGAGGCGGCGGACGTCCTGGTCGCGGCTGCGCGTCCACGGCATGATCCGCTTCAGCGCGCGGTGCGGGTCGTGGCGCAGCAGGGGGCGCAGGGAGAACTCGGAGGTCAGCCTTCCGGTGAGCTCGGCGAGCAGGGCGAGCGCGTCGTCGAACGCCTTGGCCTTCCCCTCCTCGATGGCGCGCTGGGCCACCGCACCGGTGACGGGCCAGATGAGCCAGCCGGTGAAGGTCTCCTCGTCCTGGGCCGCGGCCCTGACCGTGGCCGCGAGGCCGGCGTACGAGCCCGGGAGGTCCGTCAGCAGCGCGTCGCGGAGCAGGTCGGCGCGCTCCCGCAGCGCCAGCGGTCCAAGGCCGCGGGTCGCGGACCGCAGCGCCGTGAACGGGGTGTCCGGTGCGGCGGTCCGCATCGCGCGGAGCAGGGCGCGGGCGGCGGAGGGGCCGATGAGTTCGTCGGCGAAGGGCATGGCGTGCTCCGGGGATCAGGTGCGGCGGGCGTGTACTGCTGAGCCTGCCGCAGGTCACGCCGAGTCGGAGCCGGGCGCGCCCAGGGCCGCGATGTGGGCCGGGACCGGAGTGCCTGGCGGCAGGGCCGGGTCGGGCTCCGGGGCGCCGACGCGGGTGTGGTGGGGGATGACGCCGGCCCAGAGTCCGAGTGCGCCGTCCGGTCCCTCCGCGTCCTCGGGCGGGCCCGACGCGGTCTTCACCGAGGCCTCGTCCAGGGGGAGCGCGAGGAGTGAAGTGGCGCGCAGCTCCTTGGTGTTGGGGCGCCGGGCGTAGTCCCACTGGCCGGGGGCGCAGTGTTCGGTGAGGGTGCGCAGGCCGGTGAGGAGGGCCTCGGGGGCGGTGGCGTGGGTGATCAGCTCGGGGGTGCCGTAGATCATCGCGCTGCGGTAGTTGACGCCGTGCTCGAAGACGGAGCGGGCCAGGACGAGACCGTCGATGTGGGTGATCGTGACGCAGATCGTGGCGTCGGGGGAGTGCGCCAGGCTCCGGCTGGCCACGGAGCCGTGGAGGTAGAGGGTGCGGGTGGCGAAGTCCACTCCGTACACCGTCGGGACGACCATGGGGGTGCCGTCGACCAGCACGCCCAGGTGGCAGACGAAGCCCGCGCGGAGGATCGCGTCCAGGTCGTCGCGGGAGGTGCTGCCCTGCTCGCGGAGGCGACGGTGGCGGGTGCGCTCCGTCACGCTGAGCTGCTGATTCGGTTCTTGGTCGGTCATTTTCCTGCCGATTCAGTCGTTGAGCGATGGCAGGACGACTATTTCAGCAGATCGGCGAGGTGTACAGGGCGTCAGTCGTCCAGTGGCCGCAGGGACCGCAGCACCGTCTGGGCCTCGCTGCGTACGCCGGTGTCGTCGTCGCACGCCAGCTCCTCCAGCTGCCCGATGAGCTGCTCCGATCCGGCGTCGGTCGTCCAGCGGGGGTCGCAGTCGAGTTCCGCGCTGAGCTGGTCCGCGGTCGACGTCTCCGTCGCACGGGCCAGAGCACCCAGTACGAGGCGCAGGCCGGTGGTGTCGCCCCGATCCAGCAGGGCCCGGGCCGTGTTCTGCGTGACCCCGGAGTCGTACGCGTCGAGCAGGAGGCGCAGGAGCGTGCCCGTCGCCTCGGGGCGCTCCGCCGAGGTGGCGAGGCGCCGTCCGGCTGCCGCTCGTACGGACCAGGAAGGCGAGCCCGCGTCGCCGAGGCCGGTGGCTTCCATCCGGCCATCCTGGCACGGTGGCGGCCGGACGGCAGGGGCCCGGGAGTGGGGGAGGGCCGGGCCCTGCCGTCCGAGTGCGGGTCTTCAGGCCGTGGTCACCTGGAGTTCCTTGATGCCGTTCAGCCAGGCCGAGCGGAGGCGGCGCGGGTCGCCGGCCGGCTTCAGGCCGGGGAGGGCGTCGGCTATCGCGTTGAAGATCAGGTTGATCTCCAGGACCGCCAGGGACTTGCCGAGGCAGAAGTGCGGTCCTCCGCCGCCGAAGCCGAGGTGCGGGTTGGGGTCACGGGTGATGTCGAACTGCTCGGGTGCGTCGAAGACTTCGGGGTCGTTGTTGGCCGAGGAGTAGAACATCCCCACACGGTCCCCCTGCTTGATCGCCTGGCCGCCCAGCTCCAGATCCTGGGTCGCCGTGCGCTGGAAGGAGACCACCGGGGTCGCCCAGCGGACGATCTCCTCCGCCGTGGTGTCCGGCCGGTCGCGCTTGTAGAGCTCCCACTGCTCGGGGTGGGTGAGGAACGCGTGCATTCCGTGGCTGATCGCGTTGCGGGTCGTCTCATTGCCCGCCACCGCCAGGAGGATCACGAAGAAGCCGAACTCGTCGGAGGAGAGATTGCCCTCGCCCTCCGCCGCCACCAGCTGGGAGACGATGTCCTGCGCCGGGCACTCCTTGCGGGCGGCCGCCAGGTTCATGGAGTACGAGACGATCTCCATCGCCGCCTCCATGCCGGCCTCTTGGGTGATCGCGTACTCGGGGTCGTCGTATGCCGCCATCTTGTTGGACCAGTCGAAGATCTTGGAGCGGTCCTCCTGCGGTACGCCGATGAGCTCCGCGATCGCCTGGAGCGGGAGCTCGACCGCGATGTTGGTGACGAAGTCGAAGCTGCCGTCGGCGGAGGAGGCGTTCTTGAGGGCCGTCTCGACGATCGAGCGCGCACGGTTGCGCAGGGCCTCTTCGAGGGAGCGGATCGAGCGGGGCGTGAAGCCGCGCTGCACGATCTGGCGGACCCGGGTGTGCTCCGGCGGGTCCATGTTGAGCATGATCAGCCGCTGGGCGTCGATCGATTCGCGCTTGATCGACTCGTTGAAGCGGATGACCGCGGTGTTGGTGTACGAGGAGAAGAGCTCCGGGTGCGTCGAGACGTACTTGACGTCCGCGTGGCGGGTCACCGCCCAGTAGCCCTCGTCGTCGAATCCGGAGATGCCCCTCGGCTGGGCGCACCACCAGACCGGGGCGGTCTGCCGCATCTCGGCGAACTCCGGGTGGGGTACGCGGTCTTGGAGCAGATCGGGGTCCGTGAAGTCGAATCCCTCGGGCAGATGGGGGCATTGCATGGGCATCCGTCAACTCCAGGTCGGGGTGAGGGCTGTCTGACGACCCATCAGAAGTTGACCGCAAGGTAGTAACGAGTTCTACAAGGTGCAAGGGTTCCGGTGAGATCTGTTGCGCGCAAGAGGGCGGTAAGGGCCGTGCAAGACCCTTGCGTACCGGGGGTAGCAGTTAGCAGACTGCGGGGAGAACTAGAACGCGTATCAGTTCTGTCGTGTGGGCGCCGGGACGCCCAGCGGTGGTGCGAGGAGAGGACAGGCTCAATGGCCGCGGAACCCGTCATCGTCGAAGCCGTACGCACACCGATCGGCAAGCGGGGTGGGGCACTTGCCAATCTCCACCCGGCCTATCTGCTGGGGGAGACCTACCGGGAACTCCTCGGCCGCACCGGGATCCACGCCGACTGCGTCGAGCAGATCGTCGGAGGGACCGTCACCCACGCCGGCGAGCAGTCCATGAACCCGGCGCGCAACGCCTGGCTCGCGATGGGGCTGCCGTACGAGACCGCCGCGACCACCGTGGACTGTCAGTGCGGGTCCTCGCAGCAGGCCAGCCACATGGTCGCCAACATGATCTCCGGCGGTGTCGTGGACATCGGCATCAGCTGCGGTGTCGAGGCGATGTCGCGGGTGCCGCTGGGCAGCGGGTCCAAGCACGGTCCCGGCAAGCCCTTCCCCGACGAGTGGAACGTCGATCTGCCCAACCAGTTCGAGGCCGCCGAGCGGATCGCGCGGAATCGGGGACTGACGCGCGAGAACGTCGACTCGCTCGGTCTCATCTCGCAGGAGCGGGCCGCGATCGCCTGGGGCGAGGAGCGCTTCAAACGGGAGACCTTCGCCGTACAGGTGCCGACGACCGAGGCCGAACAGGCCGCGGGCCAGGGCATGTGGCGGCTCGTCGACCGCGACGAGGGGCTGCGTGACACGACCATGGAGGGGCTCGGTGCACTGAAGCCCGTCATGCCCACCGCCGTGCACACCGCAGGGAACTCCTCCCAGATATCCGACGGCGCCTGCGCCATCATGTGGGCCTCCAAGCGCATGGCGCGGGCGCTCAAACTCAAGCCGCGCGCGCGGATCGTCGCGCAGGCGCTGGTGGGTTCCGACCCGCACTTCCACCTGGACGGACCGATCGACGCGACGCGCGCCGTACTGGGGAAGGCCGGGATGTCCCTGAAGGACATCGATCTGGTCGAGATCAACGAGGCGTTCGCGTCCGTGGTGCTGAGCTGGGCCCAGGTCTTCGGGCAGGACCTGGAGAAGGTGAACGTGAACGGCGGGGCCATCGCGCTGGGGCACCCCGTGGGGGCCACCGGGGCGCGCCTGATCACCACCGCACTGCATGAACTGGAGCGCCGCGACAAGGAGTTCGCGCTCATCACCATGTGCGCGGGCGGGGCGCTGGCGACGGGGACCATCATCCAGCGGCTGTAAGGGACATCCGGCCGGCACCCGGGTGCGGTGGTGTTACGTACACCGTTGGATCCGGGGGTCAGCCGGTTGGGGTGCGCGGTCCGTCCGTACGAGCATTCTCTGCATGACGAACACTGCGAACACCACGAACACCACGGCCGGTTCACGTACGAAGCGAGGCGCGGTGGCCGCCTGTGCCGCCGTCGCCCTCGCCCTCGGTGCCGCCGCACCTGCCCTCGCTCTCACCGGCACGGACACGAGCACTGGTGTGCACCACATCGTGCGCGCCTCGCGCGGCACCCTCGTCTCCGTCGTTCCTGTCGCCGATCACACCCGCGCCGAGGTCGCCGCCTTCGTCAAGGACGCGGGCGCCGATCCGAGCGTCGTACGGTACGGGGTCACGGCCTACCGCCTCACCTACCGGACCGTGACGGCGGAGGGCCGGCCCACCACCGCCACCGGTCTGCTGGTCCTCCCCAAGAACGGCGTCCACCGACTGCCCGTCGTCTCCGACACCCACGGCACCATGTCCCACCGCGACTACGCCCCCTCCGTCGCCGAGGACATGGGCCGCCTTTCGCCCTACGTCCAGGCGGCAGCGGGCCGGGCCGTCTCCGCCCCCGACTACCTGGGACTCGGCAAGGGCCCGGGGCTCCACCCGTACATGGACACACGCTCAGGCGTGAGCGCCACCCTCGACATGCTGCGGGCCTCGCGCACCGCCGCACGCCAACTGGGCAGGCCGTTCACGGGAGATGTGTACGTCACCGGCTTCTCGCAGGGGGGCCAGGTCGCGATGGCACTCGGCAAGGCGCTGAGCGAGGGCGCCGACCGGAGCTTCCGCCTGAAGGCGGTCGCGCCGATCGCGGGACCGTACGACCTCGAAGGGGTCGAAATCCAGAGCATGTTCAACGGCAGCATCAACGACACCAGCGCCGTCTTCTACATGTCGTACTTCCTCACGGCGCAGAACCGGCTCCACCCCCTGTGGAAGGAACCGGCCGATGTCTTCCGGGCGCCGTACGACAAGGTCGTGACGGGTCTCTTCGACGGGCTGCACGCGGACGAGGACATCGTGAAGGCGCTGCCCCCGACCCTCAAGGGGCTCTTCACGGACGCTTACCTCAAGGAACTCCAGCACCCCACCGGCGTCCTGAAGTCCATCCTGAAGGCCAACGACGGGACGTGCGACTGGAAGCCCGCCGTGCCCGTCCAGCTCTACAGCGCGAGCGGGGACACCGATGTGCCGATCGCCAACGCACGTTCCTGCGCAGCCCAGTTGGCCGCACATGGAGTGAAGGCGCCGGTGGTCGACCAGGGTGCGGTCGACCACGGCGGGAGCGCGATCAAGTCGGTGGCGCAGATCGCGCGCTGGTTCGACCGGGTCGAGCAGCGGGGCTGAAGGCAGCGGGGCTGATCCCCGGCTCAGTACCAGCCGTTGGCCTGCCAGAAGGACCAGGCGGCGCAGGGGCTGCCGTAGGTGGAGTCCATGTAGTCCAGGCCCCACTTGATCTGGGTCGCCGGGTTGGTCTGCCAGTCGGAGCCCGCCGAGGCCATCTTGCTGCCGGGCAGAGCCTGGACCAGGCCGTACGCGCCGGACGATGCGTTGCTCGCGGTGACGTCCCAGCCGCTCTCGTTGGTGACGATGTTGTTGAAGCACTGGTACTGCGCGTCGTCCGGGATCATCGACTGCGCTATCTGCTGCGGGGTCTTGCCCGCGGTGCTGGTGCTGCTCGTCGACGCGGGCACAGCCGCCGGCGTCGCAGCGGTCGAGGCGTTCGCGGCGGAGGCCTGGGTGCTCGCCTGCGTGTCCAGGGCCTTCGCGGCCTCCTGCGGTATCACCCAGGTCACCGTCGGCTGAGCCGCCGCGGAGGTGGCCGCCTCGGCGGGCGTCGTCGCCATCGTCAGTCCCAGCACACCGAGCAGGACGGCGGCGCCCGCGGCCTTCCCGTCCCCGCCGCAAGCCTTCCCTCTGCCTCGCATGTCGCTGCCCACCCGTCCCCCCGTCCGCCGCCGCACCGCTGCCCCGGGCGCCGCCGCCCTG
>NZ_JAFLRJ010000418.1 GCF_017315755.1 Streptomyces beijiangensis
CCCCTCCGGCGATTGAGGAGCGGGGTCCGGGGCGGAGCCCCGGGGCGGGGGCCGCCCAGGCCCCGTCACCCTCATGGCACCACCCGATCGTGGCATCCTCCGACACCACCGAACGGCCCCCCACTAGGCGGCGAGCCCCTGCGCCCAAGCCACCGCCTCGGCCAGCGAATCCACCACCGGCACCCCAGCCGCCTCCAGGCTGCCCCGACTGTGCGACCCCCCGGTGTACAGCACGGCCCGCGCCCCCACATGCCGCGCGGCCACCGCATCGTCCACCGCGTCCCCGATGACGACGACCCGGGCCGGGTCGACGCCCTCCAGACCGGCGAGATGGCGCACCATGTGCTCGGCCTTGGCCGTGTTGGAGGGACCCACCCTGCCGTCCACCCGGACGAAGCGGTCCTCGATGCCGTGCGTCCGGACGATCGGTATGAGGTGTTCGTGCGGGGCCAGCGAGCAGAGCGACTGGGTGAGCCCGGACGACTGCCAGGAGGTCAGCAGTTCCCTGGCCCCCAGGGCCAGCACCGACTGCCCGGCGGCGGCCCAGTAGTGCCGGTGGAACGCCTCGTCCATGACGAGCCACTCCGCCTCGGTCGGCAGCCGCCCCATCAGCCGCTCGTAGAAGCGCGGTACGGGCACGCAGTACAGCTCCCGGTAGCGCTCCAGCGTGATGGGGTCGAGGCCCAGCTCGGCGAAGGCCGCGTTGGTCGCGCCGATGATCGCCGTGTTGTCGTCGAGCAGCGTGCCGTTCCAGTCCCACACCAGATGCGTACCCATGCGGAAGACCGTACCCAAGGGGACTGACAGTCAGCCGATGAGGTCGGAGATCTCCTGCATCGCGAACCAGAGCAGCTCGTGGTCCTCGGCGCCGTCCACCGTGAACTGCGCGTCGTCGTCGCCCTGGTCCGCCGCACCCAGCGCCGAAGCCGCCGCGGCCACGTCCGCCTCGGCGTCGTCCGCGTCGGCGTGGACGGCCGCCGCCTTGGCGAGAGGCACCGAAGCAGCGATCCGCACCTCGCCCAGCGCGGCCTGGTCAAGACCGCGGTCGGGGTCGGACGAGACGGAGGCGTCAGGGATGTCGACGGCGACGACGACCCGTCGCCGGGCGGCCCCGGGATCCACGGCGAGCAGCCGCAGCGAGGCGGCGGCGGCCCGGTTCAGCGCCGCGTACTCCAGCTCCTCGATGTCGTCGGAGACGTACCACTCGCGCAGTGCGGGCGTGACGGCATAGGCGGTGAGCGGCGCGGGCCCGAGCTCGCCCGCCGAGTGCGCCGCTGCGAGACCGGCGAGGGTCAGGGGGACGTACGCGCGCATGGCGGGCTGCTTTCGTCGTTCCGTATACGGAACCCCAGGATACGGAAAGAGCCGCCCGACCACCCGGATAGGTGATCTCGTACGCCCCCGGTCTTCCGGGCACACCAGCCTTGCCGCCCCTCGCTCACTCCCTGTAGAAGAAACCCGGACAGAAAGTTACCGCCCGGTAGTCATTCATCACCGGGCCGTCAGAGCGGGGGCGCACATGACGACCACTACGAGGCCCGCACAGAGGCGGGACCAGCGCGGGCCGGGCACCGTTCCGGTCCAGCGGCGCATCCCCCGCCCGCCGGAGCTGTTCGCGGAGAAACTCCTGGCCGTGCTCAGCGGTCAGAAGCCCGTGCACTGGATGCTCAACCACACCATCGGCGCGGCCTACGACCAGCTGATCGACCTCGCGCCGCGCACCCCGTTCCGCACCCGCGGCGCCCGCCCTGTCGTACGCAGCTGCCGCTACGGCCATCCCCGTCCAGGCGTGGTCGAGGCGGCGGTCAGCATCGCGGCCGGCGAACAGGTCAGGGCGATGGCGTTCCGCCTGGAGCAGGGCCCGGACCTGCGCTGGCGCTGCGCGGCGGTGGAACTGGGCGGCGAGCGGGTCCCCTCGTAGAAACGGCCGGGGCCGGACACCACGAAGGTGTCCGGCCCCGGCCTTACCGCTCTGCCAACCGACTACTTCTTGCGGCGGCGACCGCCACCGCCGCCGCCCTTCTGGGCCTTGCGGCGCTCGGCGCGGGTCAGGCCGTCGGCCTCCGAGCGGGCCGGACCGCCGTCACTGTTCTCGAATTCACCCTCGACGACACCGCCCTCGGCGGTCGGCGCCGAGAAGTGCAGCCGGTCGGGCCGCTGCGGGGCCTCAAGACCCTTGGCGCGGATCTCGGGACGGGCGCCCGCAGGCACGGCGTCCTCCTTCTCCAGCGAGGTCTTCTCGGCCGCGTCCTGGATCGGAACCTCCTCGACCTGCTGCTCGACCTGGACCTCCAGGTTGAACAGATAGCCGACGGACTCCTCCTTGATGCCCTCCATCATGGCGTTGAACATGTCGAAGCCCTCGCGCTGGTACTCGACCAGCGGGTCCTTCTGCGCCATGGCCCGCAGGCCGATGCCCTCCTGGAGATAGTCCATCTCGTAGAGGTGCTCACGCCACTTGCGGTCCAGTACGGACAGCACCACGCGCCGCTCAAGCTCGCGCATGATGTCCGAGCCGAGCTGCTCCTCGCGGCCGGCGTACTGCTCGTGGATGTCGTCCTTGATGGACTCGGCGATGAACTCGGCGGTGATGCCCGCACGGTCGCCCGCCGCCTCCTCCAGCTCCTCGACGGTGACCTTCACCGGGTAGAGCTGCTTGAAGGCGCCCCACAGCCGGTCCAGGTCCCACTCCTCGGCGAAGCCCTCGACGGTCTCGGCCTGGATGTAGGCGTCGATGGTGTCGTCCATGAAGTGCTGCACCTGCTCGTGCAGGTCCTCGCCCTCCAGGACGCGGCGGCGCTCGCCGTAGATGACCTCGCGCTGCCGGTTGAGCACCTCGTCGTACTTCAGGACGTTCTTGCGCGTCTCGAAGTTCTGCTGCTCGACCTGCGACTGGGCCGAGGCGATGGCCCGGGTCACCATCTTGTTCTCGATCGGTACGTCGTCGGGCACGTTCGCCATCGACATCACGCGCTCGACCATCTGGGCCTTGAACAGGCGCATCAGGTCGTCGCCCAGCGACAGGTAGAACCGGGACTCGCCCGGGTCGCCCTGACGGCCGGAACGGCCGCGCAGCTGGTTGTCGATACGGCGCGACTCATGGCGCTCGGTGCCCAGTACGTACAGACCGCCGAGGTCCGTGACCTCGTCGTGCTCGGCCTTGACCGCCTGCTCGGCCTTCGTCAGCGCGGCGGGCAGGGCCGCGGCCCACTCCTCCACGTTCTCGTCCGGGTCGAGACCGCGCTGGCGCAGCTCCGCCTCGGCGAGGTCGTCGGGGTTGCCGCCGAGCTTGATGTCCGTACCACGGCCGGCCATGTTGGTGGCCACGGTGACGGCGCCCTTGCGGCCGGCCTGGGCGATGATCGGCGCCTCACGGTCGTGCTGCTTGGCGTTGAGCACCTCGTGCTGGACGCCGCGCTTGGAGAGCTGCTGCGAGAGGTACTCGGACTTCTCGACCGAGGTGGTGCCGACCAGGATCGGCTGGCCCTTCTCGTGCTTCTCCGCGATGTCCTCGACGACCGCGTCGAACTTGGCGACCTCGGTACGGAAGATGAGGTCGGACTGGTCGAGGCGGACCATCGGCTTGTTCGTCGGGATCGGGACGACGCCGAGCTTGTAGATCTGGTGGAACTCCGCGGCCTCGGTCATGGCCGTACCGGTCATGCCGGAGAGCTTGCTGTAGAGGCGGAAGAAGTTCTGCAGGGTGATCGTGGCGAGGGTCTGGTTCTCGTCCTTGATGTCCACCCCTTCCTTCGCCTCGATGGCCTGGTGCATGCCCTCGTTGTAGCGGCGGCCGGCGAGGATACGGCCGGTGTGCTCGTCGACGATCATGACTTCGCCGTCGATGACGACGTAGTCCTTGTCCTTCTTGAAGAGTTCCTTGGCCTTGATGGCGTTGTTGAGATAACCCACCAGAGGCGTGTTCACCGACTCGTACAGGTTGTCGATGCCGAGCCAGTCCTCGACCTTGGCGACACCCGACTCGTGGATGGCGACGGTGCGCTTCTTCTCGTCGACCTCGTAGTCGCCGGTCTCCTCGAGGCCCTTGAGCGGGTTGCCCGCCTCGCCCTTGGACAGGCGGGTGACGAGCTTCGCGAAGTCGCCGTACCACTTGGTGGCCTGGTCGGCCGGGCCGGAGATGATCAGCGGCGTACGGGCCTCGTCGACCAGGATCGAGTCGACCTCGTCGACCACGGCGAAGTTGTGGCCGCGCTGGACGAGCTCGTCCTGGGACCACGCCATGTTGTCGCGGAGGTAGTCGAAGCCGAACTCGTTGTTCGTGCCGTACGTGATGTCGCAGGCGTACATCTCACGGCGCTGGGCCGGAGTCATGTTCGCCAGGATGCAGCCGACCTCGAGGCCGAGGAACTTGTGGACGCGGCCCATCATCTCGGAGTCGCGCTCGGCCAGGTAGTCGTTCACCGTGATCAGGTGAACGCCCTTGCCGGACAGCGCGTTGAGGTACGTCGGCAGCGTACCGACGAGGGTCTTGCCCTCACCGGTCTTCATCTCGGCGACGAACCCGAGGTGCAGGGCCGCGCCGCCCATGATCTGGACGTCGTAGTGACGCTGTCCCAGGGCGCGCTTGGCGGCCTCCCGGACAGTCGCGAACGCCTCGGGCAGCAGGTCGTCGAGGCTCTCGCCGTCGACGTACCGCTCCTTGTACTCGTCGGTGAGGGCCCGCAGCTCGGCGTCGGAGAGGTTGACGAAGTCCTCTTCGATGGAGTTGACCTGGTCCGCAATGCGGTGCAGCTTGCGCAGGATCTTTCCTTCGCCTGCACGCATGAGCTTGTTGAAGACGGACACGGGGGTTGGTCTCCTTGCCGGTCGGGCCTGGCTCGGTCGGAATGCTCAAACGACAGCCTGAGCAACGGCCATCGTATGCGAGGACCCCGCCGCCCCGGGAGGTCCACTGTCAAGGAGAACGCCCGGAGCAGCCGGAAGGTGCCGCTACTGCGGTCAAAAGGCCTGGCGGCGGTCGGCGGACAGGGCGCAGAATCGGCCGATGGAGCCCGTCACCCTCACCACCGAGCGCCTGCTGCTGCGCGCTCTGGACCGCAGAGACATCGAGGCCACCTATGTGGCCTGCCAGGATCCGGGGATCCAGCGCTGGACGACCGTCCCGTCCCCGTACGAGCGGATGCACGCGGAGTTCTTCATCGAACAGATGGTTCCGGAGGGCTGGCGCACGGACTCGGCGTACAACTTCGCGGTGCTCCCGCTGGGCGGCGGCCCCCTCATCGGCTCGCTCACCGTCCACCGAAGCCTCCCGGGCGCCTGGGAGACCGGTTTCTGGACGGCGAAGGAACACCGCGGCCGCGGCTACATGACCGAGGCCGTCTCCGCGCTCGCACGGTGGGCCTTCACCGCACTGGGCGCCGAGCGCCTCGAATGGCGGGCCGAGGTGGGCAACGGGGCCTCACGGGCCGTCGCGGAGAAGTCGGGCTTCCGGGTCGAGGGCGTAATGCGGGCCGGGCTGCTGCACCGCGACACCCTTCGTGACGCCTGGCTGGGCGCTCTGCTCCCCGGCGACCTGGGCCTGCCGTCCGCCCGCCCCTATGTCAGTGCCACCTCCTAAGGTCTCTCCCATGGCCTTCTCCATCGACTCCGCGGTCCTGTCCGCAGACGAAGCCCGCCGCATCGCCCTGCGCGCGCAGGGATTCCTGGGTGCTCCTGACCGCAGGGGCGGGACGCGAGGCGTACTGCGCCACCTCGGCGCGGTGCAGCTCGACACGATCTCGGTCCTCGCCCGCTCGCACGAGCTCATCCCGTACGCCCGCCTGGGCACTCTGGGCCGCAGGACCGTCGAGGACGCGTACTGGACCAACGGTCACTCCTTCGAGTACTGGTCGCACGCGGCCTGCATCCTCCCCGTCGAGGAGTGGCCGCACTTCGCCTTCCGCCGCCGCGCGTACCGCAACCGCCCGCAGTGGCACCACGACCTCGCGCCGTCCGCGTACGACCAGGTGATCAAGCAGCTCCGCACCGAGGGCCCGCTCACCGCGACGGAGCTGGGGGGCGCGAAGAACGGCGGAGAGTGGTGGGACTGGTCGGACTCGAAGATCGCCGTCGAGCGTGCCCTGATGTACGGCGACGTGGTCTGCACGGAGCGCCGCAGCTGGAAGCGTGTGTACGACCTGGCGGAGCGGGCGATCCCCGCCCCGCTCCTCGACATCGACCTGTCCGACACGGAGTGCCTGCGCCGCCTGGTCCGCCTGGCGGGCGACGCGCTGGGCGTCGGTACCCGCTCGGACATCGCGGACTACCACCGGCTCAAGGCGGAACAGTTCGACGCGGTGGTCGCCGACTCGGGCCTCGTCCCGGTCACGGTCCAGGGCTGGGACAAGCCGGCCTGGGCCTCTCCCGAGGCCCTGGCCACCACACCGCGCGGCCGCCACCGCACGACGCTGCTCTCGCCGTTCGACTCCCTGATCTGGGAGCGCCCCCGCACCGAGCGCATCTTCGGCTTCACCCACCGCCTGGAGGCGTACGTCCCCCGCCCCAAGCGCATCCACGGCTACTTCGCGATGCCGCTCCTCGCAGGCGGCCACCTGGTCGGCAGGGTCGACCCGGCGAGGGAAGGCACGACGCTGGTGGCGCGCCAGCTGTCCCTGAAGAACGCAAAAGCGGTACGCCCCATGGCAGAGGCCCTGACGGAGGCGGCTGCGTGGGTCGGCTGCACCCAGGTCCGCGTGGAACGAGTGGACCCCCCGGAACTCCGAGCCTCACTCACGACAGCACTGACCACACTCTGAAAAACCCAGCCCGGCAAACCCCAGCCCGGCAAATTCCAGCCCGGCCGGTGTTTGAGGCCATCTTTTGGTCTTTCAAGCCCGGCCGGCGCTTGAGGACCGGGGCCTGGGGCAGCGCCCCAGTGACCCGCTACCGGATCTCGAGGATCTTCTCCCGCATCGCGTAGACCACGGCTTCCATCCGCGAGTGCAACTGCAGCTTCTCCAGGATGTTCCGCACATGGTTCTTCACGGTGTTCTCCGAGATGAACAACTGCTTGGCGATGTCCCGGTTGTTCATCCCCGTGGCCACCAGCTTCAGCACTTCGAGCTCGCGCTCCGTCAACCGCGGCGCCGGCACCAGCCGCCGCTCATCGGTCCGCTGGATCATCGACTTGAACTCGGTCAGCAGCTTCGACGCCATCGACGGACTGATCTGCGACTGTCCGTCGGCCACCGCGCGAATCGCGGTCGCCACCTCGTCGGTCGAGATCTCCTTCAGCAGATACCCGGTGGCCCCGGCCTTGATCGCGTCATAGAGGTCGGCCTCCTCGTCGCTGATCGTCAGCATGATGATCTTCGCGCTGGGCGCCACCTCCTTGATGGAGGTGCAGGCCTCGATCCCGCCCCGCTTCGGCATCCGTACGTCCATCAGCACGATGTCGGGCAGCAGATCCGCGGCCTTGTCGACAGCCTCCGCCCCGTCCCCGGCCTCGCCGACGACCTGGATGTCCTCCTCCGCGGCAAGGACGATCTCCAGACCCCGCCGGAACAGCGCATGGTCGTCCACCACCAGGACCCGGATCGGCTCCTTGCGTGACACGCCCGACTCGTCGGCCGTACCGCCGTCACCCATGGTGCCGTCCTGCACCGGTCCGAAGCTGTCCGCCATCGTTCCTCCCCCTGAAGGCCCACTGCGCCAACCGCAGCTCACAGAGCACCTATTGGCGCGCGTCTCCATGCTTTCATGCCGGGAGGGCAGAGCAGCGATTCTCGCCGCGGCGATGCCCCTGGTGGCGGAAAACCGACCCCAGGGGCATCACGGTGGCTAAGCCGTCACCCGCCGAGCGCGCCCCCGGCGCCGCCCGCGTCGGTCTCGGCGAGCGGGTCGGTCGTCAGGTGAATCACGCCATAGTCGTACGCGTGCCGCCGGTAGACGACACTCGGCTCCTTGGTCTCCGCGTCGACGAAGAGATAGAAGTCGTGTCCGACCAACTCCATCTCGTAGAGCGCCTGGTCGAGCGTCATCGCCGCAGCGACGTGCGTCTTCTCCCTGACCACCATCGGGCCTTCGCCCTGGACCTCGAGCGAGCCCATCCTGGTCGTCGGCACAGAACCGGCACCCTGCTCGTCCGCGACGAAATCACCGCTGCCGTTGAGCTCTGCCGCATTCGGCACGGCGTCGACGACCTCGGCGGCCGAAATCCGGCCACTGCCGCGGCGGTTGTGCCGCTTCTCGTTGTTCTTGCGCAGGCGCGCCTCAAGCTTGCCCGTGGCCAGATCCAGCGCAGCGTACGGGTCCGCCGCCGCCGCCTCGGCCCTGATCACCGGGCCCCTGGAGTGAAGTGTGATCTCCACACGGTCGGATCGGTCGGCCTGCCTCGGGTTGGGCTCCTTGGACACCTCGACGTCGAGGCTGATCACCTTGCCGTCGAGCTTCTGGATCTTCTCCAGCTTCAGCTTCTCGGCCACGTGCTTGCGGAACCGCTCGGGTACCTCGGTCTTGCGGCCCTTGACGACGATGTCCACGCAGAACTCCGTTCCCGGGTCGCTCCGCTCAACGGCGGAGCTGCTCCCTCTTGCACCAGACCCCGGTGAGCACCGGAGTCTCGGACTTGGCGACTTTCACCTCCTCCTCCCCCAAAGGGAAGATCCCCACCCCACCCACTTCAGTGTTTACAGAAACACCAGAGCTGTGCTTTACCAGCCTGTCGGTACATTCAGTGAGGCACAGCTTTCACGATTCCTCACAACCGAACATAGCTCGCCCGGCCGGGTGTCGGCACCCGCTCATCACGTGTACCTCCGTTCAGGTGACTCTCCCCTCTCACTACCTGCAACGATGCAAGTTGCCTATCAGTTCCGGTTTATTTTCGAAGAGAAGGGAAAGCAGAAACCGGAGCAGCCACTACAGCCGCGCCCAGCACCCCCGGCCCGTTGAATTCCCGCGCCTCACCGACCGCCTCACCGACCGCCCGCGCGGCCTCCGCCAGCGATGCCCCGGTCGTCATGAGATCGTCCACCAGGACCACTCGCCCACCCTCCAGCAGCCGTGCGCCACCCGCTGCCACCGCCAGGGCCCCCGAGAGATTCACGAGCCTCTGCCGGGCGCTCAGCCCCGACTGGTCGGCCACCGCACGCCGCTGCCGCAGCACCGCGAGCACCCTGGCCGGCACCCCCGTCCTGCGCAGCTCGGCAGAGGCGGACAGGGCGATCCTCCGCGCCGGGTCATGACCGCGCGCCCGCACCGCGCTCCGCGCCGACGGCACCGGGACGAGCAGCAGCGGGCCCGATCCCCCGGCGTACGGAGCGGAAGCCCGCACCGCCCCGGCCAGCGCCCTGCCGAGCGCCCCTGCGAGCCCCAGAGCACCCCGCTCCTTGTGCCCGAGCAGCACGGCCCGTACCGCGTCCTCGTACCCGGCGGCCGCGTGCACCACCGGCAGCCCGCCCGGCTCCGGGTCGGGCCGCACCCGCCTCGCCCCGGCTCCGTACAGCGCCCCGGCGCACTCCTCGCACAGCGCTGTACGGGGTCTGCCGCAGCCGCCGCAGTCCACCGGGAGCACCAGGCCGGAGATCTCCCGCCACCACCACCGCATGAACTCCACTGTGCCCATGCGGCGTGAATCCGGCGACCCCTGTGGACAACCCCCAACTCGCCACGGTCAGCCGGGATATACGGGCGATGCTCCCTTGTCGACGACCGTCTTCCAATTGGCCCCGGGCGGCAGCCGGACAATGCCGTCCCCCTGCGAGAGCGCCACCAGCGGGAGCCGGCTGTCGTCCGCCGCCGCCACCGCCGTCACCCGGTTCGCGCCGGGGATCGTCGCCACCGACACCGAACCGTCGGTCTGCATGTACCGCACCTGCTGCACCCCGCCGGTTTCCTTGCCGACCACCACGAGCCTGCTGCGGCCGGCCCACGACATCGCGGTCACCTCCGCCATCTGGGGCGCCGCATCGGTCAGTTCGCTGACCGTCACGGTCGCGCCGTCCCCGCTGCCCTGGCGCTCCACCCGGCCGACCTTCAGCGTCGTACGCCCGCCCTCGGAGACCAGCAGAGCGATCCGTACACCGTCCGCCGACATCCGCAGCGACTCGATCCGCGCACCGTTCAGACCGGACACGTCCACGGCCTGCGGTGCGCCACTGCCGCCGGTGAAGCGCAGCAACCGCGGACGGGCGAGGTCACGGTCGGCCACCCACAGATCACCGAGTCCGTCCCAACTCGGCGCGGACAGACGGTTCTCTGGCGTCCTCCCCTGACTGGTCACCAGCGGACCGTCCAGCTGGCCTTCGGAGGTGATCGACGCCACGTACAACAAGGACCCGGCATTGGTGACAGCCGCCGCACGCTGTTCGTCACGTGCCACCGCGACCGCGCCCAGCGTCTTGGACCCCGCGCCGAGCGGGCCGGGAACCGACTCCGACGTGCTGTCGCTCTCCGTGGAGTCCTCCGCGCCCGCGGCGGATCCGGTGGATCCCGGCAGCCGTTCGAGGTGCCCCTTGGCGTCGATGAAGTACGCGGAGGTGGCGGTCCCCGATGCGCGGTCCGGGGAGAATTCCTCCGCCTGGTCGGCGCTCAGCACACACAGCTGCGAGCCGTCCGAACGCTCCAGCTCCACCTGCGCGACCTTGGAGACCGTCACGTCCCGCAGGGTGAAGAGCAGTTGCGCGGCCATCTTCCTGCACTGCTCCTGCCCGATGTTGGAGGCCTTCGCGTTGAGCGGCACCTTGAGCGCGTTGCGATCGTCGAACGCCAGCGACTTGGTGCCCTCCTTGAGCGCCGTACCGGTCGGGAAGCGCGAACCGACCACCGGCTTCAGCCAGTTGGTGGGCCCGCTGAGCAGCGAAGCGACCGTCTGCGTCACCGTGTCCATGCGCGACTCGGGATCGATGCGCTGCCGTACGTACACAGGGTCGGCGACCAGCCAGTCCTGCCGGGAGGACCCGGTGGAGCCGGACGCGGGCAGGGAGGCGAAGTAGTACTTGTTGACGGACTGGTAGTTCCGCCCGAAGTCCGACTGGCCGAGCAGCAGCCCCTTCGGCGGGCTGTCGATCCGCCATTCCTTGCCGTCGGGGGTGTTCTGCAGCACGAGGTGGATGTTCCCCTGGTACGAACCCGTGTGAGGACGGTAGGCGTGCTGCTTGTCCACCACCGCGACCTGGGTGCCGCCCAGCTTGAAGGTGAACCCGTCGAGGCCGCCCCGGTCGTTCGCCCGGTCCGGCAGCTTGGTGGGACCGTCGGTCAGCACAGTCGTCTCCGCCGCCGGATCCCAGGTCTTGGCCGCCGGGCCGGTCAGATACTTCCTGGCCGTGGCGAACTGCAGATCGTCGCTGGTCATCGCCTCCAAGAAGCCGTCGACGATCTCCGAGGGCTCCGCGCCGGCCCGCGGCGCGACGGCGTACACCTTGACCTGCGAGTCGGCCCGCTGCGACGGATCCACGGACTTGATGTCCCCGGAGGTCGGCATCGACGCACACCCGGCCAGCAGCACTCCGCCGCAGCCGAGCAGCGCGTACGCCCGCACTCCGCGCCCGGACCGCCCGGAGCCCCCACCCTCAACGCCCACGGGTCGTGTCCTCCCGGTCGGAAGCCTGCGTTACGGAATCGCTCTGCCGTGCCACCACACGCGCCCCGCTCCCCGGCAGGGCCGTCGGATCAGCCGGTATGGCCCTCGGCTGCGCCGGCAGGGCCGACCGGTCCGCACCCGGCTGCACGGGGACCGTCGCCAGCCGCTCCGCGCTGACCTGCGCGAGCGCCTGCTCACGCCCGCGCCGCGAATCCTCCGGCTCGAGCGGTATCGGCGAACCGCGCAACGGCTCGTCGGCCGTACGCGGCAGCGTCAGCCTGAACTGCGAACCGCCACCGGGCTCGCCCCACGCCTGCAGCCACCCGCCGTGCAGCCGCGCGTCCTCCACCGCGATCGAGAGCCCGAGCCCCGTACCGCCGGTGTTGCGGGCCCGCGCCGGATCGGCCCGCCAGAAGCGGCTGAAGACCCGGGTCGCCTCGCCGGGCTTGAGGCCGACGCCGTAGTCCCGCACGGCGATGGCGACAGCGCCGCCCGCGACGCCGAAGCGCACCACCACATCCTTGCCCTCGCCGTGCTCGACGGCGTTGACGACCAGATTGCGCATCACGCGCTCGATCCGCCGCGGATCGGCCTCGGCGATCACGGGCTGTGCGTCCCCGACGGTCCGGATACGGCTGCCCTTGCGCTCGGCCAGCGGCTCGGCCGCCGCGATCACCCGCCGTACGGTCTCGCGCAGGTCTATCGGCTCGGCCTCGAGAGCCGCGGCCCCCGCGTCGAACCGGCTGATCTCCAGCAGATCCGCCAGCAGGGACTCGAACCGGTCGACCTGGTCCCCGAGAAGCTCGGCGGACCGTGCGGTCACCGGATCAAAATCGGTGCGCGCGTCATAAATGACGTCGGCTGCCATCCGTACGGTCGTCAGCGGCGTCCGCAGCTCGTGCGAGACGTCCGAGACGAACCGCCGCTGCATCCGCGAGAGATCCTCCAGCTGCTGAATCTTCAGCTGCAGGTTCTGCGCCATCTTGTTGAAGGCCTCACCGAGCCGGGCGATGTCGTCCTCGCCGGTGACCTTCATACGTTCCTGGAGCCGCCCGGCCGAAAGCCGCTCGGCGATGCCCGCAGCCATCCGCACCGGGGTGACGACCTGCCGCACCACCAGCCATGCGATGGCGCCCAGCAGGACGACCACGAACAGCCCCGCGGTCGCCAGCGTCCCCTTGACCAGGCTGAGCGTCTTCTCCTCCTGCGCCAGCGGGAAGAGGTAGTAGAGCTGGTACGCCTGATGATCGACGTCCTCAAGCCGCTGCCCCACGATCAGCCCGGCCTCGGGCGCCCGCCCGTCCTCGTATCTGATCTGGGTGTACGTCTGGAACGGCGTCGTCCCCTGGTCGACGCTCCTGCGCAGTTCGTCGGGGACGCTCGCGACCGAGACCTTCCCCGAGGCGCGCGCACCGAGGTTGCTCGCGCCCGCCTCGTTCGTGGCGGGCCCCAGGGTCACCACGTTGTACGCGCCCTGCCCGCCACTGGCGAGCTGCTCGACCAGATCGGAGCGCCACTGCACGGAACTCGTCGCGGCCCGCCCGTCCGCCGCGCCCCCGTCCTGGGAACCCGAAGCGACGGTCGCGTTGGCCTTGTCCTTCGCCACGGTGAAACCACCGGCGGCCTGGCTGACTGCGGCCTTGCCCTTGGCGTCGAGCAGCCCGTTGCGGACCTGCCCGATGACCACGAGCCCGAGCAGCAGCACCACTCCGAGCGACATCACCAGCGTGCCGGCGACCACCCGCAGCTGAATGTTCCGACGCCACAGCCGTACGGCGGGCAGCAGCGGACGCCGCACCCACCGCGCGACAAGGCGCAGCACGGGAGAACCGGGCGCCCCGTCCTGGAGCAGCCGTCCCCCGTCCAGGAAACGCCCGAACCTCGAAGTCCTCCTCCGAGGACCGACAGGCCGCTCCTCACGGACTCCCGGCTCCCCGGGTATCGGAGCAGCACTGCCTCGTGTCATGTCAGCTCGGCCCGGCCTTGTACCCGACACCGCGCACCGTCACCACGATCTCCGGCCGCTCCGGGTCCTTCTCGACCTTGGAGCGCAGCCGCTGGACGTGCACATTGACCAGGCGGGTGTCCGCGGCGTGCCGGTACCCCCACACCTGCTCGAGGAGCACCTCGCGCGTGAAGACCTGCCAGGGCTTCCTGGCCAGCGCCACGAGCAGATCGAACTCCAGCGGGGTCAGGGCGATGGACTGCCCCTCCCGCTTCACGGAGTGCCCGGCCACGTCGATGACCAGATCGCCGATCGCCAGCTGTTCCGGCGTGGGCTCCTCGGACCTCCGCAGCCGCGCCCGGATCCGGGCGACGAGCTCCTTGGGCTTGAACGGCTTGACGATGTAGTCGTCGGCCCCGGACTCGAGCCCCACCACCACATCGACGGTGTCGCTCTTCGCCGTGAGCATCACGATCGGCACGCCGGACTCGGCCCTGATCAGCCTGCAGACCTCGATGCCGTCCCGTCCGGGCAGCATCAGATCCAGCAGCACCAGGTCCGGCTTGGCGTCACGAAATGCAGCCAGTGCCTTGTCGCCGTCCGCTACAAACGACGGCTCAAAACCTTCTCCCCGCAGCACAATGCCCAACATCTCGGCCAGCGCGGTGTCGTCATCGACGACAAGGACTCGTCCCTTCATATCGACATCATCCCATTTTCGTCTCAGCGGTATAGACCCACGTGACATCAGTCACTGACCAGCGGCGACGCGCGCGGTCAACCGTCGGTACCTGCCCAGCTCCGTGGGCATCGATGTCGGCCGGTGATGTCAGTGGAGCGACGGAAGCATGACAAAGAGAGTACGTTCCACGGCGCCGATCCAGCCATGCGGAGACAGGTCCGTTCGGTGACGCGGCCGCCGGGATGGCGAAAAGTGCGGCATCGGCCCGCATCCGTCAACGCCCCCTCAGCCGATCCGTACCTGACGCGCCCCGGCACACAGCTCCGCGAGCGCCGCCGCCGTGACCGGCGAGAGCACCCCTTCCTCCGTGACGATCGCCGTCACCAGCTCCGGGGGCGTGACATCGAACGCGGGGTTGTACGCCTGCGTTCCCAGCGGCGCCACCGGACCGCCCCCACCGACGGCCTCCGTCACCTCCTGCCCCGCTCGCTGCTCCACTTCGACGGACGCCCCGTCCGGCGTCCCCAGGTCCACCGTCGTGACCGGAGCCACCACGATGAACGGCACATGGTGGTACTTGGCGAGCACCGCGAGCGGATAGCTCCCCACCTTGTTCGCCACCGACCCGTCGGCGGCGATCCGGTCCGCCCCGATCAGCACCGCGTCGACCTCTCCCGCCGCGAAGAGCGAGCCGGCCGCGTTGTCGGTCAGCAGGGTGTACGCCATCCCGTGCCTGGCCGCCTCGTACGCGGTGAGCCGTGCCCCCTGCAGCAGCGGACGCGTCTCGTCCACCCACAGCCGCCGCAGACTGCCCGCCCTGTGCGCCGCCAGCGCCACCGCGAAGGCGGTGCCCTCTCCGCCCGAGACCAGTGCCCCGGTGTTGCAGTGCGTCAGAATCCGGTGCGCCCCGCCCGGCAGCAGCTCGTCGAGCAGC
>NZ_JAFLRJ010000042.1 GCF_017315755.1 Streptomyces beijiangensis
GCACGTCTCCGACCGCCGCACCACCGGCGACCTTCCCTGTCGGCGTCGACGCGAGGACCTCATCGGGGTGCTCCGTCTCGTACGCGGTGATGGCACGCACCAGACGGTCGTACGCGTCGTCGTCCAGCAGGCTCTCGCCCGAGGTGTAGTACGCGGCGGCTGCCTGAACGGCGGTTTCGATCGCCTCCGCGTACGCGGAGGCATCGGCAAGACCAGCAGGAGTTGTCGTCATGAACATCATCCTGCCGCCCACCACTGACAATGCCGCTTCCCCGCCTCACCTCGCAATGCGTGACAGACACGTACCGGCCCCCTGCGAACGGGCCAACTCCCTTATTTTCCTGACATGTTCATCGCTCATCAGTACGATGACGTCCGTTCTCAGCACTTCCGCAACACCCACGACCCCACACCTCAGGAGTGTCATGCGCAAGCTTGCCCAAATACTCGCCGTCGCCTCGCTGACCGCCGCTACCACCCTCGTCTTCAACGGCGCGGCCGAGGCCGCCACCGTCTCTCCGGCGTCGGTGAGCAACACGTGCACCGAGACCGTCAAGATCCGTAGCTCAGCGAGCACTTCGGCCGCCATCAAGGGCTACTGCTACACCTACAGCAAGGTCACCAGCACCTGTTACAACGTCGGGACCACCGTCTTCGGCAACCCGTACTGGGACAAGGTGCACGTCGTCACACCCAAGCAGTGCATGGACTGTCTGCCGATCACCACCGACGGGTGGGTCTCCGAGTACTACCTGTCGAACAAGAACGCCGTCCACTGCTGACCATCACCCCCACGCCTGTTGACGCCGGCCGTCGTTCGGCCGGCGTCAACAGGCCTGGTGGCTCAGGGAAGTTCCTGGATGCGGACCATGTTGCCCGCAGGGTCGCGGAAGGCGCAGTCGCGGACGCCGTACGGCTGCTTGGTCGGCTCCTGGACGACCTCGGCGTCACTGGCCTGCACCCGCTCGAAGGTGCCGTCCAGGTCAGAGGTGGCGAGGTTGATGCCGGCGTAGGTGCCCTTCGCCATCATCTCGGTGATGGTGCGGCGCTCCTCCTCGGTGATGCCCGGGTCGGCGGCCGGCGGGTGCAGGACGATGGCTGTGCCGGGCTGACCGACGGGGCCGACCGTGAGCCAGCGCATCCCGTCGTATCCGACGTCGTTGCGTACCTCGAAGCCGAGCGTGTCGCGGTAGAAGGCCAGGGCCGCGTCCGGGTCGTCGTGCGGCAGGTAGCTCGCGTGAATGGTGATGTCCATGGCTTCCACGCTAGTTGCGTCCCGGGGTCCGCGCTTCTCGATTCCTGACCGGTCCGGCCGTCGGTCAGGCACCGACGTACGCCGCGAGATGTTCACCGGTGAGCGTGGAGCGGTCGGCGACGAGGTCGGCGGGTGTTCCCTCGAAGACGATCCGGCCGCCGTCGTGGCCCGCACCGGGTCCGAGGTCGATGATCCAGTCGGCGTGTGCCATGACCGCCTGGTGGTGCTCGACGACGATGACGGATTTACCGGAGTCGACGAGCCGGTCGAGCAGACCGAGCAACTGTTCGACGTCGGCGAGGTGGAGGCCTGCGGTCGGCTCGTCGAGGACGTACACGCCGCCCTTCTCGGACATGTGCGTCGCCAGCTTCAGCCGCTGCCGTTCGCCGCCCGAGAGCGTGGGAAGCGGCTGCCCGAGGGTGAGGTAGCCGAGCCCGACGTCCGCGAGCCGCTCCAGGATCTTGTGCGCGGCGGGCGTGCGGGCCTCGCCCGCACCGAAGAACTCCTCGGCCTCGGCCACCGACATCGAGAGCACCTCACTGATGTCGCGCCCGCCGAGGTGGTACTCGAGCACCGATGCCAGGAACCGCTTCCCCTCGCACTCCTCGCAGGTGGTCGCGACGCCGGCCATCATCGCCAGGTCGGTGTAGATGACACCGGCACCGTTGCAGTTGGGGCAGGCGCCCGCGGAATTGGCACTGAACAGCGCCGGCTTCACGCCGTTGGCCTTCGCGAACGCCTTGCGGATCGGTTCCAGCAGTCCGGTGTACGTCGCCGGGTTGCTCCGTCGTGAGCCGCGGATGGCGCCCTGGTCGATGGAGATGACGCCTTCACCGGCCGGGATCGATCCGTGCACGAGCGAGCTCTTGCCCGAGCCGGCGACACCGGTGATCACAGCGAGCACCCCGAGCGGGACATCGACGTCGACGTCGCGCAGGTTGTTCGCCTTCGCTCCGCGGATCTCCAGCGTGCCGGTGGGCTTGCGTACCGCCTCCTTGACCACGGTCCTGTCGTCGAAGTGACGGCCGGTGATGGTGCCGCCGGTGCGCAGCCCCTCGACGGTGCCCTCGAAGCAGACGGCGCCGCCGCCCGTACCGGCGCCGGGACCGAGGTCGACGACATGGTCGGCGATCGCGATCGTCTCCGGCTTGTGCTCCACCACGAGCACCGTGTTGCCCTTGTCCCGCAGCCGCAGCAGCAGGTCGTTCATCCGCTGGATGTCATGGGGGTGCAGGCCCGCGGTGGGCTCGTCGAAGACATAGGTGACGTCGGTGAGCGAGGAGCCGAGGTGGCGGATCATCTTGACGCGCTGTGCCTCGCCGCCCGACAGCGTGCCCGAGGGCCGGTCGAGCGAGAGGTAGCCGAGGCCGATCTCCACGAACGAGTCGAGGGTCTGCTGCAGCGTGGCGAGCAGCGGCGCCACCGACGGCTCCTTGAGTCCGCGGGCCCAGTCGGCCAGATCGCTGATCTGCATCGCACAGGCGTCGGCGATGTTGATCTTTTTGATCTTCGACGACCTGGCGGCCTCGCTGAGCCGGGTGCCGTCGCACTCGGGGCAGATGGTGAAGGTGATCGCCCGCTCGACGAAGGCGCGGATGTGCGGTTGCAGCGCGTCGACGTCCTTGGACAGCATCGACTTCTGGATCTTCGGGATCAGCCCTTCGTACGTCAGGTTGATGTTGTCGACCTTGATCTTGGTCGGTTCCTTGTGCAGCAGGTCGTGGAGCTCCCGCTTGGTGTATTTGCGGATCGGCTTGTCCGGGTCGAAGAAGCCGCAGCCGCTGAAGATGCGGCCGTACCAGCCGTCGACGCTGTAGCCGGGAACCGTGATCGCGCCCTCGTTGATCGACTTGCCGTCGTCGTACAGCTGGGTCAGATCGAAGTCGGTGACCGAGCCCCGGCCCTCGCAGCGCGGACACATGCCGCCGGTGATGCTGAATTCGCGGCGCTCCTTCACGGTTCGCCCGGCGCGCTCCATGGTGACCGCACCCGCCCCGCTGACCGAGGCGACGTTGAAGGAGAAGGCCTGGGGGGAGCCGATGTGCGGCTTGCCGATCCGGCTGAAGAGGATGCGCAGCATGGCGTTGGCGTCGGTGGCGGTGCCGACCGTGGAGCGGGGGTCGGCGCCCATCCGCTGCTGGTCGACGATGATCGCGGTGGTCAGGCCGTCGAGTACGTCGACCTCGGGCCGCGCCAGCGTCGGCATGAAGCCCTGCACGAAGGAGCTGTAGGTCTCGTTGATCAGCCGCTGCGACTCGGCGGCGATCGTGCCGAACACCAGGGAGCTCTTGCCCGAGCCCGAGACGCCGGTGAAGACCGTCAGCCGGCGCTTCGGGATCTCGATGCTGACGTCCTTGAGGTTGTTCACGCGCGCGCCGTGCACGCGGATCAGGTCGTGGCTGTCGGCAAGGTGCTGCTCGGGCGCCTGCGTGTCCGTCCTCGTGGCCATGCTTATCGTGTCTCCATCTATTGACCGGGGCCGCCTTCGGGGCTCCGTCAGCGTCACCCGGCTCGATCTGCAATCACGCTAGCCGCGGCCCGATGGCCGCGCTTCTCGATTCCTGATCGGTCTGGTCACCTGCTTCGACACGCACGACGGCATCCCCTCCGTCGCGAGCGCGGCCTGCGTCCGGTAGACGCTGGGCGGCACCCCGACGAGTTCGGTGAAGCGCGTGCTGAAGGTGCCCAGCGACTGGCAGCCGACCGCGAAACAGATCTCGGTGACGCTCTGGTCGCCACGCCGCAGCAGTGCCATCGCTCGCTCGATACGCCGCGTCATCAGATAGCCGTAGGGCGACTCACCGTAGGCGACCCGGAACTCGCGGCTCAGGTGCCCGGACGACATGTGCACACCGCGGGCGAGCGCCTCGACATCCAGCGGCTGTGCGTACTCCCGGTCGATCCTGTCGCGGACACGGCGCAACAGCGCAAGGTCGCGCAGGCGCTGCGCCGCGTCGGGTCTGCTGGTCACACCCAAAATCGTGCCACATCGTATGGACCGGCGCGAGGAAAAAATCATGTGCACCGCCCCCGCACCACCGCGTAAGGTCGAGGGCATGAAGGTCATTGTCCGAACCCACGGCACCACCGCGACCGCGCGAGCGACCAGCTCCCCGGTTGCCGCCGACTGACCTCATCCCCCTCTTTCCACCGGCGACCGGAAACGGCTCGCCGGTGCTCTGACGGACTTCTGTCCCGCCTTCCGTGCCGCGGCCGCTTCCGGACGCCACAAGGCGAAGGATCCGCCATCATGAACACCGATCTCGTCGTCCGTACGTTCATCGAGTACTTCCAGGAACGCGGACACCGGCTCATCACCGGGTCGTCCCTCCTGCCGCCGCCCGGTGACCCCGTCCTCTTCACCACCTCCGGCATGCACCCCCTCACCCCGTTCCTGGAGGGCAAGCCGCACCCGCTCGGCCGCCGCCTGGTCAATGTGCAGCGCTGTCTGCGCACCACGGACCTGGACGAGGTGGGCGACGACACGCACCTCACCGTCTTCGAGATGCTCGGCTCCTGGTCGCTCGGCGACTACGGCGGCCCGCAGAGCCTGGACTGGGGCTATGACCTGCTCGTCGACGGGTTCGGCATCGACCCGGGCCGGCTGCATGCCACGGTCTTCGGCGGCGACGACCAACTGGGTCCCGATACGGAATCGCTGCGGCTCTGGCAGGAACGCGGAGTCCCGGTGGAGCTCACCCGCGAGGAGAACTGGTGGTCCAACGGCCCCACCGGCCCCTGCGGACCCGACTCGGAGATCTTCGTGTGGACCGGTGACACACCGCCGCAGTCCACACCGACTCAGGACGACCGTTGGGTGGAGGTCTGGAACCACGTACTGATGCGCTACCGCCGCCACGAGGACGGCTCCCTGCACCCGCTCCCGCACGTCAGTGTCGACACCGGGCTCGGCCTGGAGCGCCTCACCACGCTGCTCCAGGGCAAGAGATCGGTCTACGAGTGCGACCTGTTCGAGCCCTGGATGCGGACGGTTCCCCCGCTGTGGCATCTGGACGACGTCTCGCTGCGTGTCGTCTGCGACCATTTGCGCTCGTCCGTCGCTGTACTGGGCGACGGCGTCCTGCCATCCAACACCGGTCGCGGTTACGTGCTGCGCCGCCTGACCCGCCGGACCCTGACCACGCTGTGGCGGGCCGACCCGTCACGGACGCTGCAGGACCTGCCGCTCGAACTGCTGGAACACACCGTGGACCACTTCCACCAGGACGTGGACGTACGTACGGTGCGCGAGCGCCTGCTCGACGAAGAGCGCCGGTTCACGCACCTGCTCGAACGAGGCCGCCGGGTCCTCGCCGGGCCGCGCTTCACCGGCACGCTGACGGACGCCGACTACAGCTACCTGCATGACACCCACGGCCTGCCCCGGGATCTCGTGACGAGCCTGCGGACCGACTTCGCCTCCGGCTCAGGAAGCTGACCTGGCCGTACTGAGGGCATCGAGGAGGAGGTTCACGGTCGCGGTGGCCGCCTCCCGGTCGCCCTGCACTATGGCGGTCTCCGCGAGGTCGGACAGGAGCGCCACCGCCGCCTGCAGCACGGCGGCCTGTACCGGCACGGTCCGCAGTGCGGAGAGGGCGGCCGACGCCTGCTGTCCGGCGGTCGGGCGCGGACCGGCGGGGCCCGACGGAATCAGCGCATGAACGCCGCGGCCCACGGCCGCCACGTCGCGTGAGGATGCTGTCACGGCCTCAGTCTCCCGCAATCGCACCGCGCACCGTGGTCAAAGTCCGCTGATGGTGCATCCGTTCTGCTCGGCCTCGGCCCTCCAGGCCGGGGTCGGGTCCACGAAGTACTGCACCTCGCCGCGGCGGTAGGCGTCGACATCACGCTGGATGGCGGCGCAGGTGCACGGGTCGGGGGCGGTGTCCGCCGCCGCGGCAGGAGCGAGCAGGAAAAGACCTGCGACTGCCGCGGCGGCGGCGGACGAAGCGAGAGAACGGGCGGGCAGCATGGCGGAAACGCCTCCTCGGGCACGGCAGCCCGGCGGGTGCCTGCCCACAGGTTTCCGCATCCGCACCCAGGTGTTCCGCCGCACCACGCTGAACAGGCACTTGCGTACTGATCTGCTAATGGCGTCAGCGGGAAACCTGGGGGAACTGGGCTATCGGTGTCTCGCCCTGGAAGAACGTCTTGGCGCGCACCGATGCCCGCTCGTCATCGCGCACCTGGCCCGGACGGGATCCGTTCCCGAACAGCACCCCGCCGAATCGCATCCGCAGGTACGCCGCCGTGTTGTTGAGGGTGGTCACCATGCCGTCGGCGACCGCTTCGTCCTCGTCCGACATGACCGTCACTCCCCACAGGGTCCGCCCCGCCATGCGCGCCTTGAAGTCCAGATCGGGCACGGCCAGCCAGCCCGACCAGTAGTCGAGGTAGCGCTTGGTGTGCGCGGAGAGGGTGTACCAGTACAAGGGGGAGGCGATGACGATGTCGGTGGCCTCCAGGGTGGCCAGCCGCAGCGTCTCCTCGCTCTCCCCCACCTGCCAGACATCGGTCTCGTGCCGCCCGTCCTGGAAGTCGGGCAACGGCAGCCGGGCCAGGTCCACCCAGCGCTGCGCGACACCGGCAGGCAACTGTTCGGCGGCGGATCTCGCGAGGATCTCCGTATTGCCCTCGGGCCGGGAACTGCCGAGGACGAAGAGGAACGAGCGGTCCTTGCCAAGGGTCGTATCGGTGGTCATGTCCACTCCGGCTCTCAGCCCCCAGGGGGAATCGGTAGGTACATCGCCTCCAACTTCCTTGATCACAGGGGATATTCCCCGCGGGTGACCACACCGTTCATCCGCGAGGTCACGGCGTATCACCCTGCCAGTCCCTTCGCTTAGGGTCACCGGCCCTCGGGCCGTACGTCGTATGCCCGCCGGGTCCGTACCGCCCGATCTCGGTGGTCAGCACGGCGTCCTCGCGCAGTTGTCGTGCGCTCCAGCCCGTCACGTCCAGGAGCAGGCCGTCCAGCGGGCCGCCCACCAATTCGACATAGATGTGCCCCGGCCGTGGCCCCGGGTCGGGATCGTCGTGATCCGCCCCGTAGACGCGTCCCCTCATGATCTGCTCGTCCATTGATGCAGCATCTCAGTCACCACTGACAGAGCACCTCCCACCGCGAAGCCGATGGCATATGCCAGGTGCAAGACCGTGTCGAGTGTTGCCAAATCCCTTACGGGCCATCGCTCCCTGTGCGACAGTCGTAACCGGTCCATCCGTCAGTGACCTGGCCGTGCCGCGCCTGTATCGGAGTACGTCATGCCGTCCCATCTCTTTGCGGACCGCCCCGCCCCGCAGCCGCCCCAGCGGGGAACAGTTGACGCACTGATCACCCGCACGCGCCGGCTGCGCGGGGACGTGGATGCGGTGCGCCGGGAAACCGTACTGACCGACGACGAGGTACAGGGACGCTGGCACCGTGCGCTGTGCGATCTGGCGGTCCATCACCTCGACGACCTGGGCGAACATCTCGGGCAGCTCAAAGAGGGCTTCCCCGCGGAGGCCGCGGAGGAACTCGCCGCCGAGCTCGCCGGCTACGGGTCCCAGGACGGCCGGCCGGACAGCACTCCGACGGGCTCCCTGCTCAGCCGGGTCGGCAGTGCCGAGTGGAATCTGCTGACGGACGAGGCGAGCTGGTCCGAGGAGCTGTACCAGATCTTCGGACGCTCCCCCGAGAGCGGCGCCCTGTCGCTGGACGAACTGCCTTCCGTGCTCTTCGCCGAGGACCAGGGGCTGCTGACCGCGATGGTCACCGACTGTCTGGTGGACGGGAAGACCATCGACGGGGAGTTCCGGATCGTACGGCCCGACGGCAGTGTCCGGACGCTCCACATGATGGGCGAGCCCGTGCTCGACGCCGACGGCTGCACCGCCTCCATGTGGGCAGTCCTGCGGGACGTCAGCGAACTGCGCCGCAGCCAGCGCACCGTACGCGAGTCCCGGGACACACTGCAGCGCCAGCGGCAGATCGCCCAGACCGAGCACCGCCTCGCGGTCGAACTGCAGGAGACGGTACTGCCGCCGTGGCGCGGCTCCCCGCGGCTCCCGCGGACGGGGCCCGCCGCGCTGGACCTCGCGGCGCACTATCTGCCGTCCGCGAGCAGTGCGCTGATCGGCGGCGACTGGTACGACGCACTGGAACTTCCCGACGGACAGACGCTCCTGACGGTGGGTGATCTGACCGGTCACGGGGTGAGCGCCGCGTCCGGCATGGCGATGGTCCTCGGAGCGCTGCGCGGAATGGCGCTGGCCGGCATCGGCCCCGGCCCGCTGATGGTCCACCTCAACCAGCTGCTCGAGACTTCCGCCCAGCCCGCGCTGGGGAGTGCGGTGTGCTGCCGATACGACCCCGCGACGCGGACCCTGGCGTGGGCGCAGGCGGGACACCCCGCCCCCTTGCTGTTCCGCGAGGGGACGGGGCAGGCGCTTGCACGGCCGGACGGTGTGCTGCTCGGCGCGACCTCGGGTGCCGCGTACGAACAGTCCGAAGTCAGGCTCATGCCTGGTGACATGCTGGTGCTGCACACCGACGGACTGACCCGGCGCGATGTCACCGACAAGCCGGGCTCCGACCGGCTGCTCGCACTCGCGCCACGGCTCGCCGAGGCCCGCACGGCACAGGACAGCGTGCGAATGATCGTCGAGGAGTGCGGCGAGGCGGAGCGTGAGGACGACGCCTGTATTCTGGTTGCGAGGATCGGCTTCTAGGCCTGGTTCTGATGCCGGCTGGGTCTCCTGCCTTCCGGGGGTGCCTTCCGGGGTTCTGCTGCCTCGTCCGCTCTCTCTAGATGTCCGCGCTCCTTGAGGTCTTCGACCGGCTCCGGGGCAGAGCGAGCTGGATCTCCTCGCGCAGGTCCTGGATCTTGCCGAACCCCGCGTACTGGCCGGTGAGCCGGTACATCTCGCGCAGCCTGTCCCAGGTGCGGTGCGACGAGGTCTCCCCCATCGACACCAGGGCGAGCCTGGCGTACCTGTCGGCCTGTTCCGGGTCGTCGGCGATGAAGCACGCCGAGGCCAGTGAGATGTAGTCGAAGATTTTTGAGCGCTGGCGTCCGTTCACCCGCAGGTCGAGTGCCTTCCTGGCATGCCGCTGAGCGGCCGCCGCGGCCGACGGGTCGTGATCGGCGAGCGTACGGAAGGCCAGGGCCTGCATTCCGTGCATGTCCGCCTCGTCGAACATCTGCATCCAACTCGGCGGCGGTACATCCCCCTTGTCCGAGACGAACAGCTCCTCGGCCTCGCCGAGGGTGCGGCGCATGGCCTGGCCGTTCCCCATGGAGGCCTGTGCCCAGGCTTCGATGGTGTGCAGCATGGCCCGGGTGCGGGGCAGGGTCTGCTCGCCCGATCCTGTGTTGGCGAGCTTCATCAGGTCCAGCGCGTCGTCGGGACGGCCGAGGTGCACCATCTGACGGGCCGCGCGGGAGAGCGCTTCGCCGGCCCGGGGCCGGTCGCCGCCTTCGCGGGCCGCGTGGGCCGCGATGACGAAGTACTTCTGGGCTGTGGGTTCGAGGCCGATGTCGTGGGACATCCAGCCGGCGAGTACCGCGAGGTTGGCAGCGACGCCCCACAGGCGCCGCTGGAGATGGTCGGGGTGCCGGTAGGCGAGCATGCCGCCCACTTCGTTGAGCTGTCCCACGACGGCCTTGCGCTGGAGCCCGCCGCCGCGGGCGGCGTCCCAGGCGCGGAAGACCTCTACGGATCGCTCCAGTGCCTCGATCTCCTGCGACCCGATGGGGGCGGCCTCATAGCGGTCGAACCCAGCGGGGTCGGCGTGCAGGGGATCTTCGATACGGGGGGCGTCCGACGCGAGGGCCGGATCGGTGTGGAGCCAGTCGTGCATGGCAGTGCTGAGTGCGGAGCCTGCGGCGAGCGCGGCGCCCGCGCCCACCATGCCGCGTCGGTTGAGCATGAGGTCCATTCCCGTGAATTCGGTGAGGACCGCTGCCGTCCGTTCGGGCGCCCACGGGAGGCCGTCGGGGTTCGTTTGCTCGGCATTACCGACGTCCCGGCGTTTTCCCGCGCGTCCCGGCCGTCCGAACCCGAGGTCCTCGATGGTCACGACACGACCGAGCCGCTCGGTGAACAGTGCTGCCAGCACCTTCGGTACGGGTTCGCGCGGGCTCTCGCCCATGTCGATCCAGCGCCGTACGCGCGAAGTGTCGGTCGCCAGTTGGGGGTGGCCCATGGCCGCCGCCTGCCGGTTCACAAGTCTCGCGAGTTCGCCCTTGGACCAGCCGGCCAGGCCGAACAGGTCTGCAAGGCGGGTGTTGGGATGTCCGGTCACGTCAAGCCCCCAGGTTCTCGGCTGAGTTGACAGTAACCCCCTGTCAGATGCGGTGGGACTATTCGCCACGGTTCGCCAGGGTGCGCCAGATGGTGTGCCACCCGCGGCCCGGTGTCAGGTAGGAAAGCGCCACCCCGACCCGGTGGCCGGACCGCACTCCCCAGGGTGCGGGCCGGGCGCCGGGCCGGGTCAGCGCACGTAACTCGTCGGCACACGAAGGGATCTGGTTCGCCCATGTACACAGCATCGTCCTCCGTGTCTGCCCCGCCTCGGCCGCTCCGTCCGCTTACCGCGGGCGGCGGGCCGTATCTCGACCCCACCCACGCCGCTGCGGGGCTCGGCACCGGTCGAGTCCGCCGTGCGGCGGGGCCGGGTGCCCAACCGCTCAGCGGGAGACTCGACTTGTCAGGCCCCCAGGGCGCGCAGCTGCGCATGGCGATCGCGTCGGTGCACCGGATCTGCCCGGAATTCAACCCGGTGCAGATACTGCGCCGGAGCGGCCGGTCCGTCCTGCTCGTCGGGACAACAGGGCGCACGACCGCGGTCGCCAAGTGTTTACTTGACCACTCCCCCGTGTGGACCGAGCGATTCCGCCACGAGATAGCCGCATACCGCTCCTTCGTACGGCACCGTCCGCCGGTGCGGGTGCCCCGGCTGATCGCCGCCGATCCCGAGAACTGCACCCTGGTGATCGAGCGGATGCCCGGCAGGGCCGCGGCACTTCAGCGCCATCCGGTCGAGGCTCCGCCGCGCGCCGATGTACGGGCCGCGCTCGGGGCGATCGCCCGGATCAACGCCTGGCGGCCGCCGTCCGGGATGTTCGACACCCCGCTGGACTATCCGTCGCGGATCGCCCGCTATCACGAGCTGGGTCTTTTCACCGACCGCGACCTGGGAGACCTGCAGAAGCTGCTGCACGGCCTCGCCCATGCGGGCGGCAAGCAGGGCATGGGCCAGTTCTGTCACGGTGACGCGCTGCTCTCCAACATCCTGCTGTCACCCGCGGGTCCGGTGCTCGTGGACTGGGAGCTGGCGGGCTGGTACCTGCCGGGCTACGACCTGGCGACGCTGTGGGCGGTGCTCGGGGACGCCCCCGTGGCGCGGCGGCAGATCAGTCAGCTGGCACAGGCGGCAGGGCCGGCGGCGCGTGACGCGTTCCTGGTGAACCTGATGCTCGTACTGACCCGGGAGATCCGTACGTACGAGACGGCCGTCCAGCGCACCATGCGCGAGACGGCTCCGGCAGGAGCCGCGGGCCAGGCCCAGCCCGGTGTCCTGTCGCACGGCGAGGAGCAGCGGCTGCTGCTGCGGCGGCTGCACGACGACTGCGCGCTGGCTCGGCGGGCCGTACGTGCGGCGGTGGGCACCCGCTGAACCGCTCCGCCGGGTGAAGAGGGGGAAATGCGATGCGCGCCCTGTGCCGACACACCGGGCGCGCATCGCACTGTGCACTCAGTGTTCGCGGACGATGTCCACGTCGTCGGCCTTGACGAAGGCGATGCGGTGGCCGATCTGGACCGTCACGTACTTCGTCTTCCCGGGGAACCAGGTGTGGTCGTACGCGAAGGACGAGTCGATCGTCGGGGCGTAGTAGTAGCCGGTGGGGGCTTCGCCGCCGCCCGGGTAGGACTGGCCCGTCTTGATCGTGTACGGCAGCGGGGTGCCGAGGCGCGCGCCGGTGAAGTCCGCCGGGTATTCGGCCTTGTCCGGGTAGGTCACCCCGTAGACCGGCACCTCCGCCTTGCCCGCCTTCGGCTTCACTACGTAACCGCGGGTGGGTGTGGTGGTGCGGGTGCCCTTGGGGGACTCGAACCAGGCCTTCTGGCCGTACCACCAGATCGCTGTCCAGCCGGGCTTGCGCTCGGCGACGACGGCCTGCTGGGTGGCGCTGATCTTGCTGCCCCAGTCCGCGGCGCAGTTGGTGCCCGCCGAGCCGTCGGTGTGCAGCCCCGGGTCGGAGAAGAGCGGGGCGGTGGCGGACGGTTCGGTGTGCAGCGGGACGGCGCTGCTGGGCTGCAGCGGCAGGTCGGTCTGCTTCTCGCAGTCGCGGAAGGCCTGCAGGTTCTTCTTGAACACCGGGTTGACGGTGACGAGTTGGCTGCCGGGCCCGGCCGTGGGCACGGTCGGCTTGCCCAGCACGGCCATGAAGTGGTTCCAGTCCCAGTAGGTACCGGGGTCCCAGTGCATCGCCTTGGTGCCGGCCGCGCTGGTGGGCGGGACGTTGTCGTGGCCGATGATGTGCTGCCGGTCCAGCGGGATGTCGTACTTGGCTGCGAGGTAGCGCACCAGGGTGGCGGTGGAGCGGTACATCTCGGGGGTGTACCACTTGGCGCCCTCGACCGCGACGCCTTCCTGCTCGATGCCGATGGACTGGGAGTTGATGGACCAGTTGCCCGCCTGCCAGGCGATGTCCTTGTCCTTCACCATCTGGGTGACATGGCCGTCGGCGGAGCGCACCACGTAGTGGGCCGATGCGGCCCTCGTCGGGTCCTGGAAGATCCTCAGCGTGGTGGCGAAGTCCTCTTCGGTGTCGTGCAGGACGATGAACTTGATCTTGTTGGTGTGCGGCCGGTCCGAGGTGTCGTAATTGCCGTACGTCTCCTTGTCGGCGGGGTCGCCGGTCTGCTGGTAGGCGGCCGGCACCCAGTCGCAGTCCAGGACACGCGGACACTCCGGGCGGGTGCCGTCCGCGCTCGCCTGCGCCACAGGGCCGGTCAGGGCGAAACTGAAAGCGCTCGCGGCGGTGAGCGCGAGCGCGATCCTGGACCTCTGGTGGAATCTGGACGTCATAACGGCCCTTCTTGCCGGGAGTTGCGCGGGGCGATCTCGCCGTACGGTATGGGCGCACACTCTGTGACGTGAGATGAAGGCGCGTCAAGAGTGCCGCGCGAGCCGTCCGGCGAAACAGTGGTCCAGACCACTGGAAGGGCATCTGACCTGCGGAGGGAAAGCGGCAACGGGCGCGCGGAAGTAGGGCGTTACCTGAGATTTACTCGGCGTGCCAGGAACCGACTCGCAGGAACACCTGACGGAGCTGCTGATACTGCTGGGGGTCCGGGGGTCGTCCCCCGGGAGATTGCAGCACCTGGGGATGCGCTCAACCCTGCTGGAACATCTCCGCGGGGAGCGGCTTGAGCAGTGCGTACAGGTCGTCGGTGATCGGCCTGTCCCAGCTCGCGATCGTGACCAGCACGCCGTCGCTGCGGTCGAACTGCACGCAGGAGATACGACTTTCGGAGAGCTTGAGGCGGCGCACGATGAGGAGGTTGTCCCCCTGCATCACCGGCATGTCCTCGGCGTCCAGGACCTCGACCGGCTCGTCGTTCTCCAGCGCTGCCAGCAGCTGCGCGACCTCGAAGGGGACCTGCCCCTCGGCGAGCTCCCTGGCGGGCGAGCCGTCCGGCAGATTGCCGATGATCATCGCGGGTCCGCGGCCGCCGAAGAGGTCGTACCGCAGGAAAACACCCTGGCAGCTGCCGTCGGGCGCGGGCAGCAGTCCGGCGCCGAGGTTCCCGGGCCAGTCACCCGGGTCCATGGCCAGGACATCGAAGTCCGGACCAGCGGGAGTGGCGGCGCTGCGGCGGCGGAGGAAGGACATGAAGCCATGGTACGTGGCCCGGGCGGGCCGCCGAAGCCGGGGCGGGCCGCTCTTCCGTCAGCTTCCGAGGGCTGCGGCGAGACCGGCCCTGTCCGTACCTACTTTCCGGTAGACCGCGGAGAGGAGGCGGGCGACGGTGGCCTCGTCGGTGTGCAGCGCCGCCGCGACGGTGGCCGCGCTGTCCCCCCGTACCGTCATGGCCGCCGCGGTACGCTCCCGGCTCGTGAGGGTGTCGGTCTCAGTGGAGCGGAGCCTGCTGGGGCGCAGTCCCGCCGCGGCGAGTTCGTCGCGGGCCGCTTCCGCGAGGCCGTCGGCTCCGCACTGGACGGCCGCCTCCAGTCCCCGGTAGAGGTTTTCGGCGGCCTCCTGGGGGCGCGCGGTGCGGCGCTGCTGGGCGCCGAGGGCGACGAGGGCGCGGGCCAGTTCGTACGCGGCGGGTGAGCGCTCCAGGTGCGCCACGGATTCTTCGAGGAGCTTGGTGCGCTCGGCGCCGCCGCAGACCTCGGCCGCGACCCGCAGTGCCTGGCCGACCGCCGATTCGGTGCCGTACTGCCGGGCGCGGCTCACCGCTTCGAGCGCCGTCTCGCGGGCCAGGTCGGGGGCGTCGTGCAGCTCGGCGAGCGCGAGGTGCAGGCGCCAGGGGCACCAGGCGGGATTGCGCATGCCGCGCGGGTCGAGGCGGCGGCCCGCCGAGGCCAGCTCGACCGCGGCCTCCTTGGTGCGGCCCCGGGCCAGCAGGAGCTGGCCGTACACGGTCTGGGAGTCCGGGAACGTCACGGCGGCGGGGAAGGGGGCGACGAAGTCGTGCTCCTTGGCGACCTGGGTGGCCTCGGCGGTACGGCCGCGGGCCAGCAGGATCTCCACGAGGATGCCGGTGGAGTACCACCAGACCGGGGTGCGGGCGCCGACGCGCTCGGCGAGGCGGATCCCGGCGCGGGCGAAGTCCTCTGCCTCGACGAGACGGCCGCGCCGGTAGCGGATGTATGCGAGGAGGGTGTACGCGAAGGACAGGTGCGCCCCGCGCCACCCCTGGCGCTCGAATTCGCCGGTGCCCGAGGCGAACAGTTCCTCGGCGCGGCCCGGCCGGTCCGCGTACATGAAGACCATGGCGGTCAGGACGGGCACCTCGAAGCCCCGGCTCTCGTCGGCCCAGCTGAGGCCGCCCTTGAGGGCTCGCTCGGCGTGGTGCAGGGCGACGGCGGCCGGCTCGGCGCGCACGGTGGCGTCCCAGGCACGCAGGCCGATGATGTAGCGCTCGGTGAGGTCACGGCCGGTGAGCCGGTCGGCGAGACGCGACAGCCTGCGGGAGCGGGCGGGCGAGTCGGGTTCGTCGGAACGGAAGGCGTCCCACATGAACTTCTCCGACTGCATACGGAGTTTGGTGCGCGCGTCGGTGGTCCTGCGGCCCTCGCGGCCGAGCGTGTCGGAGGCCTCGGCGAGGCGGTCGCTGTGGGCGAGGACCTGGGAGAGACGGTAGACGATGCCGTGGCGCAGGGCCGGGTCCGCGATGGGCTCCTCAAGCGCGGCGCGGAGGTGGTTGACGGTGGTGGCCGGTTCGGTGAGGAGAGAGGAGCAGCCGAGCTCGTAGAGGACGGCGGCCCGGTCGTCGAAAGCCGGGGGTTCGCGCAGGGCGCGTGCCAGGTAGCGGCGGGCCGCGTCGGGCGCGCCCGCGCGGAGTGTCTCGCCCGCCGCGGCGCGCAGATGGTTCACGACCCAGGGGTCGCCCTCGGGATGCGTCTCCAGGAGGTGACGGGCGGCGGCCGCGGAGCCGAGGCCCGCGTCGATGACGGACCAGGCGGCCTGGCCGTGGAGGGCGACGCGCACGCCGTCGCGGATGGCGCGGTAGACGGCGGTGGCGATGAGCGGGTGGACGAATTCCAGCGTGTCGGAGCCCGTGATGATACGGGCGTCACGGAGCCGGTCGACCGCGTCGGACGCCTCCTCACGGCCGAGGCCCGCGATGTCCGCGGCGAGGGCCGGGGATATCTCGGTGCCAAGAACGGCGCAGGCCCAGGCGAAGCGGACGGTGGAGGTGCCCAGGCGCTCCAGCCGGGCTATCAGTCCGCTGCCCTTGACGGCGGCGGCCAGGTCGCGCAGCAGGTGGGCGCTCGACTCACTGGGGGTGAGGTTGCGGTCCCTGACCTTGGCGGTGAGCTCGACCGCCTCGAAAGGGTTGCCCGCGGTGACGGCCCAGCACTCCCGACAGAAGGCGTCGTCGGCGTGGACGCCGATGTTGTCGCGTACGAGACGGGATATGGCGGTGGCGGTGAGCGGTTCCAGATCGATAGGGCGGGTGCCCGAGCGGCCGGGGAGTCCCCTGAACTCCTGGGCGTGGTCGGGGAGTTCCTCGGGGCGGTAGGCGACCACCAGGAGCATGGGGAGGTCTTCGGCCCGGGGGGCGAAGGCGGAGAGCCAGCTGAGGGACTCGCGATCGGCCCAGTGGGCGTCGTCGAGCACCAGCACGAGGGGGGCGCGCTGGACGGCGAGGTGGGTCAGGACCCAGTCGAGACCGTCGCGCAGACCCTGGGGGTCGGGTGGTGCGCCGGTCTCCGCGGCGCCGAGTCCCAGGGCCGGCCCGACGATGGAGTACCAACTGCCCAGGGTGGAACGCAGTTCGGCGTCGGAGAAGCCCGCGAGCTGCGGCTGCATGAGCTGGCGGGCGACGTGGAAGGCGACCTCCTGCTCCTGGTCGCTGCCGCGTGCGGAGAGGACGGTGCAGCCTTGCTCGGCGGCGCGCTTCCGGATCTCGGCGAGGAGCGTGGTCTTGCCGATGCCCGCATAACCTGCGAAGGCGAGGAGCGCTCCACGGGAGCGGACCGGGCCGTCGCCGGCCTGGTGGCGCAGACCGGTCAGCTCGCTCAACGCCTCGTCCGCGGCCGCGAGTTCGGCCTCGCGCTCCAAGAGCCGGCGCCTGGTCATGACACACCCCCTGCTCGGGCGTGCGCCCCGGCGCGGCAGGGCGGGGCCGGGAACGGTACGCCCGTGAGGCACCTCAGCGTACGCCTGCGCGGGCGTCGCATGACGGGAAGTGCCGGAGATCTCTGCAGCTTCAGCCGGAGCGGTCCGCCAGTGCCTGGAGCAGGGTCACCGCCTCGGCGGCGCGGTCGTACGGCACGAAGAGGTGATCATGGTGGAGCCCCGCGACCACGTTGCAGCTCAGACCCGCTTCCGCCAGCTCCCCGGCCACTGCCGCGGTGAGGCCCACAGCCTCCAGGGCCGAGTGGACGCGCAGGGTGATCCAGCCCGCCACATACGCGTACGGCAGGCCTGCCACGTCCGCTTCGTCCTGGGGTACGACGAGAGTGAGGCCCTCCTGTTCGGCCACTCCCACGACGGGGTGGACGCCGGGCGGGGGGCCGTCGGGGGTCGTGGTGTAGAC
>NZ_JAFLRJ010000419.1 GCF_017315755.1 Streptomyces beijiangensis
CCGCCCGGCGCTCCGGGCGGGTGACCAGCCCACGCCACCAGACCCGTGCGACGGAGCGGAGCTCACCATGAACACGCTCGCCCTGTCCGGGCTCCTCTCCCTCATCTCCGCGGTGGCCTACGCCGGCGGGGCGATCGTCCAAGAACGCATCGCCGCCACCTCACCCGACCACCCCTACGCACCCCTGCACCGTCCCGGCTGGTGGGCCGCGGTAGGACTGAACGCTCTGGGCGCGGTACTCCACGTGGCGGCACTCGCCTACGGACCGCTGACCCTCGTACAGCCGCTGGGCGCCCTGGCCATCGTCTTCGTGCTGCCACTGGCCGCCCTGTTCGTCCAGCGCAGAGCCAGAACCACCGCCTGGTGCGGAGCGATCGTGGCGTCCCTTGGCCTCGTGGGCCTGCTGACCCTCACCACGAGCGCAATGTCATCGTCACTCGACGAAGCCCAGCGCATCACGATCGCCCTCACCACCCTCGGCGCCATGGCCGCTCTCGTGGCGGCCGCGCGCGCCGCGCGCCGCCACCCGGTGCTGCGCGGCGTACTCCTCGCAGCGGCGGCCGGCGTGGCCTTCGGGATCGCCTCCGTCTTCACCAAGACCGCCACAGTCGGCTGGGACGAGGGCTCGACAGCCGGGCAGCTCCCGAGCCTGGTCATCATCGGGGCGCTCGCGACCGCAGGAACACTCCTCTCGCAAGCCGCATACCGCGGAGCCGGCCTCGCCGCACCGCTGGCAGTGGTGACGGCGACGAACCCGGTGGTGGCAGTCGTCGTGGGCCTCACGCTGTTCGGAGAAACGTTCCGTGACGGCTCGGCCGGCACCGTACTCGCCGTGTGCTGCGGGGCTGTTGCGGTAGCCGGGCTGATCGTGCTGGCGGCAGAGAGACCAGGAAACACACCACACCGCACCAGCCGCCCCGTGACGACCGGACACGGAACAAGCACCGACACCCTCACGAAGACGAAAGTGCGGGCATGACCACACCTTCACCACTTTCCGACCAGTCCCCGGTCGTTCAGGCCGCTTATCGTGCGCGTGCTGCTGCGGCGGATCTCGCCCCGTTGCCGCGTGCCGCCAAGGATGATGCGCTGCTGGCGGTGGCGGACGCGCTGGAGGTGCGGACCGCCGAGATCGTCGAGGCGAACGCGGTGGACGTGGCGAAGGCGCGGGCCGCGGGGACCGGCGAGTCGGTTGTCGACCGGCTCACGCTGACTCCGGAGCGGATCCGTGCGATTGCCGCGGATGTGCGGGAGGTGGCGGCGCTGGCGGATCCGGTGGGTGAGGTGGTGCGTGGCTCGACGTTGCCCAATGGGATTGATCTGCGGCAGGTGCGGGTGCCGTTGGGGGTGGTCGGGATCATTTATGAGGCCCGGCCCAATGTCACGGTCGATGCGGCGGCGTTGTGTCTGAAGTCCGGCAACGCGGTGCTGTTGCGGGGTTCTTCGTCGGCTTATGCCTCGAATACGGCGCTGGTGCGGGTGTTGCGCGATGCGGTGGGTGGTTCGGGGTTGCCGGCGGATGCTGTGCAGTTGGTGCCGGGTGAGTCCCGGGAGTCGGTGGGGGAGTTGATGCGGGCGCGCGGCATGGTGGATGTGCTGATCCCGCGTGGCGGTGCGTCGCTGATCCGTACGGTGGTGGAGCAGTCGATGGTGCCGGTCATCGAGACCGGTACCGGTAACTGTCATGTGTATGTGGATGCGACGGCGGATGTCGATATGGCGGTTGCGATCCTGGTCAATTCCAAGGCGCAGCGGCCTTCGGTGTGCAATGCGGCCGAGACGTTGTTGGTGCACCGGGATATCGCGGAGGTGTTCGTGCCGCGGGCGTTGGCGGCGCTGGCGGAGGCGGGGGTCACGGTGCATGGCGATGAGCGGATGGTGGCGTTCGCCGAGGGGTCGAAGGCGTCGGTGGTGGCGGCCACCGTCGAGGACTGGGAGAGGGAGTATCTGTCGTATGACATCGCGGCGGCGGTTGTGGATTCGCTGGAGACGGCGGTGCATCACATCCGGTTGTGGAGTTCGGGGCATACGGAGGCGATCGTGACGTCGTCGCAGCAGGCGGCGCGGCGCTTCACCCAGCTCGTGGACTCGGCCGCGGTCGCGGTGAACGCCTCGACCCGGTTCACCGACGGGGGGCAGTTCGGATTCGGTGCGGAGATCGGGATCTCCACGCAGAAACTCCATGCGCGCGGGCCGATGGGGCTGCCCGAGCTGACCTCGACGAAGTACATCGTGACCGGCGACGGCCACATCCGGTGAAGCGATCACCCGGTTCGGCGCCCGTAGGACGTCGACTCCGCGAAAGTGTCACAACAATTCGCGTGCACTCTCCTGAACCGGATCCGGGGATCCCAGGTGGCCTGGACCGCCGACCGGGGCAGCGCCACGCAGTGCCGCCTCGACCCGGCGGTTGCTGGTCATGGTCGCCGTGACGGCGGTCATGGTGAGCAGGAGACCGGCGGCGGCGTAGAGCGGGGTGCGCACGTCGTACGTGGTGGCCAGCCAGCCGCCGAGGAAGGCGCCGAACGGCGCGGCGCACATGGCGAGCATGCGGGAAGTGGAGGCGACCCGGCCCATCAGGTGCGCCGGGACGATCGCCTGCCGCAGGGAGGGTCCGAGCACCATCGTGGCGCCCATGCCCGCCCCGCAGACGGCGAGCGCGAGCCCGGCCACATACGGATTCGGAGCGGCGGCCAGCCCCAGGACGGCCAGCCCCTCGACCGCGGCCGTGCAGGTCAGCGCGGTACCGGTGCCAAGTCGTCGGCCCAGGAAGGAGGCGATGCCCGCACCGAGCAGACCGCCGGTGGCCTCCGCCGTGAGAAGCAGGCCGAAGCCGAAAGCACCGATGCCGAGACGATCGTGCGCGAAGAGGGCGAGTACGGTCTCCACCGCGAGGAAGGCCACGTTCCCGACCGCCGGACGCAGTGCGAGCCCGAGCAGCAACCGATTCCGGAAGACGTAGGAGGCCCCGGCCCGCGCCTGCCGCAGCAGCGACTCACGGGCCTGCGGTACGGGCCGGGGCGCGGAAGGCAACGACCGTACGAGCAGTGCGGAGAGCGCGAACGACACCGCATCGGCGAGCAGCGGAACCGCCCGCCCGAGCGCCAGCAGCGCACTGCCCAAGGGCGGCCCCGCGAAGCCGGACGCGGCGGTCTGGGCGCCGCGCAGACGGGAGTTGGCGCGCTCCAGGAGCGCGGGGTCGCGGCCGAGCAGATCCGGCAGATAGGCCGTGGCGGCCGTATCGAAGAAGAGCGCGCCGAGGCCGAGCAGGAAGGCGACGGCCGCGAGCAGCGAAATGCTCAGCACATCGAGCGCGGCCGCCGCCACCGGTATCGCGAGCAGCACCGCACGCGCCGCGTCCGCGACCCACATCGTGCGCCGGCGGTCCCAGCGGTCCACCAGCGCACCGCCGAGCACCCCGAACAGCAGCCACGGCAGCGTCCCGGCGGCCGTGACGACGGCGAGCGCCATCGGATCCCGCGTCAACGTCAGCGCGAGCAGCGGCAGCGCGGCATGCATCACCCCGTCACCGAGCGAAGACACCGTCTGCGCGGTCCACAGCCGTCCGAACCCGGCCGGCAACTTCCCTGCCTCCGAGGTCACTTGGAGCCCCCCTCGGCCTGCTCGCGCGGCGCCGGGTGGAACAGCGCGAAGGCGAGCGACACGTCCGGCAGCAACGGATCGGACAGCTCCCGGTACTCGTCAGCCAGCGCCTGCAGCCGCACCCCCAGCTCCGCGAACTGCTCCCCGGTGAGCCGCAGATGCGCCATCCGTACGTGCCGCTCGCCATCCACCGGCGCCGCCTCCAGGTCCGCCACCGCCTGCCGCATCAGCACATCCGGCTGCCCCGCCCCCGGATCCGGCAGCACGATCGCCCGTGCGGCCATCGCGTAGTACCGCTCGGTGACCCCCCGCACCTTCCGCGTCCGCACCACCTTCACCAGGCCGGCCCGCTCGAGCAGCCGCACGTGATAGCTGGAACTCCCCTTCGCGAGGCCCACCTGCGCGGCGATCTGCGTAATCGTCGCCGGCTCGAAGCGGAGCAGGGCCATGATCCGGTGACGCGTGAGGTTGGAGACGGCGCGCAGCTGCTCGTCGGTGGTGACGTGAAGCGTCTCGGGAAGATCGTCGGCAGGCATGTGCCCAATGGTCAACGATCCTTGACCATTAATCAAGGGGTCCCGTACGGCTTTCCGGACTTCACGTCCGGCGCGAGAAGCCTTCGCTCCCGCGAGTGAGAAGCTGTGTCTGCATGACAGGTCGCGCAGGTGCACCAGCTGCCCGCAGTCCTCACCCGCACCGACACCAGAAGCCGCCCAACAGCGGTGTCCGGCCCACGCGGCCACCACCGGTCACCAGAGCTACGAGGCCGGCGTGAGCCGGATGCTCTCCGCCGCGCTGACCGGCCCGGCCTGACCGGGCCCCGCGCAAGTCACGTCACCTGCTGCCGCTTCATCAGATAGGTACGGGTCGGGCCGTACTTGCCCGGATCCGTGTGGGTCATCGCCACGGCCTCCCACCCCTCACTGCCCAACCGGTTGAGGAACGCCACGACGGCCTCGGGATCAACCTCCGCACCCTGGCCCCTCGGACCTGTCCAGACCCCGTTCTGCCGCCAGCGGAGCCGCAGCTCGCCGTACTCCCACAGCGTCATCATGCCGACCATCGTCCAACAGCACCCCCGGTGACGTGACCTGATCCAGAAGACTCGGAGAGCGGCTCACCTGTCACCATCGGGCGCCGGAAAAGAACATCGATTTCGGGAGTTCGGAGTTCGGAGCCCGGGGCGCCGGTGGCGATCGGCCAAGCGGAAACTGTGATCATCGGCCCGAGGCCGGAGAGCTCGTGGCTGCCGCCCGCCACCGGCGGCAACCTGCCGATGGCCGCCGGAATCACCTGGTAAGCATCTCGCCGTGCCGGCGGAGGGCAACGGCCTCGCAAGGCGCCGGCCCGGAACCAACAGGAAGCAACGGCAACCGGGTTGAGGTCACAGCAATCGGTCGACCAGCCCGTCGACGTAGTCCGGGGTGAGCGGGCCCATGCCGAGCAAAACGCGGATATACATCGGGGCCATGATGTGGTCCACCACGCCGAACGCGTCGGGTGCGTGCTCGCCGCGCTCGCGGGCGCGATCGAGCATGGACTGCAGTTGCCGGGTGCGTTCGGCGAGGAGGTCGTCACGCGCCTGCAGGCCCTGCTGACCGTTGCTCGACAGGGCGACGGCCAGGCGCACCACCGCCAGACCGTCGGGTCCGGTGATCTCGCGGGCCACTTGGGCCGCGTACGTACGCAGGTCGCCGGCCAGGCTCCCGGTGTCGGGCATCGGCGAACGCGTATTGAGGCGGGTGAGCGCCACGTCGGTGAGCAGGGTTTCCAGGCCGCCCCACCGGCGGTAGATGCTGCTGTCGGCCACACCCGCGCGGGCTGCGACCTCGCCGACGGTGAAGTTGCCGTAGCCGCGCTCACTGATCAGCTCGGTGACCGCCTGGTGCACCTCCGCGCCGACGCGGGCGCTGCGCCCGCCGGGCCGCTGGGCTCGCTGTCGCTCGTTCATGCCCCCACCTTAACGCAGTTGATACTTGCGTTTGCGAGGCAATCCTCCCTATAGTCACCTAACGCAGCCCCCGACTGCGTTAGAGCGCTGGAGGCTGACCCCGTCAGCTGTGGAGAGGCGCAACCAGCGATTGAGAGGAATCCCCATGGCTGCACCGCCTGAGGCCGTAGGCAGTCGACCAAACCGGGCCGTGCTGCTCACGGTGACCTGCCTGGGCCAATTCATGGTCCTGCTCGACAACACGATTGTTGGAGCAGCGCTGCCCGATATGCAGCACCGGCTGCACACTCAGCTGACCGGTCTGCAATGGATCGTCGACGCGTACGTACTGCTGGTCGCCATGCTGCTGCTGTCCGGCGGAATCTTCGCCGACAAGTTCGGCCGCAAGCGGGTGTACCTGACCGGCGTGGCGGTGTTCACCACCGCGTCGGTGCTGTGCAGCCTCGCGCCCTCGGTCGGCTGGCTGGTCGCCGGCCGGGTGCTGCAGGGCATCGGAGCCGCAGCGCTGAGCCCCGCCTCGCTCGCCCTGCTCGCCGCCGCCTATCCCGTGCCACAAGAACGAATCAAGGCGATCGGGCTGTGGGCCGGATTCAGCGGAATCGGTCTGGCCGCAGGCCCCGTGGCCGGCGGCGTGCTGACAGACGCCTTCGGCTGGCCCGCCATCTTCCTGGTCAACCTGCCCATCGGCGTGGTCCTTCTGCTGGTCGGTCTGCGCAGCCTTGAAGAAGCCCGCAATCCGAACGCCCCCGCGATCGACATCCCGGGAACGGTGCTGTCCGTTCTGGGAGTGGGGGCGCTGACCTACGGGCTCATCGAGGGTGGTGCCCGCGGCTGGACGTCGCCGGTGATCCTGGGCAGCTTCACCGCCGCGGTGATCCTCCTCGCCGCCTTCGTCGCCGTCGAAGCGCGTCGTTCCGCTCCGATGCTGCCCCTGCGGCTGTTCAGGCAGCGCCTGTTCACCGTGTCCAACACCGCCATGGTCGTGGTGGGGTTCGCGCTCATGGGTTCGTCGTTCTTCTTCTCCCAGTTCTTCGTGTACGTCCAGGGCAGCTCGATCCTGCGCGCCGGCCTGCAGACCCTGCCGGTATCCCTCGCCATGGTGATCGTCAGCCCGTACGCGGGCCGGCTCGCCGCCCGGAACGGCTTCCGCATCGTGGTGACCACCGGCCTGGTCCTGGCCGGCCTGGGACTGCTGGCGCTCGGCATGGTGCACGCCGACACCGGCTACGGCAACGTGTGGTGGCGGCTGGCAGTCGTCGGCACCGGCTTCGCCCTGACCATGTCCCCACTGACGGGAGCCGCCATCCAAGCAGTCAGCCCGCAGGAAGGCGGCCTCGCATCAGGCATCAGCAGCACCACCCGGCAGATCGGCGCGGTGCTCGGCGTGGCGGTACTCGGAGCCGTCGTCCGCACCCGCCAATCCGGCGGCGCCTCCTTCGAGACCGGCCTCAACAGCGCCTTCCTCGCCGCCGGCACCGTCACTTTGGCCACCGCCGCGTTCACCGGCCTGTGGCTGGCGAAGTCCAAGCCCGCGGAAGGCTCCGCGGCGCCGCAACGTTCCACCGGTCCAGATGCAGTCACCACCTCGAACGAGACATCCGCGAACAGCCGTTGACGGCGTCAGCGACATCCTCTTTTGGCCACTCATCTTCCGCAGGCACACCGGCTTTCAAGCATGCTGTACCGCAGAACGAAATTGGATCCACAGAAAAGTGGGTCATGCGCGGATGGGACGCAGCCTCAGGGTCTGCCTTGCAGCATGTGAGCGATCATGCCTGAGAGTTTCTGCCCCTTCAAATTCATTGACGACCACTGGGTCGTCGGCGATTCGGGCACATATCTCTGTACTTGGTGGTTGCACACAGAGGAGCACGCGGATACTTCGTGACGGGTGCAGCGGACTGGGGCGGACCTGGCGCGCGGCGATGCGGTGAGCAGTAGAACGTGGCAGTCGGCCGAACGCAGCCTGGGTTTCCGCCGCGCGGTTCTCAATCAACTGGCTTCGTTCACGTTCAGCAGCGGCGTTTGACCGCGAGTTCGGGAGTCGCTTTTCGGTCTTGGTGCATCGATAAGTTCACGAGTTTGGGAGGCACTTGGGCCGAGATGTCAGTGCCTGCCGGTAGCGTCGCGGCCCATGAGTGATCAACGACAGGTAGTGGTTGTCCGTAGGGCTGAGCACCAGGACGTGGACGGACTCGTCGAGTGCAGTAGCGCGTTGTTCGCTGAGGACGCCGGGACTCGCGATCCAAGCATCAACATCGATTGGCCTCGTGAACATGGCCCCCAACGGTTCGCCACCGGCATAGACGATCCGAACCGGCTGTTGCTCGTCGCCACTTGCGAGGGCGCGGTTGTGGGGCATCTCGTAGGTGCGCTGGGTGAAGCATCTGCGATGAAGCCGGTGAAGTTCGCGACGCTGGTGAGCATGTATGTGCAACCCGGGTTTCGCCGGAGCCGGATCGGAGGACGTCTGGTCGCGGAGTTCTCCGGCTGGGCGAAGGAATCAGGGGCCGAAGCCGCCGAGGTGACGGCATACTCGAGCAACGCCGAGGCCATAAAGTTCTACGAGCGCAACGGCTTCGCGCCTCAGTCAGTGACTTTGCAGACGTCTTTGTAGGTGGTGGTCCTGACGGGCGCCTGCCCGCCAGGACCACCCTTCTCCGGCGCGAAGAACGAGATTACAGTCAGCTGGCCTTCGTGGGCTCCTCGGCCCGAGCCCTGGTGCTGGCGAGGCGGTAGGAGCACTGGACGGGAACTGGGATGTCAGGGCTTACGCCAAGGACCTCGCCTGGTCGGCCGTCGGCAGCGCGAACACTTGGCGGGAGGCGTACGGGGCCAGTGCCATCGTCCGCGGCCCGTCCGTCCGAGTCGTGGGTCCCGCCAACAGCATCAGGCACGCCGTCGTCCAGCAGTCGATTCGTACAAAGTGGGGGCGAAACTTACGGGAACATGTCAGTCAACGCTGGCTTCAACACCGCCTTCTGTGGTTCGGGCAGCGCCAGCCTCGGAACGATGGTCGGGGGTGCTGACCGCGTGAGCACAACGAGAGCAGAGGGAGCCCAGGCCATGACGGGAAAACCAAAGTCCGCAGGACATTCCGGCGTGCACCCCGAAGTGCTGCGCCGGAAGTCCTATCCGGCCATGTCCTGGGTGTGCACTCTGTTCTTCGGCATCCTCGGCTGCGCCGTCGCCGGACTCACGACACGGACCAGCGGCGGCCCGCTGGCCGGCAGCGCCACCGCCTTCATTGCGGTGACGGTGGCCCGCCGGATCCTTGGCTCGAGGATCATCCTCGGTGACCGGGTGACCGTCGTGAATCCGCTCATCACGTACCGAATGCCCTACCGGGCTATCCGCGAAGTGAGCACCAACAGAAGCGGCACTCTGACCCTGATGGGAGCCGATGGGGAACCTGTCTATGCCAGTGCCTTCGGTGGTTCCCTGCTCGACTCCTTTGTCGGCAGTACGGATCGCGCGGTGGAACGCATCAACGCCGCCCGTCGCGCGGGCACCTCACGCCGTACGGAGCCCGGAGCAACTGTAAAGAACCACGGAATGACTCACGCCTGGACTGCGGATGTCTTCCTCGCCCTCGCCATAGCGTGCGCGGTGGCTGCCGTGGTGATCGGTGTCTGAAGCAGCACATCTGCACGGCGGAAGGGGTCAGACTCACCGGAGTCTGGCCCCATCCGACCATGAAATGGTCGCCATCTGCTCACCGGGGGCCGGCGGAAGAGCCGTGGCAGCGCTGGGAGTTCGAGCGCGTGTCCGACGACCTCTGGCGCCGTACGGACGACATCGGGTGACGCTCGCCCGCCTGCGCCGTTTCCTCGGCTCGCTCCTGGTCGCCTGACTAGGCCCTGTTCTCGTAATAGTGGCGCGGGACGGGTGCAGGTCAGGAACCCTTTTTCAGGGGCGGCCGGCGGCCTCTTGAGGGATCACGTCGTGAAGCACCGACTGCACCCCGGTGACCAAGAGCGTGATGCAGACCACGGCTAGCATGAAGGGCTAGGGCGCACCGACGAGGGAACCGACAAGGGCGCCGATTCCGCCCAGGCCGGCCGGTGCGGCGGGTGTCGCAAGCCGAGGAGCGCGGATGGTTGTCGGGGGTGGTGGACGATGCTCTCCCAGTTGAGGACCCGGAGACTGAGCTGGAACGGTCCAATGGCCAGTTCACAGGCCGGGAGCCCGTGGCACAGATACCGGAGCCGGCCGCGAGGGACGAGGAACACCAGGCCGCCGAGGCGGCCGCTCGCATCGAGGCGGACCGGGTGCTCCTGGAACACCTGCGTCAGCGCGGTTTCACCGGCCCGTCCTACCTGCAGTTCGAGTCGGCCCTCGTCGACTACGCGCTTCCCGTGATGAAGAAGTGGATGCGTACCGGCGAGATCTTCAAGCAGTGCCGCCAGCAGGGGCGCCCCGTCCATGCACGAGAAGGGCTGTCGCAACGGGACCGTGACGACCGGCACGAACTGGCCTCGCTGACGGTGGCCCACGCACTGAAGCACTTCCGGGACCACGCGCTCATCAAAGCGAAGTGGCGGCCCACGGGCGACTGGCTGTTCTGAAGGATTCCGCGCTTCCCGCCCTCGTTGAGACATCGGGAAGCACGGTCTCCATAGGGGAAATTGACGGACGAGGTCAATCCGAGATCTCACAGAACGAAGCGTTTGAGGATGCCATGCCAGAAAGTTCATACCCGCGAGTAATGAATGGATGGGGCAACGCTCCGATCTCCTGTCCTGATGAGGAGTGGGTATCCCAATATGCGGCTGCTCGACTACTAGGGATCTCAGCATTCCGGGTGGGGTGGCGAATTGCTTGCGGCTATTTGGTCCCTGCTCATAATAGTAGAAGCGAGGCCGGAGTCACACGATCGAGTATTGACAGGGATCGCGAGTGGTTTGCGACGGCCTCACGAAGGGCCAAAGCCTTCCGGATATTCAAGGGACTGGTGCGCTGGTTCTGAATAGGGCTGGGGACTCGCGCGGTGGCCTGAGAGCTGAGACTGCCCGTACTTGCCAGGTTCCGGGCTGGGAAAGCGATGACCTCCGCCCGGGCGCCTGGCAGTCCGGCTACGCATCTACCAGATCCGCCCGCCACCACCGGCGGCTCGAGAGCAAGACGCTCCAGGACGGCACGATGTGCCTTGATCACGAGGGGTACACTCGCGTCGTTCAGACACGCACTCTTCCTGTCGGTCCCGAACGAAACGAAGCCCTGATCTGGATGGGTATAGTTGTGAATTCGCCTTTGGCGTGAGCGCAATTGACGGGTCGTCAAACGACAAGAGCGACCCAGCTGCAGCGTAACATCCGGCGCTGAGACGGAATCATCCGTTCCTTGGCTGCGAGGGACAGGCATACTATTGATGCGTGGGGCAGACAGACTGCAGATCTGGGATCTCAAGTGCAGCTTGATCTGGCTGAACATACCTTGCTCAATTGTATTGAGATTAAGCAAAATTGACAGGTCGTCAAACAGCGTGGTCGCTGTATCTAACTGTGGCCAGACTATGAAATATGCGGAGCGTATTTCATCCCGTGAAATCGCGGAGCGATTTCCGGAGGCCGAATTGCGGAGCAATTC
>NZ_JAFLRJ010000420.1 GCF_017315755.1 Streptomyces beijiangensis
CAGGGCCTCCCAGCACCGCAACATCAAACTCCGCGATCTGTGCTGGGAGTTGGTCCAGCACACCGGCGGCACCCCGCCGGGACCCAAGTCCTTCCCCCGCCGCCCCTGAGCGGCGGGGGCGCGCGCGTCAGCCGTCCGTCCAGGGCCGGAGCTTCTCGGGGTTGAGCACGGCCCAGATGTTGGTGATCAGGCCGTCCGCGACATCGAACGCCAGCACCGTCGCGATGACGCCGTCCCGTTCGGCGATCAGCCCCGGCTGGCCGTTGACCGTACGTTCCATGAGGGTCAGACCGGGTGTGCTGCGCATGAACCCGGCGATGGAGTTCGCGACCAGCTCGCGGCCCCGGGACGGGTGGAGCTGTGCGTTGACGATGCCGCCGCCGTCGCCGGTCGCCGTGACGGCGGGGTCGAGGAGGCCGACGAGGGCCTCGATGTCCTGGGCGGCCCAGGCCACCTTGAAGTTCCTTACGACATCGGCGTGTTGGGCCGTCGGGACCGTGGGCGCCTGCGCCGCGCCGACGCGACGGCGGGCCGAGGAGGCCAGCTGCCTGCATGCGGCGGGCGTCCGTCCGACGATCTCGGCGACCTCTCCGAAGGGGTAGCGGAAGACGTCGTGCAGGATGAAAGCGACGCGCTCGGCCGGGGTCATCGATTCGAGCATGACCAGGAAGGCCATGTTGACCGACTCGTCGAGGGTGACGCGGTCGGCAGGATCGGGCGGGCCGCCGCCGCCCGGCCGCCCGCCGAGCCACTCCGAACGGTCGGGCAGCGGCTCGGGGATCCACTCGCCGACGTAACTCTCCCGCCGCACCCGTGCCGAGCCGAGCTGGTCGAGGCAGATGCGGCCGGCGACCTTCATCAGCCAGGCGCCGGGGTTGCCGACGGCCTCCTGCTGCTGCGGGGACATGGCGTACCAGCGGGCGTACGTCTCCTGTACGACGTCCTCGGCATCGGTCAGCGAGCCGAGCAGCCGGTACGCGAGATTGATGAGCCGGCGCCGCTCGCTCATGATCACGCCCAGGTCCTCGGGTTCGGATCGGCTGCTCATGGTCCCGTCGGCTCCTTCGCTCGGTCGCTCGCTCGTCACGGATCTCCCCGTCTCCCCGTGTCCCTGTCTCCCCACTCCGACGAAACAGCGCATCGGAATGTGAGGCGGGGGCGGGCCTCACATTCCGCGGGGCTGCGTCGTCGTAACGGCAGAACGGGAAATCCGGCGCCACCAAGACCCCCTGGGAGACACCGTGTTCATCGCGTACGTCGTCGTCGCCGCACTGCTTGCCGCCCTCCTCGCCTTCTCCGCCAAGGTCAAGCTGGCCGGGGACACGGAGGCGGCCGCATCGACGATGTCCCGCCTCGGGCTGCCGAACACCTGGCTACGGCCACTGGGCCTGGTGGAGGCGGCCGGCGCGCTCGGCCTGCTGGCCGGGATCGCCTATCTGCCGCTGGGGATCGCGGCGGGCGTCGGCGTCGTGCTCTTCTTCATCGGCGCGGTCACCATCCACCTGCGCGCCGGCGACCGCAAGGGCGCGGCGTCCCCCGGAGTCCTGGTCCTCATAGCGGTCCTGCCGGCGCTGTTCGGCCTGGCCGCGCTCTGACACGAGGTCTGGCACAAGGTCTGGCACAAGGTCTGGCGCAAGGTCTGGCACAAGGAAGGAAGAAACCCATGAACGATTTCCAGAACATGGCCGACCGCTTCGAAATCGAGGCGCTGCGCGGCGAGTTCACGGACGCCGGGATGATGTCCGACTACGACCGCTTCGCATCCCTGTTCACCCAGGACGGCGTCTGGCAGATCCCCCTCGCCGGCATCGCTTTCGCGGGCCGGGAGGAGATCCGCGCCGGGATCGAGCGGCTGAAGGGCGGCTGGGACTACTTCGTACAGACGGCGCACCCGGGCACGATCCGTGTCGATGGCGACACGGCCGCCGGCCGGTCGTACATCGCGGAGTTCGGCCGGCTGCGCGAGGGCGGATCGCATATGAACCACGCGATCTACCACGACCGCTACGAACGCACCGCGGACGGCTGGAAGTTCGCGGAGCGCAGGTACGAGGTCATGTACGTCGACATGTCGCCCCTGACGGGCTCGGTCCCCGAAGCCCACTGACACCCGCAGCGGCTACCCGAGCCGCGCCGGGAACCCGCCCGTGGCGATCGGCCCCCACCGCTCGGGGGTGATCCGGATGAGGGACTTTCCCTGCTTGACCATCGCCGCGCGGTACTCGTCCCAGTCAGAGTGCTCCCCCGAGATGTTCCTGAAGTACTCCACCAGCGGCTCCACCGACTCCGGGGAGTCGAGGACCTCCGCGGTCCCGTCGATCTGCACCCACGCCCCGTTCCACTCGTCGGAGAGGACGATCACGCTGACCCGCTCGTCGCGCTTGGCGTTACGGGTCTTGGCGCGCTCGGGGTACGTGGAGACGACGATCCGCCCGGCGTCGTCGACCCCGCAGGTCAGCGGGGAGCCCTGGGGGCGTCCGTCGGCACGGGTGGTCAGCAGGATCGCCCGGTGCCGGGGCCGCACGAACTCCAGCAACTGGTCCAGTTCCACGGTGTTGTTGCTCGCGATATTGGGTGCCATACCCACACGATAGTCCGGGCGGCCACCGGTCCAGGGATCACGCCGCGCGTCACGCCGAGGGCAGCGAATCCCCCTGTACGGCCTGGATGTCGAGCTCCACCTTGAGCGTCGTGCCGATCGCCGAGATGCCCGCCTGGACCACCTGGTTGTAGTTCATCGCGAAGTCGTCGCGGCGCAGATCGGCCGTCGCGCGGAAGGCGGCACGGGTGCCGCCCCACGGGTCGGGGCCCGTACCCAGGTAGCTGAGGTCGAGGTCGACCTCGCGTACGACACCGTGCAGCGACAGCTCGCCGTGCACCGTCCAGCGGTCGGGTCCCGCGGGCTCTAGTCCCGTCGAGCTGTACGTGATCTCAGTGAAGCGCTCCACGTCCAGGAAGTCGGCGGACTTCAGGTGTCCGTCGCGCATCGCGTTGCCCGTGTCGATCGACGCGGCCTCGATGACCGCCTCGACGCGCGACTTCTCGACGTCCTCGGCGATCTCGATCCGGCCGGAGAAGGCGGTGAACCGCCCGTGCACGCTGGAGATTCCGAGGTGCTGGGCGACCGCCCCCACCGAGGAGTGCGCCGGATCCAGCGTCCAGGCGCCCGGCGGCGGCAGCTCCACGCCGCCCTGGCGGGCCAGGACCACGGTGCCCGCGTCCGCGCGGCCGCCCGCTGTGACGATCACGGTCGCGGCGACGGGCGCGTAGCCGACGGCGGTCACGATCAGCGTGTACGGGCCCGGGGGCAGCGATGTCGCATCGCGCACCGTGCCGTCCTCGTCGGCGGCGGCCCGCACCACCTGGGTGCCGGTCATGTCGGTCACGGTCACCACCGCATGCTGCACGGCCCAGCCGTCCCGGGTCCGTACCTGTGCGCGAAGTCCCATCCCGTAAATCTCCTTGCAACTGTCTCGCTGTGCGAAAAAAGAAACCCCGGACGGCGGCGGGCACGGGCCGTCCCCTGCCCATGTCCACCACCGTCCGGGGTGGTATCAACTACTCGCCCGGGTGGGCGAGTTCGATGTCGTGGCCGTCGACGCCGCGTCCCGCGACCGACAACGATCCGGCGACCGGCGGGTAACCGGTCGCGATGACCGTGTACTCGCCCGTGGTGAGGTCGGCGAAGGCGTACGCCCCGTCGTCCCCGGTGGTCGAAGTCGCGACCACGTTCCCGGCCGCGTCGACCAGCGTCACGCGGGCGTCGGGCAGCGGGCGCCGGTCGGCCCCGCCGCGTACGACACCCTGGACGAGCGCACCGGACTGGAGCGCCGCCTCGATGCGGGTGACGCCCTGGCCGCCGATCTCCACCGGCAGTGCGGCGGGCCGGAAGCCGGCCGCGTTGACCGCGATCGTCACCGAGCCGGGGATCAGGTCGCCGAAGGTGAACTCGCCCTGTTCGCCGGACTTTCCGGTCGCCAGGACATCACCGCGGACGTCCGTGACGACGACCATCGCGCCCTCGATCGGCGCACCGCCCTCGGCCGCCTTGACGACACCGGAGAGGCCGCTCGTACCCGAGAGGAGGATGTCGTAGTGCAGTTCGTCGCCGCCGACGACCACCGTGGAGGCCTGCGGCTGGAAGCCGTCGGCCGAGGCGATCAGCACATACGAACCCGAGCCCGGCGCGTCGACCGCGTAACCGCCGTCGCCGTGGGCCACCGCCCGGCCGAGCTGGCGCCCGGCCAGCGAGATCAGGGTGACAGCGGCCCCGCCGACGGGGGCGCCCTCGGTGCCGCGGACGATGCCGCGGATCGGGGTGCCGCCCTGCACGGGGGCAGGTTCGGGAGCTGAGGCGGGTACGGACTGCATCGGCGTCGTCTCCTCGGCCTGCACGGCCTTCCGATCAGAAACTGCGGGAGCGGGTACGGCGGCCACGGCCACGGCCGGCGCCTCGGCCTCGCTCACCGCACGCGTCCTCAGCGGGACCTCCTTGATGAACAGCGTCACCAGGAAGGCTATGGCGGCGCAGGGCGCCGCGATCAGGAACACATCGGCCACACCGTGTCCGTACGCGCTCTCGATGATCGTGCGCAGCGGGGCGGGCAGCAGCTTCAGGTCGGGGATGGCCCCGCTGGAGAGTGCCCCCGAACCGGGGCCCCCGCCCTGCGGACCGAGGTCGGTGAGGCCGTCCTTGACGTAGTGGGTGACCCGGTTGGCCATGATCGCGCCGAGCGCCGAGACGCCGACCGCACCACCGAGGGAGCGGAAGAAGGTGACGGTGGACGAGGCCGAGCCGAGGTCCTCCGGGGACACCTGGTTCTGCGTGGCGAGGACCAGGTTCTGCATCATCATGCCGATGCCGAGACCCATCAGCGCCATGAAGATCGCGAGGTGCCAGTACGGGGTGTCGTACCGCATCGTGGAGAGCAGTCCCAGACCCGCGGTCAGCAGCACACCGCCGCTGACCAGCCAGACCTTCCAGCGGCCCGTCTTGGTGATGAACTGGCCCGAAAGGGTCGATGAGATGAAGAGCCCGCCGATCATCGGGATCGTCATCACACCGGACATCGTCGGCGACTTGCCGCGCGCCAGCTGGAAGTACTGGCTGAAGAAGACCGTGCCGGTGAACATGCCGACGCCGACGAAGAGCGAGGCGATCGAGGCGAGGGTGATCGTCTTGTTGCGGAAGAGCCGCAGCGGGATGATCGGTTCCTTCGCCTTGGACTCCGTCAGGATGAAGAGCAGTCCCAGGACGATGGAGCCGCCGACCATGGCGTAGGTCTGCCAGGAGACCCAGTCGAACTTGTTGCCCGCGAAGGTCACCCAGACGAGCAGCAGTGAGACGGCCGCGGCGACGAAGAACGCGCCGCCCCAGTCGACCTTCACGTCACGCTTGACGACCGGGAGCTTCAGGGTCTTCTGCAGCACGATCAGCGCGATGATCGCGAACGGCACACCGACGTAGAAGCACCAGCGCCAGCCGAGCCAGCTGGTGTCGGTGATGACACCGCCGAGCAGCGGTCCGCCGACGGTCGCGACCGCGAAGGTCGCACCCAGGTAGCCGGAGTACCGCCCGCGCTCGCGCGGGGAGATCATCGCGGCCATCACGATCTGCGCGAGGGCGGAGAGACCGCCGACGCCGACGCCCTGGACGACACGGCAGGCGATGAGCATGCCGGAGTTCTGCGAGAGGCCGGCGACGACCGAGCCCAGGACGTAGGTGACCAGCGCTATCTGGACGAGCAGCTTCTTGCTGAACAGGTCGGAGAGCTTGCCCCAGAGCGGGGTGGTCGCCGTCATCGCGAGCAGGGACGCGGTGACGACCCAGGTGTACGAGGACTGGCTGCCGTGCAGGTCGGAGACGATCTTCGGCAGAGCGTTGGTGACGATCGTCGACGACAGGATCGCGACGAACATGCCGAGCAGCAGCCCGGACAGCGCCTCCATGATCTGCCGGTGAGTCATCGGTTCGCCGTCGGGGGAGTGATGGCTCCCGTGCTTGGCGTGACCGGCCCGCACACCGGCTGGTGTGGTCGTAGCCATGGAATTCCTTGTCTTTGCTTAAGCGGGTGTACGGGTGTGATCGTGATGCGGCGGAAAGGCGCGGGCCTTGCAGTCGAAGCTGTGGCGCAGGCGCGCCAGCATCACGTTGAGCTGTCCGACCTCGTCGTCGGACCAGTCGTCCAGGGTGTGGGCGAGCGCGTCGATCGAGCGCTGGGAGAGGTCCTCGAGCATGTCCTCGCCGGCCGGGGTGAGCCGAAGGATGCGGGAGCGCTTGTCGGCGGGGTCAGGGAACCGCTCGATCCAACCGCGCTCCGCCACATGGGCCACATGGCGGCTGGTCACCGACATGTCCACGGCGAGGAGCTCGGCGAGCTTGCTCATGCGCATTTCCCCGTGCCGGCTGATGAGAGTGAGCACGGCGGCCGAACCGGAGGGGCACTGGGCCGGGAGTATGCGGGCGAGGCCTCGTTTGACGGCTCCGATGGCACTGAGCTGCCGGGCCAGTTCCTCGTACTGACTCTGCGCTGCCATGGCACCCCCACATCTTGTTGCTTAAGGCAACCGTAAGGGCTGTTGGTTGCTGCAGGCAAATGAAATGGGGGTGAGAAAGGCAAAGGAACGCCAAAGAGTTTGCATGTGCGAGGTCAATGAGGTGGGGGCCTTGTGCGCTCCGGGGCCCAGGGGTTGGGCGGGCCTCACAGGTTCGCTAGGGTCCTGCTTCATGGCACACAACCCCCAAGCGCCCCAAGGCCCCGAGGGCAACTACGACCCGGCGGGCTCCACCCAGATGTTCCGCGCCTTCGTCGACGAGGGCGTGCCGCAGCAGGCGCAGCGCTCGCAGCCGGCGGCCGCCCCGCAGCAGTCCGGCTCGAAGACGGGGCTGATCGTCGGCGTCGTCGTCGGGATCGTGGTCCTGGCGGCGGTCGTCTTCCTCGCGATCCGCTGAGCTCCGCTCACTTCACTTCCAGCTGGCGGTGACCGACCGGGTGTCGATGTGCATCCCGAGCGGAACCCGCCAGGAGTCCACACACACGGTGTAGGTCTTCGTCTTCGCCGCCCCTGCGGCGATGGGCCCCGGCAGCGGCTGGGCGGACTCGATGGTCGCCCAGTCCACGCCGAGTGCGCCGATGATGTGCGTCGCGAAGGTGGCCGTGCCCGAACTCGCCGGTGAGCCACCGGTGTTACGGAACTGCACGGTCACCTT
>NZ_JAFLRJ010000421.1 GCF_017315755.1 Streptomyces beijiangensis
CCCCCTGGCCACCCGCCCCGACGTTGCCCTGACGGACCTCGCCGCGCTGCCCCTCAAGCTCACCGACCGCCGCAACAATCCCGCCCTGGTCGACCTTGTCGTCACCGCCTGCCAGTCCGCCGGCTTCGAACCGGTGCCGGGCCCCACCGGCGGTTCGCTCCAGAACACGCTCGCCATGATCGGTGCGGGCACGCCTCCCATGTGGACCGTGGTGTACGCCGCCCACGCAAGCCAACTCCACAGCCCCAGGGTGGCGTTCCTGCCCTTCCGGGACGGCTGTCTCACCCTCCCCACCGCCCTCGTGGCGCACGCGACCACCCCACCCGACACCCTGAATCTCCTGCTCAAGGCCTGCACCGCGCCCCTGAACAGCGACGATCACGAATCCTGATTACTGCGTGCGCACTCTGCCTGTAGGTCACCGCCCACGGATCGGGTGGACTGAGGTCACGCCGGTGAGCGGCCCGGAACAACCGGACAGCCGCCGGAGACAAGGGAGTTCAGCCATGCCGATCGTCACCATCCAGCAGGGTCCCCGCGACATCGAGCTCAAGCGCGAGCTGGTGCAGCGCGTCACGGACGCCTTCGTGGACTCGCTCAAGATTCCCGCCGAAGCCGTACAGGTCTGGATCCACGAGGTCCCCACCGACAGCTGGGCCATCGGCGGCACGCTCACCGCCGACAAGTAGGCCCGAACGTACGTGACGAGGAGGCAGGCCCGCCGCTGATCGGCGGGCCGCCGCCAATAGCCTCCGCGCCCGCACCCTTCAGCCCCGGATCCCGCTTGCGTCGCCGACTCCTAGAGGACAGCGAACGGCCGAACGTCAGGCTGAAGTCCTCCTTCTCCGGTGACGGCGGCAACAACTGCGTCGAGGTCGCCGCGGCCCTCTCCGGCCGGATCAGACCGCCTCAGAGTTCGCCGGCGGGCTGCCGGAGCAGGCCGCGCAGCGACTCCTTCATGTTCGTGACGAACTCCTCGCGTGCGCTCTCGTCCAGCAGGTCCAGCGAGAGGTACGGGTTCAGGTCCTCCAGTTCCACCAGCAGCAGTTCGCCCGACGGTGCTCGGCACGCGTCCACCCGTTGGATGCCGTGGTCGATCGCGTTCCAGTCCACGAAGCGCTGCGCGAAGGACAGGTCGTCGGGGGTCGGGGTGTAGCGCTCCAGGCGCCAGCGCTCGGCCGGGTCCGGGGCGTACAGCGCGTACTGGAAGGTGCGGTCTGTGAAGTAGAAGGAGACCTCGTAGCGGAACGCGATGCGCGGCTGGATGAGGACATCGTCGAGGGTTCGGGTCCGGAGTTCGGCTTCCGTGACGAACTCCAGGCCTATCGAGTCCGCCCCCAGCTTCGGCTTCACCACGTACTCGGGTGACTCCGGGAGGTGGGCCATGTTCCGCGGGTCGTCGATCGTCGGGATCACCGGGTATCCCGACGCGTACAGGTCGACCAGGTACTGCTTGCCCGCCGCGTCCGCCTTTCCCGTCAGCTGGGTGTAGACGCGGACGCCGTCCGCCAGGGCGCGGGCGCGGAAGGCCTCGTACTCCGACTGGTAGTTGAGCACCGGGCCGCTGTTGCGGACCACGACCGCGTCGAAGGCGTCCATCAGCGCGGTCGCGTCCAGGGGGTGGCACAGGGCCAGGTCGAAGTCCTCGCGGAGGCGGGACGTCAGGTAGATGTCCTCGTCGCAGTAGCGCCGGCCGCGGGCCTCGTAGGCGAGGTCGGTGACGCACAGGATGCGGGCGCGGGGGGCCGGCGACGAGGAGGACATGCATCCCAAAGTACGGGGTGCTCCTATCGCCGCAGCAGAGCCACCACCCCCGTCGTGTCCTCGTCCCCATGGCCTGCCGCCAGGCGGCGTTCCATCAGGGTCATGTACGGGGTGAGGAGCTCGGGGCTCACCCCCTGTTCCTCCGCCGTGCGCAGGAGTGTGGCGCTTCCCGCCACCTGCATCGCCAGGTTCGAGACGACATCCTTCGCGTAGTCGCCGCTCTGGAGCTGGTCCGCCGTCTTGTGGACCGAGAACGTCATCGTCGTCAGCCAGCCCGCCAGCAGCGGCGCGAACTCCTTCGGGTCGATGTCCTCCGCGCCGATCAGCGCGAAGGCGTGCGCGACGCCCGCGAACATTCCCGTCATCGCGCTCAGCAGCGCCACGTCGTACAGCGCCGCGAAACCGGCGTCCTCGCCCACGTACTTCGTGCCCGCCGGTACGGAGAGCGTGCTGCGGTGGGTCTCGAAGAGGGCTGCCGAGCCGCTGTAGAAGACGTAGCCGCCCGCTTCCGGGATGCCGATCATCGGCGGGACCGCCATGATCCCGCCGTCCAGGAAGCGGGCGCCCCGTGCGGTCGCCCAGTCCGCGCGGGCGCGGGCCTGGGCCGGGGTGCTCGTCGTGAGGTTGACCAGGTCCTTGCCCTGCAGGTCCGTGTCCCACAGGGTCTCGTCGATCGATTCGTCGTCCAGGAGGCAGAGGACTACGAGGGTGTTCTCCGCCACCGCCTCCGCTGCTGCCGCCGTTGCCTTCGCGCCTGTTGCGGTGAGGGGTTCCGTCTTCGACTCGGTGCGGTTCCAGACCGTCAGGTCGTGGCCCGCCGCCAGCCAGGTACGGGCCAGTGCCGTGCCCATCACTCCCAGGCCGAGCAGTGTCAGTGAGGGGATCTTCCGGTCAAGTCGGTTGTCAGTCATGACCGTTAGGCTGTTCGCAGTCGGGATGGTGATCAAGTACGCACTTCGGTGTGGGTGGTTACCCCGGGGATAGTCAGCAGGTCAGGGGGGTGGAGCATGGCGACCGTACGCAGGCCGGGGTCCTATCACTGCGGGATCGACGCAGCCATGGATGTCATCGGCGGCAAGTGGAAGGTCCTCGTCCTCTGGGCTCTCGACGAGCGCCCGTACCGCTTCGGCGAGCTGCGGCGGGCCCTCGGCGGCGTGACCGAGAAGGTGCTCGCCGCCCAGCTCCGCGAGCTGGAGGAGGACGGCATCGTGCACCGCGAGGTGTACGACGAGGTGCCGCCCCGCGTGGAGTACTCGCTCACCGCGCGCGGTGCCTCCCTCAACGAGGCCCTGGCGCCGCTCGGGGCGTGGGGACGGCAGAACGTCGCGGTGGTCAGCCCTCCGCAGGTGCCCGGCCCGTGAGCGTCGCCAGGCTGCTGCGTACGTGGGCCATATGGGCCCGGAGCTCCTCACGGGCGTCCTCGTGCTCGCGCAGGATCCGGTCCGTCTCACGGGCCGCGCGCTCCTCGCGAATACGGCCGTCGGCGAGGAGCTCGGCGCCGCGCGCCTCCGCGTCCTCCTGGCCGTGGCGGGCCGTCTCCTCCGCCTCTGCCAGTGCGCGCCCGGCCTCGGCGAGCCTGCGCTCCGCGTAGGCCGCGAGCTCCGCTTCGCGCGCCTCGCACGCGCGCTCGCGGTCGGCCAGGTCGCGTTCCGCCGCGTCCCAGCGCTCCGCCTGCTCCTTCTCCTGCTCGGCAAGGAACGCCGAGGTCCTGACGCGCGTGTCCTTGAGGGCCGTGAGCGCCTCGCCCCGCCACTCCTTCACGTCCCTGTGCGAGCCGATCCGCAGGTCGTCGGCCGTGCTCTGGGCGTCGTCGAGCAGCTCCTGGGCGCGGGCGTCCGCTTCGGTGCGTACGGCGTCAGCGTCCGCGCGTGCCGCGTCCGCCAGCCGGCGCGCCACCTGCTCGGCCGCCGTCTGCACGGCCTGGGCGGCCTCCTGTGCTCCGGTGCGTACCTCGTCGGCCTCGTCCGAGGACAGCGCCAGGAGCGCCTGGGCCCGCTCGCCCAGCGTCGCGTACGTCTGCGGGGCGAGCCCCGCCACCCGCTCGCGCAGCGCGGACGCCTCGCCCTCCATCTCCTTGGCGAGTACGGTCAGCCGCGCCGCACGCTCCCAGGCCTCGTCGCGGTCGAGGGAGAGGGCGGCCACGAAGCGGTCGACCTGCCCGGACCGGTAGCCGCGGCCCCGTACGACGGCGAAACCGGGCGGTGGCACCGCTGCAGTACTCATCTTGAAGCCCTCTCACCACACACACGACAGACACCCACCAGACGCGCATATCTTGGTGGATCAAGACGAAGCGCCCATAACGCGACACTCCGCCCAAGGATGCGTCACGAAGTGCCGAAGGTGGGAATCGCCGTGTCGTCGCGGAGCGCCGTGAACAGCTGCTGGGCCTCCGCGTCGTTCCACAGGACCACATCCCCGACGCCTGAGATCTCCGTACCCGTACTGGAGATCGGTACCGTCGTGGTGGCCCCCTTGCCGTCCGCGATGTCCTTCATCCGCAGGCCCATCCGGCCGAGGGCCGGAAGACCGGTGCCCTTGTCGACCGTCAGCGCGTCGAGGGAGGCGCTGAGGAACGGGATGAGGTTCCACGGGAGCAGGAGCACGGAAGGCGTGAGCGCCTGGTGGGCGATCGCGCTCACCAGCTGCTGCTGGCGCTTGACACGGCCGAGGTCGCCCTGGGGGTCGCTGTAGCGGGCGCGGGCGTACGCGAGGGCCTGCTTGCCGTTCATCTTCTGGCAGCCCGCGTCGAAGTCGGCGCCCGACTTCTCGTCGTGCAGGCCACCCGCCGGGACACAGATCCGTACGCCGCCGAGCGAGTCGACCACCGCCACGAAGCCGCCGAAGTCGACCTCCGCGTAGTGGTCGAGGCGCAGGCCTGTGGCCTCCTCGACGGTCTGCGTGAGGAGCTTGGCGCCGCCCAGCGCATAGGCGGCGTTGATCTTGTTCTTGCCGTGGCCGGGGATCGGGACGTAGGAGTCGCGGGGGATCGAGACGAGATACGGACCGTTCGAGCCGTAGTGCAGGATCATGATCGTGTCGGTGTTGAGGCCCTCGTCATTGCCCACGTGCAGGTCCTTGCGCTCCTGCGCCGTGAGCGTGGAGCGGCTGTCCGAGCCGATCAGCAGCCAGTCCGTGCCCTGGCCCGCGGTGGGCCGTCCGGAGTAGTCGGCGAAGGCGTCCGTCGTCTGCAGACGGCCGTCGGCCCAGATCCACAGGCCGAGTGCGTAACCCGCCACGAGCAGCACGAGCGTCAGCAGGAGGATCGCGATCCGCTTGGGCCAGCTCAGCCGACGGCGCTTTCCCGGCCTGCGGCCCTTGCGGCCCCTCCTGCCCTTCGCGCGGTACAGCGCCGACGAGCTCTGCTGCTGCGGGAAAGGCTCCGGCACACCCATGGGATGAAACTCCCATAGGGGACAGCGTCCGGCGAGCCGGAGCCTTCTGGCAGTGGGTCAGCAGAAGTGAGGGTCAGCGCGTCAGAGCAGGCCGTCCCACATCTGCTCGAGGAGCACCGACCACCAGCTCTCCGGCGACGCCAGCGCCGCCGGGTCCAGCATCGCGAGCTGCGCCTGGAAGTCGACGGTCCAGCGGGCCGCCTGCTCCGGGTTCAGGCTGAACCGCAGCCGCCACATCCGGCCCAGGAGCGCCATCGACCGTACGAACTCGGGCAGACCCGAGTTCACGAACTGCGGCGGGACCGGCTGACCACCGGGACCGGCCTCCACCGGCACCGCCACGATGTTCGCCGTGCCGTACTGGACACAGATCGCCCGGCCGAAGTCCGACCCCATGACGAGGTACGAACCCGCGTCCGGAGCCGGCGTCACCTGACGCTGCGCTGCCAGCTCGGCCAGCGTCGGCACCGGCTGTCCCGGCACCGCCTGCGCCCAGAAGAACGGGCCGAAGTCGACCGGCAGACCCGCCCACACCAGGGTCATCGCCACCACCTCGGGCACACCCTGACGGGACACCGCCCGCTGGTCGAAGCGGAAGATCCCCTGCGGCCCGAAGGCCTGCGCCAGCTCCTGTGCGACCCCCTCCGGGGGGATCGGCGGGGCCGGCTGGACGGGCGGCAGCGGCGCGCGCACCGGGGCGGGGCGTGCGGGACCGTCCGCGACCTGGTGCAACTCGCCCTGGTGGGTGAGGAGATGGGCCATGCCCTGCTGACGGCTGGCGTGGTCCTTGCCGTACGGGGCGACGCTCGTGATCCGTACCTGCGGCCAGGTCTCACGGATCATGCGGGCGCAGTAGCCGCCCGGCAGCTCGCAGGACTCCAGCTCGGTGTGCAGCTCCAGAACCTGCTGCGGCGGCACGTTCATCGCCCGCAGCTCGTGCAGCATCTGCCACTCCGGGTGCGGGGTGCCGGGCGCCGAACGGCGGATGAGCTGCTGCTCGGAGCCGTCCTGCGCGCGGTAGCGCAGCACCGCCTGGTAGCCGGGGCCGACGGTCGGCTGGCCGGTGGGCTGCTGCGGATAGCCGTA
>NZ_JAFLRJ010000422.1 GCF_017315755.1 Streptomyces beijiangensis
GGCACGTTGGGGGGCGTCATGACCGACGCGAAGGACGGCGGACGGCGAGGCACGGCCCGGCTGGTGTGCGGGCGGCGCACCAAGTGGCTGGTGCTCGGGGTATGGCTGGTGGTGATCTTCGCGGCGTTCCCGCTCGCGTCCAAGCTGACCGGCGCCCAGAACAACGACGCCAACACCTGGCTGCCCGGCAGTGCGGAGTCCACGCAGGTGCTCACGGCCTCCGACGACTACAGGCCCCAGTCGATCCCCGCGGTCGTGGTCTACGCACGCGCTGACGGACTCACCGCGGCCGACCGCACCCGCATCGGCGAGGACGCGGCAGCCATCAGGAAGCTGACCGACCACGGCATCCTGGGCGGCGACGTCCAGGGGCCCTCCTTCAACGCCGGGGGCAGCGCCGCGCAGCTCTTCGTACCGGTCTCCATGGGGGACAAGGGCTGGGAGCGGATCGCCCCGGCCGTCGACTCGATACGCGACGTGACCGGAGCCTCCACGGGTGGGCTCGCGGTGCACATCACCGGGCCCGGCGGTATCTCGGCCGACTTCTCCGACGCCTTC
>NZ_JAFLRJ010000423.1 GCF_017315755.1 Streptomyces beijiangensis
GCCGACTTCTCCGACGCCTTCGAGGGCATCGACTCGACGCTGCTCTTCTCGGCGCTCGGCGTGGTCGTGGTCACCCTGCTGATCACCTACCGGAGCCCGTCGCTGCTGATCGTCCCGGTCATCTCGGTGGTCGGCGCGCTCACCGCGGCCCAGGCGGTGATCTATCTTTTCGCCGAGCACGCGGGCCTGACCGTCAACGGCCAGAGCGCGGGCATCCTCACCGTGCTGGTCTTCGGCGCGGGAACGGACTACGCGCTGCTGCTCGTCGCC
>NZ_JAFLRJ010000424.1 GCF_017315755.1 Streptomyces beijiangensis
GTCGCCGCGACCCCCAGCGGCGGCTGGCTGCAGTCCAACCCGGTGGTCCCCGAGCTCGGCTTCCCGCTCGGCTCACGCCTTCAGATGGCCTGGCTCGACGAGGGCCTGCCCAACTCCCTCACCCCCGGCGCGCGTCCGCGCACCACCCTCACGCCCTCCCTCGCCCTGAAGGACGGCGTGCCGGTGCTGGCCTTCGGGACGCCCGGCGGCGACCAGCAGGACCAGTGGCAGCTGCACTTCTTCCTGGCGGTCGCACTGCGCGGCTCGGTACGTGGCGGACTCGACCTCCAGGGCGCGGTCGACGCCCCGAACTGGCACAACGACTCGTTCCCCAGCTCCTTCTACCCGCGCGCCATGCGCCCGGGCTCGGTGACCGTCGAATCGCGCATCGGCGAGGACGTCATCGAGGAGCTGCGCCGCCGCGGCCACGACGTGACGGTCGGCGACGCCTGGTCGGAGGGGCGGCTGTGCGCGGTCGCCCGCGACCCGCGCACAGGCGTGCTGAGCGCCGCCGCGAACCCGCGCGGGATGCAGGGGTACGCGGTCGGGCGCTGAGCCCACGTACGACAGAGGGGCCTCTCCGGTACTCGCCGGAGAGGCCCCTCTGTCATGCGTCATGCGTCGTGCTGTGCGCCTACTGCTCGTCGTCGGGCAGGGTGATCACCCAGCGGCTGTCCTGCCGCGGGCGGAGGTAGAACAGCCAGTACAGACAGGCCGTGGCGATCACACCTCCGGTGATCAGCAGGTCCTGCGCGGTCTGCTGCGTCAGTACGTACGCCAGTACGGCGATCAGCGCCACCGGCACCACGGGCCACAGCGGCATCCGCCACACCTTGCGCCCCTCAGCGGGCGTACGGCGGGCCGCGAGCGCCCCCACGGCCACCACCAGGTACAGGGCGGCCACGGCGACGCCGGTGACGCCGCTCAGCGTCTCCACGGGGACGAAGCAGAGGACGGCGCCGGGGACGCCCACCAGCAGCGTCGCCACCCAGGGGGCCCCGTACCGCTTGCTGAGCGTGGAGAACGCGCGGTTGACCGGCTCGGGCCAGGCGCGGTCGCGGGCGGACGCGTACAGGACGCGGGAGTTCTGGATCACCATCACGATGCCCGCGTTGATGATCGCCAGCGCGATGCACAGGCTGATGAAGGTGCCGACGGTGCTGTTGCTCCACTGCTCCACCATCGCGGCGAGATTGCCCTCGCTCAGCGTCGCCAGATCGGGCGCGCCCAGGGTGATCGCGATGGTCGGCACCAGGATGACCAGGGCGCCGATGGCCAGGGTCCACATGACCGTGCGCGGGACCGTACGGTGCGGCTGCTCCATCTCCTCGGAGAGGTAGACGGCGGTCGAGAAGCCCTGGAGGACGAAGAGCGCGAGGGCGAGCCCGGCGATGACGGCGGCCGCGGTGAGCGGACTCGTACTGCTGCCCGAACCGACGACCGGGTCGACGAGCACGGACGCGGGCCGCGAGACATGGCTGAAGCCGAGGAAGGCCACGGCGGCGGCCGCGACCACTTCGAGCACCAGGAAGATGCCGGTGATCCAGGCGTTGGCCCGCAGGTCGAAGAGGCCCACGACGGTGGCGAGGAGCATCACACCGGCGCCCGCGAGCTGACCGTCGATGTGCACGATCGGGGCGAGGTACTCGGCGGTACCCAGCGCGATGATCGGCGGCACGATCATGACGACGATCAGCGAGAGGACGAAGACCAGCCAGCCCGCCATCCGCCCGAGCAGCGTGCCGACCATGGCGTACTCGCCGCCGGCACTCGGGACGAGGGTGCCGAGCTCGGAGTAGCAGAACGCCACGGCGATGCAGAGCACGGCGGCGATGGCGATGGTCAGTGCGGTGCCGGTACCCAGATCGGCGAAGAACGGCGGGACGATCACGAAGAGCGTCGAGGCGGGAGTCAGGCAGGACAGGGTCAGCAGAGTGCCGCCGACGACCCCGATGGAACGGGTGAGCGTACGGGGGCGGCCCTCGGCCTCTCCTACGGCCACCGGTGAGGCAGGCGGCCGGAGCGTGTCGGTCATGCGGGGAATCCGATCTGGGTGGTGCTGGGGAAGGGGGCTATCGCCTCCGGGTCGCGTGCGGTGTTGCGGTGTTAACGGGCATCAAACGGGCGGCGACAAGACCGCGTCAAGATCCCCCTGTCGACGGAATCCGCACCGCTTGCCCGCTGGACCGGCCGTAACCATCGCCATGTGACGCTTGTCGCAACGGATTTCGCCAGGTGCTCCATCCGTAGCGGAGAGCGGAAAACTCACCCGCATCTTTCTCTGTCAGCGGGCCGTGCTGAGATGGGGGACATGATCAGTGAACTGCTCGCCGAGAACCTGTCCGAGGTCGAATCAGCGGTGGACGAGGCGGTCCGCAGGGCGGCCGCCGTCGAGATCATGCCGCGCTGGCGGCAGCTCGCCGCGCACGAGATCACCCAGAAGACCGGCCCGCACGACCTGGTGACCGTCGCCGACCGCGGCGCCGAGGACCATCTGACGGCAGCCCTGACGGCGCTCCTGCCCGGCTCGGTGGTCGTGGGCGAGGAGGCGGTGTCCGCCGACCCCTCGTCGTACGACGCCCTGCGCGGTGACGTCCCGGTCTGGATCGTCGACCCGATCGACGGCACCCGCCAGTTCGTCCGCGGCGAACCGGGCTTCTGCACGCTGGTGGCGCTGGCGCACCGGGGCGAGCTGCTGGCGTCCTGGACGTACGCCGCCGCCCTCGACGAGATGGCGGTCGCGGTACGGGGCCGGGGCGCGCGCCTCAACGGCGTACCGCTGCACGCGGGCGCACCAGCGCCCGGTGCGGACCTCAAGATCGCCCAGTCCCACCCGGACTTCACCACGGACGAGCAGAAGCGCTCCCTGCTGGCCCTGCGGACGGAGGGGATCCAGGCCCGCCCGTGCGGCTCCGCGGGCCTGGAGTACCTGGCCATCGCCCGCGGCACCCTGGACGCGGTCGCGTTCAACTGGGAGCTGGCATGGGACCACGCGGCGGGCATGCTCCTGGTGGAGGAGGCGGGTGGCGCGCACCTGACGCTGACCGGTGAGCCGTTCCGTATCACCGGTGGGAACGCCATGCCGTTCACGGCGGCCAGGGACGAGGCCACGGCGCGGCGGGTGGCGGGGATCCTGGCGGGCGGCTGAGGGATCCCGCCCCGTCCATCAGTCCAGTACCGCGCGTACCTCCTTCACCAGGTCGGCAGCTGTCTCGACCGCCGCCGGATCCAGGCCCGTCAGGGCTGCCGTGGCCCGTGCCGTGAAGTCCGGCGGGGTGTGGGGGAGGGCTGCCGTGGCCGCCAGGGCGCCCTTCTCGTTGAGGCACCAGGTGCGGTGGTGGGCGTGCAGCGACTGGGCCAGGATGCCGATGGCCCGGGACAGGCACAGCGACACATGCAGTACGTCGCCGCCGCCCGCCGACTTGCGCGCTGCCGCCACGGAGAATTCCGCCTCCCAGGACGCGTCGCACAGCGCTTTGCGCAACGGCTCCGGATAGGTTCCGGTCTCGGTCCTGAGAGCCGTCAACTCGCCCTGAGGATCGGACAGTACGCGGCCCAGTGCCACTTCGCCCGCGTACGCCGGCGACCAGAAGCCCAGCGGGTGGCCCGGCTGGATGCCCACCTCGTAACGGCCCTCCTCGCACTGCGACCAGACCCGCTCCACGCGGTCCAGGTCACGCAGGATCCAGTCCACCGCGACGCCGTTCACCCGCAGCCAGGCGCCGCCGTCGACCCAGGGGCCCCAGCCGCCCGGGCCCGCGACCTCGACCGGCTCGTCGGCGAACTCCGCCGCCAGGGCCGTGAGTGCGGGGAGGTCGGGGGCGCCGCGGTAGTAGAGGCCGAGATCCCAGTCCGAGTCGGGGCGGTGGGCGCCCCGCGCGCGGCTGCCGCCGAGTGCCACCGCACGGATCGAGGGGAGCGCGGTGAGGCGGTCGGCCATGGACGCGACGGTGGACTTCATGGGGCGTGAGGCTACCGGCGCAGGGGTTGTCAGTGCCTGGGAATATCCTGGGGCCCTGGCCAACGGCTGACGAAGGAGTCCCAAGGTGCCGTCGATGCTCGATGCAGTCGTCGTGGGGGCGGGGCCCAATGGACTGACCGCTGCCGTGGAGCTCGCCCGGAGGGGGTTCTCGGTCGAGGTCTTCGAGGCCCTCGACACGATCGGCGGTGGCGCGCGGACCGAGGAGCTGACGCTGCCCGGGTTCCGCCACGACCCGTGTTCGGCCGCGCATCCGCTCGGCACGGGATCGCCGGTCTTCAAGACCATGCCCCTGGAGCGGTACGGCCTGCAGTGGCTGCACGCCGAACTGCCCATGGCGCACCCCTTCGACGACGGTACGGCCGCGGTGCTCGCGCGGTCGGTGGCCGAGACCGCCGCGTCCTTCGGGCCGCGGGACGCGGGCGCCTACCGGCGGCTCGTCGCCCCGTTCCTGGGGAAGTGGGACACCCTCGCCCGCGACTTCATGTCGCTGCCGTCGACCGCCCTGCCGCGCGACCCGCTCACGCTCGCCCGATTCGGACTCGCGGGACTGCCGCCTTCGACCTGGCTGATGAAGCGGTTCCGTGACGACCGGGCGCGCGCGCTGTTCGCCGGTCTGGTCGCCCATGTCATCGCCCCGCTGAGCGGATTCGCCACCGGAGCCGTCGGGTTGGTCTTCGCGCTGGCCGCGCACGAGGGCGGCTGGCCGGTTGCGCGCGGCGGCTCGCAGTCGATCACGGACGCGCTGGCCGGCTATCTGCGGGACCTCGGAGGCGTGGTGCACACCGGATTCGAGGTGAAGCGCCTCGACGACCTGCCGCCCGCGCGCGCGTACATCTTCGACACCTCGCCGACCGCCGTCGCCAGGATCGCGGACCTCGGGCGGGCGTACGAGCACTACCGGTACGGCGCGAGCGTCTTCAAGATCGATTACGCGATGGACGGGCCCGTGCCCTGGACGGCCAAGGAACCGCGGCACGCGGGGACGGTACAGATCGGACCCGGCAGCCGGGACATCGGCACCGCGCTGAAGCAGGCCGCGGGCGGTACCGCCCCCGAGTCACCGTTCCTCATCACCGTCCAGCCGAGCCTCGTCGACCCCTCCCGTGCCCCCGAGGGCAAGCAGGTCTTCTGGGCTTACGGACACGTCCCCAACGGCTGGCAGGGCGACCTCACCGACGCCGTGGAGCGCCAACTCGAGCGTTTCGCACCGGGCTTCCGCGATCTGGTCCTCGCCCGTGCCACGGCGGGCCCGCCCGAGTTCGCCGCCCGCAACGCCAACTACGTGGGCGGGGACATCGCTTGCGGCGCCGCCACCGGACTGCAGCTGCTCCTGCGCTCCAAGATGTCGCTTTCGCCGTACACCACCTCCCACCCCGCTGTCTTCCTCTGCTCGTCCGCGACCCCGCCGGGCCCCGGCGTCCATGGCATGTCCGGGCACAATGCGGCGAAGGCCGTCTGGCGGCGTCTGCGCCAGGCATGATGAGCCCCATGACGGTCATCACGCTCGTGCGCGGCTCCATCACCGACCAGCAGGTCGACGCGATCGTCAACGCCGCCAACTCCTCGCTCCTGGGCGGCGGAGGGGTCGACGGCGCGATCCACCGCCAGGGCGGCCCCGAGATCCTGGATGCCTGCCGGGCGCTGCGCGCCTCGCACTACGGCAAGGGACTGCCGACGGGACAGGCCGTCGCGACGACCGCGGGCAAGCTCGACGCCCAGTGGGTCATCCACACCGTCGGACCCGTCTGGTCGGGGCGCGACGACCGCTCCGCGCTGCTCGCCTCCTGCTACCGCGAGGCGCTGAAGGTGGCGGCCGGGCTGGGAGCGAAGACCGTCGCCTTCCCCGCCGTCTCCACCGGGATCTTCGGCTGGCCGATGGACGACGGCGCGCGCATCGCCATCCGTACGGTGAAGGAGAGCGCGACCGCGCCGGTCGAGGAGGTCCGCTTCGTACTCTTCGACGAATACGCGTTCGGGGAGTTCGCCGAGGCCCTGGCAGCTCAGGGCTGATGTCGGATTCTCGCCAGCCGAAGCGGCTCCGGTGCCTGATGCTTGAACCATGCACACCGACACCGAGCGCTGCGTACGCGCCGTCCAGTCGAAGGACGCCCGCTTCGACGGCTGGTTCTTCACTGCCGTCCTGACGACCAGGATCTACTGCCGGCCCAGCTGCCCGGTCGTGCCGCCCAAGGTCGAGAACATGACCTTCTATCCCAGCGCCGCCGCCTGCCAGCAGGCCGGATTCCGGGCCTGCAAGCGCTGCCGGCCCGACACCAGCCCCGGCTCGCCCGAGTGGAACGCCCGCGCCGATTCGGTCGCCCGCGCGATGCGCCTGATCCGGGACGGGGTGGTGGACCGTGAAGGGGTACCGGGCCTCGCCGCCCGCCTCGGCTACTCCACCCGCCAGATCGAGCGCCAGCTCCTGGCCGAACTGGGCGCGGGACCGCTCGCCCTGGCCCGCGCCCAACGCGCCCAGACGGCACGCCTGTTGATCGAGACGACCCCGCTGCCCATGGCGGAGGTCGCCTTCGCCTCCGGCTTCTCCTCGATCCGTACCTTCAACGACACGGTCCGCGAGGTCTTCGCCCTGGCCCCCGGCGAGCTCCGCACCCGGGCCGCGCGCGGCATCGCGGCCCAGACCCCGGGCGCGATCTCGCTCCGTCTCCCGTACCGCGCCCCGCTCAACCCCGACAACCTCTTCGGCCATCTCGCGGCGACCGGCGTCCCCGGCGTGGAGGAGTGGCGCGACGGCGCGTACCGCCGCACGCTCTCGCTCCCGTACGGGCACGGAATCGTGGCGCTCGCCCCGGCAGCCGACCACATCGCCTGCGTGCTCTCCCTCACCGACCTGCGCGATCTGACCATCGCGATCAGCCGCTGCCGCTGGATGCTTGACCTCGACGCCGACCCGGTCGCCGTCGACGACCAGCTCCGTACGGACCCCCTGCTCGCCCCGCTCGTCGACAAGGCCCCGGGCCGCCGGGTGCCGCGTACCGTCGACGCGGCGGAATTCGCGGTACGCGCCGTGCTCGGCCAGCAGGTGTCGACGGCCGCCGCCCGTACGCACGCGGCCCGGCTGGTCACCGCACACGGGGTGCCGGTGGACGACCCGGCGGGCGGCCTCACCCACCTCTTCCCCACCTCCGGGGCGCTGGCCGCGCTGGACCCCGAGGCCCTGGCCCTGCCGCGCAGCCGCCGCACGACGCTGACCACGCTGGTCGGCGCGCTCGCGGACGGCTCGCTGCGACTGGGCATGGACAGCGACTGGGACAAGGCCCGCGCCCAGCTGATGGAACTGCCCGGCTTCGGCCCCTGGACGGTGGAGGTCATCGCGATGCGGGCGCTGGGCGATCCGGACGCGTTCCTGCCGTCGGACCTGGGAATCCGCCGTGCGGCGGGCGGTCTCGGCCTGCCGGCGACGCCGGCGGCACTGACCGCGCGGGCGGCTGCGTGGCGGCCGTGGCGGGCGTATGCCGTGCAGTACCTGTGGGCCACGGAGTCCCACCCCATCAACCACCTTCCGGCGTAAGGGAGTTCAGTGATGCCCGACAAGCAGCACACGATCGTTGAGAGCCCGTACGGCCCGCTGACCCTCGTCGCGACGGACGGGGTCCTGAGCGGTCTCTATATGACCGCGCAGCGCCACCGCCCGCCGGAGGTGACCTTCGGGGTGCCGGACGCGAGCCCCTTCGGGGAGACGGTCCGGCAGCTGGAGGCCTATTTCGAGGGCGGGTTGAAGGAGTTCACCCTGCCGATGCGGCTGGCGGGGACGGAATTCCAGCGCAGCGTCTGGGAGCAGTTGCAGCTGATCCCGTACGGGGAGACACGGACGTACGGCGAGCTGGCCGAGGCGCTGGGGAAGCCGGGGGCTTCGAGGGCGGTGGGCCTCGCGAACGGCAAGAACCCGATCGGGATCATCGTGCCGTGCCACCGGGTGATCGGGTCGACGGGGAGCCTGACGGGGTACGGGGG
>NZ_JAFLRJ010000425.1 GCF_017315755.1 Streptomyces beijiangensis
CGGGGCGCGTACTTCAGTGCTGCCGCGCTGAGACCGCGGGCGTCCGTCTCCACCAGCTCGGATTCGAGTGGGGCCAGGGCGTTGACCAGCGCGGGGAGGATCTCGCCCGCCGAGCGGCCCTGGACCAGGGCACGGGTGCGGCGGTCGTAGGCGAGCAGGTCGACCCGGTCGCCGGCGCGTGAGGCGAGGGCCGCGAGGAGGAGCGCTGCGTCCATTGCGGCATCGAGGCGTGGAACGTCGCCGACTCGGCCTGCTGACGTGCGGCCCGTGTCGAGGACGATCAGGATGTGGCGGTCGCGCTCGGGACGCCAGGTGCGTACGGCGACGGCGTTCAGGCGGGCTGTGGCGCGCCAGTCGATGGAGCGTGTGTCGTCACCGGGGACGTACTCGCGGAGGCTGTCGAACTCCGTGCCTTCGCCGCGGGTCAACACACTGGTGCGGCCGTCGAGTTCGCGCAGGCGGGCCAGACGGGAGGGCAGGTGCTTGCGGCTGGCGAAGGGTGGCAGGACGCGGACGGTCCAGGGGACGCGGTGGTGTCCCTGGCGGGCTGCCAGGCCCAGGGGGCCGTACGAGCGGATCGTGATCCGTTCCGCCTGACGGTCACCGCGACGGGTGGGTCGCAGGGCGGTCGTGAGGCGGCGCCTTTCGCCGGCGGGGATCGTCACCGTGTGGCGGGAGGCGGTCTGTTCGGTGTCGGGGGGCCAGGCGCTGGGGGGCCACGCGTCGCGGAGTTGGGCGCGCAGACGGCGAGGGGAGGGGTTGGTGACGGCCAGGTGGACTTCGGCAGGCTCGTCAAGTCGAACTGAGGTGTCCCCAGTTCGGGTGAATTGGAGCATTCGTACTGGTGCAGCTCTCGCATAGTCGTACAGAATTGCGAGGGTGAGGGGGGCGTTGACGGCGAGAATCCCCGTCCAGCTGGGGGCGAGGATGCCGACGGGGAGGGAGCCCAGGGCGGCGAGAAGCGCGGTGCGTCCGGTCAGGGCCATGGGAGGGATCCTCAGCGGGGGACGGGGACTTGGGCGAGGATCGCGTTGATGACGGAGTCGGCGGTGACGCCCTCCATCTCGGCCTCGGGGCGGAGTTGGATCCGGTGGCGGAGGGTCGGCAGGGCGAGGGCTTTGACGTCGTCGGGGATGACGTAGTCGCGGCCGGTCAGCCAGGCCCAGGCGCGTGCGGTGGAGAGCAGGGCGGTGGCTCCTCGTGGGGAGACACCGAGGGTGAGTGAGGGGGATTCACGGGTGGCACGGCAGATATCCACGACGTAGCCGGTGATTTCGGGGGAGACGGAGGTCTTGGCGACTGCGGTGCGGGCCGCTTCGAGGTCGGCAGGACCGGCGACGGGGCGAATGCCGGCGGCTCGGAGGTCGCGGGGATTGAAGCCGTCGGCGTGCCGGGTGAGGACGCTGATCTCGTCCTCGCGGGACGGGAGGGGGACGGTCAGTTTGAGGAGGAAGCGGTCGAGCTGGGCCTCGGGGAGGGGGTAGGTGCCCTCGTACTCGACGGGGTTCTGGGTGGCGGCGACCAGGAAGGGGTCGGGCAGTGGCCGGGGCGTGCCGTCGACCGTGACCTGGCGTTCTTCCATCGCTTCGAGGAGGGATGACTGGGTCTTGGGGGGCGTGCGATTGATCTCGTCGGCGAGGAGGAGGTTGGTGAAGACGGGGCCTGACTGGAACGAGAACTCGGCGGTGCGGGCGTCGTAGACCAGCGATCCCGTGATGTCGCTCGGCATGAGGTCGGGGGTGAACTGGATTCGCTTGGTGTCGAGTTGGAGCGACGCGGCCANNCCTGGCCGACCACGGCCTTTCCGATCTCGGCTCGCAGGGCCTCCAGTGAGGCTCGGGCCTGGTCCGAGTGGTCGGGGGTCTGGGGGATCGGGGCGCTCATGAGGTGCGTACCTCTCGTTCTAGGGCGTCGAGTTCGTCTGCCAGGCGGATGAGGGCGGCGTCGTCGGCAGGGGGCGGGCCGAAGAGCAGAACCCGGAGATCGTGTGCCGTGGTGGGGAGTTGGGCTGAGACGGCGGGGAGG
>NZ_JAFLRJ010000426.1 GCF_017315755.1 Streptomyces beijiangensis
GCTCGTCGCGGCCCTCGCCGCCCCCGCACAGGCGGTCGCCGGGCAAGCGGATGCGCAAGCGGGACAGTCGGCAACGGGCCACCTGCCCGGCTGGCAGCTCAAGGACACCGGCACCGACGCGCGCTTCCGCGGTCTGTCCGCGGTCAGCCGCACCACCGCCTGGGTGGCCGGATCCAAGGGCACGGTGCTGCGCACCTCCGACGGAGGCCGGAGCTGGAAGGACGTCTCGCCGCCCGGGGCGGCCGCCGAGGCGCTGGAGTTCAGAGACGTCGAGGCCTTCGACGGGCGGCGCGCGGTGGTCCTGGCGATCGGCGAGGGAGAGGCGTCGCGCGTCCTGCGTACCGAGGACGGCGGGGCGACCTGGACCGAGTCCTTCCGCAACACCGACGCCAAGGCCTTCTACGACTGCATCACCTTCTTCGACAGCCGGCACGGCCTCGCGATGAGCGACCCAGTGGACGGCAAGTACCGCATCCTGTCGACCTCGGACGGCGGCCGCCGGTGGAAGGTGCTGCCCAGTGCCGGAATGCCGGCGGCCCTGCCGGGCGAGGCGGGCTTCGCCGCGAGCGGCCAGTGCCTGGTGAGTTCGGGACCGAGTGACGTCTGGCTGGCGACGGGCGGTGGCGCGACCGGCCGGGTACTGCACTCCTCCGACCGCGGGCTGCACTGGACGGCCGCCGAGTCGACGATCCCGGGCGGCGACCCCGCACGCGGCGTCTTCGGCCTCGCCTTCCGCGACCGTACGCACGGACTCGCGGTCGGCGGCGACTACCGGGCCGGCGAACCGTCGCCGCAGGCCGGTGCGGTGACCGGTGACGGGGGCCGGAGCTGGCGGCAGTCCACGACCCCGCCGCCCGCCTACCGTTCGGGCGTCGCCTGGCTGCCGCACAGCCGTACGGCCGCACTGGCGGTGGGCCCGACCGGCACCGATCTGACGGTGGACGGTGGCCGCAACTGGCGCACCGTCGACCCTGGTTCGTACGACACGGTCGACTGCGCGGCCGACTTCGGCTGCTGGGCATCGGGAGAGAAGGGGCGGGTGGCGCGGCTGGAGCCGTAGCCGCGGCCCTCGACGGGGCTGTCGAAGCGCTTCGACATTTCCCTGGACAGCTGGTCACCGGGCGTCTAGGGTCGAATCTCCGATGCATGTCGGAGGCGCGGAACACACAGTCGAAGCGCTTCGTACAGACCGTCATGGAGAGCTGAATGGTCACCCTAGCGGAGGTCGCCAGGCACGCCGGAGTATCGGCCAGCACGGTGAGTTACGTCCTCAGCGGGAAGCGGACCATCTCCGCCGCCACCCGCGAACGCGTCGAGCTGAGCATCAAGGAGCTCGGCTACCACCCCAACGCGGGCGCCCGCGCCCTGGCCAGCAGCCGTTCCAACATCATCGCGCTGATGGTGCCCCTGCGCACCGACATGTACGTACCGGTGATGATGGAGATCGCCATCGCCGTCGCCACCACCGCCCGTACGCACGGATACGACGTCCTGCTGCTCACCGGCGAGGAGGGTCCGGAAGCCGTGCGCAGGATCGCGGGCAGCGCGCTGGCCGACGCCATGATCCTCATGGACGTACAGCTGGACGACGAACGCCTCCCGCTGCTGCGCGAGTCCGAGACCCCGGCCGTCCTCATCGGACTGCCCGCCGATCCGGACGGATTCACCTGTGTGGACCTCGACTTCGCGGCCACCGGCGCCCTCTGCGTGGAACACCTCGCCGGACTGGGTCACCGGGAGATCGCCGTGATCGGGGAGGCCGCCGCCGTGTACGAGCGCCACACCGGGTTCGCCGAGCGGACCATGCACGGAGTGCGGAAACGCGCCGTCGGGCTGGGTGTGCGCGTACTGCACCGGCCCTGCGAGGGCGGGTTCGCGGCCATGGCCGCGACGCTCGCCCGGATCTTCGACGAGCGTCCGGGCACCACCGGTTTCGTCGTACAGAACGAGTCCGCCGTGGAGCCGTTGCTCAATCTGCTCCGTCAGCAGGGTCGTGCCGTTCCCGAGGACATCTCGGTCGTCGCCGTCTGCCCCGAACAGGTCGCCGTGCAGGCCTCGGTGCGGGTCACCTCCGTCGCCATCCCCGCGCAGGAAATGGGCCGCAGGGCGGTCGAGAAGGTCGTCGCCAAGCTCGACGGCCGGAGCGTGGAGGAGGCCGAGCTCCTCAAGCCGGAGCTGACGGTCCGCGCCAGTTCGGGACCCGCGCCCGCTGCGGGCTGACGCGGCGGAGGGCCGCCCCCGGTGCACTGGAGGCATCGCGGGGACGGCCCGGGGCGGCTCAGCGGCTGGAGACGCTGAAACTGTTGGTGTTGAAGTTCAGACCGCCCGCAGACGAGGTGATCTCGTAGCCGAACTGGACGTCGCCGACCGTCACGTTGCCGATGTAGCCCTTGGTGTCCTTGAGCCACTTCAGGACCGACAGGATGTCGACCGTGCCCGAGGTGGAGTCGGACGTGCGCAGGAACGAGTACACGTTGTTGGCGCCGTTGGAGCCGACGTACACGGTCCAGGTGTGCGAGCCGAGGGTGACGTTGCCGACCGAGCTGCCGAGCGCGCCGACGGCACCGTTGTAGTTGACCCAGAGCATGATCTCGTTGGCGTAGCCGGTGTCCCAGATGTCGTACGAGGTGTTGTACGCGCCCGAGGACGGGACGGTGACGTTGTAGCTGCTGGTCAGTGAGGCGAGTGAGGTGATCGACTTGCCGATCACCTTCTTGGCGTTCGGGTAGGACTTGATGCCGCCGGTCGCGGGATGGTCGGCCCATACGCCCCAGTTGCTGGAGGAGTTGGCCCAGACGGTCTGCGATCCGGCGCCCGAACCCCAGATGTTGTTGTAGATCGTGTAGCCGTCCGAGGTGGTGTAGTTGCCCCACTGGTCGGACGAGGACCAGACGGCGGCCTGGGCGGGGGACGCGGCGAAGCCGATCAGGGTGAGCAGCGCGGCTATGGGGGCGAGCAGGAGTCGGGCGAACTTCTGACGTGCCATGGGTGTCCCTTCCATGGTGGGGGGAAGTGCCACTGCGGCCCCAGGGTGAGGACGCAGTCCACGCCGGCTTCCAGGTGCGATAGGGGGGCGCCGGCGGAGTCTTCGGTGGGGTTGTCAGGTCCCCTGGATCACGGACCGACCTCGCGGAGTACGGCGACACCGAACCGGCCCAGGTCGAGTGACCCGTCCACGGTCGTGCCGGTGAGCAGGTCGTGGTGGCGGCCGGGTACCGGCACGGTGACCGTGTCGCGGCCGTGGTGCAGGAGGAAGAGCAGGTCACCGCGGCGTACGGCCTCCACCGCTGCGGGCGCCCCTGGTAGTACGGGAGCGGCCCCGGCGCCGTCGGCCACCCGCGCGAGGAGATCGCGGAGCGCGTCCGGCTCGGGGAGGGTGGAGACGTACCAGGCGCGGCCGTTGCGCAGGACCGCGGGGAGCCCGTCGAGTTCGCCGCCCTTGTACGAGGCGACGGTCTCGGCCTCCGCCGATGCGGTCAGCTCCTCCGACCAGAGGGTGGCGCGGAAGCCGTCGCAGTCGACCGTCGTGCCCGCGTCCAGCGGCCACCACTCCTGGAGTGTGGTGATGCCGAAGAGCTCACGCAGCCGGGCGTCCATGCCGCCCGCCCTGATGCGGTCGTCCTCGTCGGCGGTGCCGGTGTGGAAACCGCAGACCAGGGTGCCCCCGCCGCGTACATAGGAAAGCAGGTTGTCGATCGACGTGTCGGTCAGCAGATAGAGGTGGGGGATCACGACCATCGTGTACGCACTCAAGTCGTGCGCGGGGTGGGCGAAATCAGTGGTGCGGCCCGCCTCCCAGAGGGCGCGGTGCCAGGCTCGTACCACCTCCGGGTAGTCGACCTCGGAGGAGATCCGGCCGTCCTGCTGATCCGCCCACCAGGACTCCCAGTCGTGCAGGATCGCGATCTCGGCGGGTGTCGTGGTGCCGGTTGCCGCCTCGGAGAGCGTGGTCAGTTCGGCGCCCAGCTGCTTGATCTCCTGGTACGTGCGGCCCTGTTCGCCCGCGTGGCTGAGCATCCCGGAGTGGAATTTCTCCGCGCCCTGGCGGGACTGGCGCCACTGGAAGTAGCAGATCGCGTCGGCGCCCCGGGCGACGGACTGCAGGGACCAGAGACGGTTGAGGCCGCGCGGCTTGGGGTGGTTGACGCCCCGCCAGTTGACCGGGCCCGCCGCCTGCTCCATCAGCATCCACGGGCCGCGGGCCTGCGAGCGGGTCATGTCGCCGATCATGGCGTTGTACTGGCCGCCCCACGCGTCCGCGGGGTCCGGATAGCTGTCGACGGAGACGACGTCCTCGCGCTCGGACCACTTCCAGGCGTCCTGGCCCGTCCAGAACGGCATGAAGTTGGTGGTGACCGGGATCTGCGGGGTGTGCCGGGCGACGATGTCGCGCTCGGCCTCGTAACACTCCAGGAGGGCGTCGGAGGTGAAGCGCTTGAAGTCCAGGACCTGGCCCGGGTTCTTCATGTACTGGGCGCGGCGGGGCGGGATGATCTCGGACCAGTCGTCGTAGCGCTGGCTCCAGAAGGCCGTGCCCCAGGCCTCGTTGAGGGCGTCGAGGGTGGCGTACTTCGCGGTGAGCCAGCGGCGGAAGTGGTCCGCGGTCCCGTCGCACCAGCAGTGGGTGCAGTACTCGTTGTTGATGTGCCACACGCGCAGGGCCGGGTGGCCGCCGTACCGGGCGGCGAGGTCCTCGGTGAGCGCGGTGGCGTACGCGCGGTAGACGGGACTGGAGGGGCAGAACTGCTGGCGGGAGCCGTACCAGACGGTCTGGCCGTGCTCGTCGCGCGGGAGCGTCTCGGGGTGGCGGTGGCCCATCCAGGGCGGCGGGGACGCGGTCGGGGTGGCGAGGACGACACCGATGGAGTGGGCGTGCAAAAGGTCCATCAGCCGGTCGAGCCAGCCGAAATCGCGGGCACCGGGGCGTGGTTCGAGCTTCGCCCAGGAGAAGACGCCGAGCGTCACGGAGTTGACGCCGGCCTCCTGCATGAGGCGTACGTCATCGGCCCACACCTCCTCGGGCCACTGTTCGGGGTTGTAGTCGCCGCCGAAGAGGATCTGGCGGCCTGTGGCGTCGGAGAGATCGGTCATCGTGGCTCTCACTCGGGGTCGGCGTACTGGATGCCGCGGCCGTTGGTGTCCAGATGGACACGGCCGTGGATGCGGAGGTCGCCGGAGATCGTGGCTCCGGTCCAGGAGGCGCGTGCGGGCACGGCAGAGCAGACCCCACCGCGCCTGGGCGGGGGCAGGGGAGAAGAAGGGTCAGCCCTTGACGGCGCCGGTGAGCATGCCCTTCTTGAAGTGCTTCTGTACGAAGGGGGAGAGGACGGCGACGGGCAGCAGCGCCAGCACCATGACGGCCATCTGGACGGCCAACCCGGACAGCGGCCCGGCCCTGACGGCCTGGGTGAGACCGACCGGGATCTCCTGCTTCTGCACCAGCTGGATCAGCACGTTCTGCAGCGGCATCATCTGCTGGTCGCTGAGGTAGATCGAGGCGTTGAACCAGGCGCTCCAGTAGCCGACGGCGTAGAAGAGCGTGATCACCGCGATGACCGCCCGGGAGAGCGGCATCACGATCTGCCAGAGGATCCGGAAGTCGCCCGCACCGTCGATCCGGGCGCTGTCGGTCAGTTCCGGCGAGATGCCCATGAAGAACCCGCGCAGCACCAGGATGTTGAAGATGCTCACCGCGCTCGGCAGGATCAGCGCCAGATAGGAGTCCGTCAGCCCCAGCGTCTGCACCAGCAGATAGGTGGGGATCAGTCCCGCGCCGAAGAACATGGTGGCCATCAGCAGCATCAGGATGAGCCGGTGCCCGAGCGAGCCCGGGCGGGAGAGGCCGTAGGCGCACAGGATCGAGACGGCCATGGAGAAGACCGTGCCGACGACGGTCACCCCGACGCTGATGAGCGCCGCGCGGGTTACCTGGCCGCCGCTGAGCAGCTCCTTGTAGGCGATGAACGTGATGTCCCTGGGGACGACCACCAGACCACCGGCCCGGGTGATGGTCTTCTTCGACGCCAGGCTGGTGACGACGACGATCCACAGCGGGACGAGGACCGCGAGACAGGCCAGGCCGAGACCGAAGCTCTTGGCGGTGATACCGGCCCGGGAGGGGGCCTCCTCCCAGACGGGCCTCGGCGGGGCGGCCCAGCGGCCCGGTTCCTTCGCCGGCTTCCACATCACGGCAGTCACTTCTTGTACACCCCCTGCTCGCCCATGAGATGGGCGATCTTGTTCGCGGTGAGGACCAGGACGATGCCGACGACACCCTTGATCAGTCCTGCCGCCGCCGCATAGCTGAAGTCCTGGTTGCGGATACCGGTCCACCACACGAAGGTGTCGAGGACCTCGGCTGCACCGGGTCCCACCGCGTCGCGCTGCAGCAGGAGTTGCTCGAAGCCGACGGTGAGTGCGTCGCCGACGCGCAGCACCAGGAGCAGCGCGATGACCGGGCGCAGGGCGGGCATCGTCACGTGCCACATACGGCGCCACCGGTTCGCGCCGTCCATCGCCGCGGCCTCGTACAGATCCGTGTTGACGGCGGCCAGTGCGGCGAGGAAGACGATGATGCTCCAGCCCGCGTCCTTCCAGATCCCCTCGGCGGTGACCAGGAACTTGAAGATCGCCGGGTCGGTCATGATGTCGAAGCCCTCGTGCCCGTGCTCCCGCAGTGTCTGCGCGATGATGCCGGCGCCGCCGAAGATCTGCTGGAAGACGGTGACGACGAGCACCCAGGAGAAGAAGTGCGGCAGATACAGGATGGCCTGGGCCATCGCGCGCACCCGGGGGCGGACCACGCTGTTGATGAGCAGGGCCAGCGCGATCGGTATCGGGAAGAAGAGGACCAGCTGGAGGAAGAAGAGAAGGAAGGTGTTCTCGACCGCGTGCCAGAACTGCGGATCGGCGAAGACCGTCCGGAACTGCTGGATGCCGACCCAGGGGCTGTGCAGGATCGCGGTGACGCCGTTCGTGGAGACGTACGGGTCGTAGTCCTGGAAGGCGATGATGTTGCCGAAGATCGGCACGTAGTTGAAGACCAGGACCAGCAGGAGCGCGGGTACGGTCATCAGGATCAGCGTGCGGTCCTGCCGCAGACGGCGTCGGAACGGGACCTTCGAGGACGCCGCTGCCTTCGCCGGGCGGCTGCCCGTTCCGGTCGCATGGGCCGGTTCGGCGGGTCCGTCCACCGCCTCCGGCGGGGCGCTGTCCTGTGTCCGGGGGGTGCCCGGCACCGTGTGGGACACGGTCTGCTCCTTGTTCAAGCCCGGGGGCCGGCGGAGTGCTGTCCGCCGGCCCGTCGGGAGTCGACTCCGGTGGGGAAAGCGGCTCAGCTCGCCGTGGTTCCGTTGGCGTCGAGCAGCTTCTTGTACCAGTCGCGGAGCTGGTCGCCGCCCTTGGACTTCCACTCGGACACGGCCTGCTGCATGTCGCTGACCTTCTTGCGGCCGCGGACGATGTCCTTCTCCAGCTGCTCGAAGTCGTTCATCAGGTTGGTCCACCGGCTGGGCTCGGTGATCGTCATTCCGTAGAACGAGGACTTGGTGGTGAATGCGCCCATGCGCTGCTGCCACTCGACCATGGCCTTGGTGATGTCGGGCATATCGGGGTGGGCGACGTAGGCGGCCGAGCTGGACATGTAGCCCCAGGCGCCGTTGACCTCGGCGTTGCCCGTGTCGGTCTTGACGGGCAGGTTGTTCTTGACGGTGTAGTCGGAGCCCTCGACGCCGTAGTCGGTGAGCATCCGCTCCTTGGTTCCGTACGGCGCCGAACAGAAGTTGGCGATCGCCAGGATGTCCGCGATCACGGCCTTCGAGCTGCCCTTCTTGATGAAGGCCCAGATCCCGGCGGGGTTGGTGGCCCACAGCTTCGGGTCACCGCCGTCGTGGCCGAAGATGTCCATGGCGGCCATCTTGAACTTGGGGTTGGCGGCGGCCTGTTCGGCGCTCTTGCCGTACCAGCCGGAGAGGTCGTTGTTGTAGATCAGCACCTGTCCGGCCGTGAAGCGGTTGCCCGCGTCGCCCTGGTTCTGCGCCTTGGCGTCGGGATGGACGACCCCGGACGAGAACAGCTTGCGGGTCCACTCCAGCGCTTCGAGGTATCCGTCGGTCTCGATGCGGTTGATGAGCTTGCCGCTCTCCAGGTTCCAGCCGAGCGCCTTGTCGCTGCCGTTGAGCACCCCGAACATGTTGTACGCCGTCCACGACATGTCGTCGCAGGCCCACACCTTCGCCTTGGCGCTGGTGATCTCCTTGGCGAGCGCGAGGAATTCGTCCGCGCTCTTGGGCAGGGTCCAGCCCTTCGCCTCGAAGATGTCCTTGCGGTAGAACGGCGCGATGTTGGTGACGTACGAGGCCGGCATCGGCAGCCCGCGCAGTTTGCCGCCGAAGATCGAGCGCTGCCAGGCGTCGCTCGGGATCGCCGCGAGGTTCGGGTACGCCTTGACCTTGTCGCCGGAGAGATACGGGCCGAGGTCCTCGAACTTGGCGTTGATCGCCGTGGGGATCTTGCCGCCGAGGTTCCAGCCGGGGACGACCACGACGTCGGGGATCGCACTGGAGGCGAGCACCGCGCCGAGCTTCTGGTCGTAGGTGTTGCCGTCCTGGTTCTGCCAGGTGGTCTCGACGCCGATGGCCGCGTTCATGGCCTTGTAGTACGTGTTGTCGTTGGCGGGCGGGGTGCCCCAGAACGGCGACATGATCTTGATCTTGCTGCCCTTGCCCAGCTTGCTTTCGACCGAGGCCTTGAGCTGGTCGGCGGCTATCGCCTGGGTGAAGCCGGCCGCCGACCCGTTCTTGGCGGCGATGTCGGGTGTCACGACGTTCCGCGCCACAAAGGCCGGGAGGAGCTTCTGCGCGGACTTCCCGGCGGTGGTGCCCTCCTTGCTGCCCGTGTCGCTGCTGCCGCAGGCGGCCAGCAGGGGCAGGCCGCCGCCCACTGCGAGCGCGGCTGCCGCGGTGGAGGAGAGGAAGGTTCTCCGGCTTGGGGCAGAGGGGGTGTTCGGCGTCATTGCGTAACCCTTCGTGGCACACCAGGACACATGGCGGGACACCCGCCGGTCGGCTCCTGTGTCAGAGGTGGAGCGCTGTCTGTCGAAGCGCTTCGATGTTGCTGCGACATTAAGTGACCGGGTCTGACCGCACAAGAGTTGATTTCAAGAAACCTCGCGTGTGTTTCTGATCCATTTCCCAGCCAGGTCTAGGTGACGGTTGAGTTGTAACCCCTCTGTGTCTTGACACTTGACTCCGCCGCAACTCAGCATCGAAGCGCTTCGAAAGATCAACCTCCAATCTCTGTAAGGAGATGTGCGCGTGACCGACCTCCAGCCGCCCTTCCGTGACCCGCAGTTGTCGCAGGACAAGCGCATCGACGATCTCCTCGCGCGGCTCACGACCGGGGAGCGGATCGCGATGCTGCACCAGTTCGCACCCGCCGTGGAGCGGCTTGGCGTGGCCGCCTTCCGTACCGGGCAGGAGGCGCTGCACGGGGTTGCCTGGATGGGACGCGCGACGGTCTTCCCGCAGGCCGTGGGGCTCGGCGCCAGTTGGAACGAGGAGCTCGTACGCCGGGTCGGCGAGGCCGTCGGCACCGAGGTCCGTGCCATGCGTGCGCAGGACGGCAGGGTCGGCCTCAACGTATGGGCGCCGACTGTGAATCTGCTGAGGAACCCGCTCTGGGGGAGGGGTGAGGAGGGCTACTCCGAGGACGCCGCCCTCACCTCCGCCATCGCGGTCGCGTACACCCGCGGACTGCGCGGCGACCACCCGCGTTTCTGGCGCACCGCCCCCGTGCTCAAGCACTGGCTCGCCCACAACAACGAGGTGAACCGGGACACTTCGTCGTCCTCGGTGCGACCGCGCGTGCTGCACGAGTACGACCTGAGAGCGTTCCGCGGCGCGGTGGAGGCGGGGGCCGTGGCGGGTGTCATGCCCGCGTACAACCTGGTCAACGGGCGCCCCAACCATGTCTCCCCGTACCTCGGAGAGCACCTCCGTGCCTGGACCGACCAGCCTCTCCTGATCTGTTCGGATGCGGGCGCGCCCTCCAACCTGGTCGATTCCGAGCACTACTTCGACACCCATGAGGAGGCCACCGCGGCCGCACTCAAGGCAGGCGTCGACAGCTTCACCGACCACGGCACGGACTCCTCGGTCATGACCGGCCGGATCAGCGGCGCGCTCCGGCAGGGGCTGATCGACGAGGACGACATCGAGGCGGCCGTACGCCGTCAGCTCGCCGTCCGCTTCATGCTCGGCGAGTTCGACCCGGAGACCGACCCGTACGCGGCGACCGACGATTTCGACACCCCTGAGCATCGTGCGCTGGCTCTCGAAGCCGCCGAACAGGCCGTGGTGCTCCTCAAGAACGACGGCCTGCTGCCGCTCGCCGACGGCGCGCGCATCGCGGTCGTCGGCCTGCTCGCCGACGAGTGCAAGACCGACTGGTACAGCGGCACGCTCATCCACCGCTCCACCCCGCTCGACGCGCTGTACGAGCGGTTCGGCGCCGCGAACGTCACTTTCGCCGAGGGCGTGGACCGCGTACGGATCAGGTGCGCGGCGGGCTGGCTCCAGGTCGCGGAGGCAGCCGAGGGCGCGGCCGATGCGCGCGGCGCGGAGGGCGCGCTCGACCCGGCGCTGCTCGCGGGACGCACCGACCTGCCGCCGCTGACCTGCGGTGACGCTCCGTCCGAACTGGCGCTGACCGACTGGGGTGGTGGCGTACTCACCCTGCGGGCGGCGGACGGACGGTATCTGTCGGTCGCCGACGACGGGTTCGTACGAGCCTCCGCGGACCAGCCGGGCGGCTGGGTCGTCCAGGAGACGTTCACGCTGGAAGAGCACGACGGCGGGCACCTCCTCAGGCACACAGGGACGGGTCGTCACGTCTCGGTTGCCGCCGACGGCGTAAAGGTTGCCGAGGCCGGAGAAGTTTTTGAGATCGAGACCGCTGAGCGCGGCGAGGACGCGGTGGCGCGGGCGGCGGCGGACGCGGACGTCGTGATCGTGGTGGCCGGCAACGACCCCCACATCAACGGCCGCGAGACCGAGGACCGGCCGACGCTCGCGCTGCCGCCCCAGCAGGACCGTCTGTGGCGTGCGGCCAGCGCGGCCAACCCGCGTACGGCGCTGGTGATGACCTCGGCGTATCCGTACGCCGTTCCCGAAGCCCAGGCCGAACTCCCCGCCCTGCTGTGGACCGCGCACGGCGGCCAGGCGGCGGGCACCGCGTTGGCGCGAGTCCTGGCGGGGGACGTCTCACCGGCCGGGCGGCTTCCGCAGACCTGGTACGGATCCGACGCGGACCTCCCTGACCTGCTGGACTACGACATCATCGGCTCACGCCAGACGTATCTGTACTTCGAGGGCACGCCCCTGTACGCCTTCGGGCACGGCCTCTCCTACGCCTCCTTCGGTTACGAGGGCCTGACCGCCGAGCGCGACGGGGACCTGGTGCGGGTGGGGTTCACCGTCACCAACACGGGTGCGGTGGCGTCCGACGAGGTGGCGCAGCTGTACGCACGGGCGGTCGACGCGTCCGTCCCGCGCCCGTCGCGAGAACTCGTCGCGCACCGAAGGCTGCACCTGTCCCCGGGCGGGTCGGAGCGGGTCTCCTTCGACGTCCCGGTCTCGGCGCTGGGCCACTGGGACGTGGCGCACGGGCGCTGGGCGGTCGAGCCGGGTACGTACGAACTCCTGGCCGGCGCCTCCAGTACGGACGTCAGGCTCACCGCGTCACTGGCCATGGAGGGCGACCCGGCCGGCCCGCGTCCCGTGCGGACGCACGGTCTCGGTGCGGCGGACTTCGACGAGCAGCGCGGTACGGAGATCGTGGACCGGACGAAGGTGTCGGGGGACGCGGTGGCCGCGACCGGGGGCGCCGAAGGCGAACTGGTCTTCCGCGCGTGTGACTTCGGGGCAGGGGTCGGCGGGGTCACGGTCGTGGTGG
>NZ_JAFLRJ010000427.1:0-650 GCF_017315755.1 Streptomyces beijiangensis
CGGGGGTTTTCTGCGTTCCGGGCGCTTACTCGGATGCGATGTGGTGGGAGTGTCTGATTGGATCCAGGCATGGAACACGTCATACGCGCTGTACGGGCTGATGAGTGGCAGAAGGTCAAGGAACTGCGGCTGGCCGCCGTGGGTGATCCGGTTGCGTCGATTGCCTTCCTGGAGACGGTGGAGCAGGCGGCTGCCAAGCCCGATGAGTTCTGGCAGGAGCGGGCCGCGGGGGCGGCCTGGGGTGTGGCAGCCCGGCAGTTCATTGCCGAGGCGGCGGACGGGGAGTGGGGCGGCACCGTCACCGTGCTCGTGGAGAAGCCGGGGGTGAAAGGGTTCTTCGGCGAGGAGATCCCCGTGACCCAGGGGCATCTGGTGGGAGTCTTCGTACGCAAGGAGTTCCGGGGGAGCGGACTCACGGAGCGGCTCTTCCAGGCCGCTCTGGAGTGGGTCTGGGAGCTGGAGGAGCCGCGGCTGGAGCGGGCGAGGTTGTTCGTGCACTCGGCCAATGAGCGGGCTGCCGGGTTCTATCGGAAGTTCGGCTTCGTGGAGAGCGGCTTGACGATCCCGGCCGAGGGCGTCGAGGGCCTGGAGGTCGAGATGGTGTTCACGCGGTAGGGGTGTTGAGCTCCGGCCAGCGGGAGCGCTGCTGT
>NZ_JAFLRJ010000427.1:703-1434 GCF_017315755.1 Streptomyces beijiangensis
GGTGCGATCTTGGATCCTCGATTGCTTCACCCACCACGTAGAGGGTGCCCCCTTCATCGATGAAAGATTCCAGGACTAGGGAATCTGCTCGATTTGGGGTGCAGGTTTCTCTGATGTGGATCGAGGAGAGCGCCGAAAGGGCCCGGATTGTCAACTGTTGGGCGATTTCCCGGCGTTGAGGGTGCGCGGTGAGCGCGGATTCCAGGAGGCCGGCGGCGCCGCTGCTCGCCTTGGGGTGCGTACGGAGGATGCGGACCGGCTCGTGGGTGTTGTTCGTGGCGTGGGCCCAGCGGTGGACCTGCTTGAAGGGCCGGTTGTCTATGGCCGCCGCGTGCAGCCAGCTGCGCAGAAGGGTCTCGGCGGTCTCGGCCATCGTGGCGTCCATACGGGCCTGGGGGCGTACGGGGGCGAGGAGGGCGATGGCGCGGGCCGCGGCGATGTCGTGGTCCTCGCAGCCGGTGGTGGGGGACCAGTGGAGGCGGGCCGGGGTGTCGCAGAGGTGGCCGGGGTCGTAGACGAGGACGGGGCCGAGCTTGGACCGGGCGTCCTTGGTCTCCGACCAGACGGTGGGGTCGGACGTCACGACGAGGGCGGGGCCCTCGGCGTCCTGGATCGCTTGTAGGGCGATTTCCTTGCGGGCGGCTGCGGGGGCGAACTGGAGTGGCGGTTGGGCGGATGCCGGTGCGGGGGCCGTCGCCGGTGCGTATGCGGGTACGGGTGCAGGTGCGGGT
>NZ_JAFLRJ010000428.1 GCF_017315755.1 Streptomyces beijiangensis
CCCCCGACAGCACGTCCCCGCTCCCCGCGGTGGCCAGCCACCCCGTACCCGTCGGATTCACCCGCACCGGAACCCCCTCCTCCGGCGAAGCGACCAGCGTGGTCGACCCCTTCAGCAGCACGGTCGCCCCGTACCGCCGCGCCAGTTCCCGTACGGACTCAAGGCGAGCCCCCTCGACGACCTCACGCTCGACCCCCAGCAACCGGGCCGCTTCCCCCGCGTGCGGAGTCAGCAGCGTCCCCGCACTCCTCGCCCGTACGACATCCGCGTCCAGCCCCCGCAACCCGTCCGCGTCGACGAGCACCGGCACATCGGAGCCCAGCACCTCCGCCACCACATCGCCCGCGTCCTCGCCGAGTCCCGGCCCGACGACCCACGCCTGCACCCGCCCGGCGTCGGCGACGGGCCCCTCGGAGACCAGTGCCTCCGGGAAACGGGCGATGACCGCATCGCCGCCGCTCCCCACGTACCGCACGGCCCCGGCCCCGCCCCGCAGCGCACCGGCGACGGCCAGCACAGCGGCGCCCGGATACTTCTCCGACCCGGCGACGATCCCGACCACGCCCCGCCGGTACTTGTCGCTCTCGACCCCCGGCACCGGCAGCAGCGCACGCACATCGGCATGCTGCAGCGCCTCGACCTCGGCGGGCCCCGTCTCCAGCCCGATATCGACAAGCCGCACCGCTCCCGCGTACTCCCGCGCCGGATCGATGAGCAGCCCCGCCTTGTACGCCCCGAACGTCACGGTCGCATCGGCCCGTACGGCATCACCGCGCACTTCCCCGCTGTCCGCCTCGACCCCACTGGGCAGATCGACAGCAACCACAAAAGCCCGGGACTCCCCCACCAGCGCGACGAGCGCGGCCGCGTCGGCCCGCAGCCCGCCCTTCCCCCCGAGCCCGGTGATCCCGTCCACCA
>NZ_JAFLRJ010000043.1 GCF_017315755.1 Streptomyces beijiangensis
CCCGTCCGCCGGCACCAGGTCCAGGAGAATCTCGGAGCGACGGTCGGCGGGGTCCTCGGAGGGGTGCGAGGGCGGGTTCTCGCGGTTGTTCGAGGGGAGCATCGAGATGAGGTAGCGGACCTCGGCGATGCAGGTCTCCTCGTCGTCGTACGCGAAGTGCGCGACGCCCGAGGTCTCGGCGTGCACGTCCGCACCGCCGAGCCCGTTCTGGGTGATCTCCTCGCCGGTCACCGCGCGGACCACGTCGGGCCCGGTGATGAACATCTGCGAGGTCTCGCGGACCATGAACACGAAGTCGGTGAGGGCGGGGCTGTAGGCCGCGCCGCCCGCACACGGACCGAGCATCACACTGATCTGCGGGATGACACCCGAGGCACGGGTGTTGCGCTGGAAGATCCCGCCGTAACCGGCCAGCGCCGAGACGCCCTCCTGG
>NZ_JAFLRJ010000429.1 GCF_017315755.1 Streptomyces beijiangensis
GTCCGACATGCCGCGCCGCGGCCGGTGCGGGGATCGCCGCGGGCGGCATGTCGGACATGGGCTCCTCGGGTGCGCTGCTCGGATTCGCCGCCGGTGGCTGTGCGCTGATCGGGCTGCGCGTCGCCTCGTACGACTACCCGTCCCGGTTCGTCCACATGACGGCCGGAGTGGCCCTGCCGCTGACCGTGGCCGCCCCGGCGATCTATCTCATCGGCCGCGTCGCCGGCGGATAGCGCCGTTAGGGTCTGCGCATGCGCGGACTGCGAATACTCCTCATCATCGTGGTGGTCCTCGGCGGCATATTCGTCGCCGTGGACCGCATCGCGGTGAACGTCGCCGAGAACAAGGCGGCCGACAAGATCCGGTCGAGCCAGGGGCTGAACTCCACCCCCGATGTCTCGATCAAGGGCTTTCCCTTCCTGACCCAGGTGGCCTCCTCGGAGCTCGACGAGGTCGACGTGAAACTGGCCGGGATCACGGCAACGGCGCAGGGTCGCTCGATCCAGCTGACCGAGGTCAGGGCCGAGCTGAAGAACGTGAAGATCAACAGCAGCTTCTCGTCGGCGGTCGCCGCCAGCGCCACCGGATCCGCGCGCGTCTCGTACGCGGACCTCACCAAGTCGGCGCCCAAGGGCGCGACCGTGAGCTACGCGGGCGCCGAGCGGGCCGCCAAGGGCCAGGTGAAGGTGACCGGCAGCATCGCCGACCTGCTGACGGGCGCCGGGATCTCCGTCCCCGAGTCGCTCAAGGCGCTGCCTCCGCTGTCGACGTACAGCACGGTGTCGCTCGTCGGGGGCGACCAGGTCAGGCTGCACGCTGAGTCGCTTCCCCCGCTGGTGGAGGACAGTCTGCGCAAGGTCGTCGACTACAACCTGAAGATCGACGGTCTGCCCTCGAGCATCAAGCTCGACAAGACGGCGGCCGCCGAGGACGGCATCGAGTTCTCGGGCACGGGGACGAACGTCGACCTCGCCGGATAGTGAGACGAAGGTGTCCGGTCCGTAGATGCGGGGCAGGCAGAGAGCAGTGACGAAGGGGTCCGGCGGGTGCCGGACCCCTTTCGCATCCCACATCGCGGACGATCGCGTCTCGATATGCGATACGCCGGTGACATGTGCACCTGTACGTCCCTACGATCGGATACATGAAGCGACAGGCGGATCTCACGAAGCGGCGGGCAGTAGATCTGTGCCGCGTCGCCGCCATGCTCTGTCGCACCTTCTGAGCGGGACACTCGACTCCCCTCACCCCCGGGCCCTTTGACCCCTTTTCATCAGGTTGTCAGGGCCACCCCTCGGCGCCGTACGCGCCTCCCCGCGTATCCGTGAATACGGCGCCATCGCACCATCCCGCCGCAGACTGCCCCGGAGGAGAAACCGCATGAGCCGCACTGACGTCCTGGTAGACGCCGACTGGGTCGAGGCCCACATCGAGGACCCGCAGGTCGCCATCGTCGAGGTCGACGAGGACACCGCCGCGTACGAGAAGAACCACATCAAGAACGCCATCCGGATCGACTGGACCAAGGACCTCCAGGACCCGGTCCGCCGCGACTTCATCGACCAGGCCGGCTTCGAGGAGCTGCTGTCGAAGAAGGGCATCGGCAACGACACCACGGTCGTTCTGTACGGCGGCAACAACAACTGGTTCGCCTCCTACGCCTTCTGGTACTTCAAGCTCTACGGCCACCAGGACGTCAAGCTCCTCGACGGCGGCCGCAAGAAGTGGGAGCTCGACTCCCGCGACCTCGTCGACGGCGACCAGATCCCCTCGCGCCCGGCCACCGAGTACAAGGCCAAGCCCCAGGACGAGTCGATCCGCGCCTACCGCGACGACGTCGTGGCCGCGATCGGCAGCCTCAACCTGGTCGACGTGCGCTCCCCCGACGAGTTCAGCGGCAAGCTGCTCGCCCCGGCGCACCTCCCGCAGGAGCAGTCGCAGCGCCCGGGTCACGTGCCCAGCGCCCGCAACATCCCGTGGTCGAAGAACGCCAACGACGACGGCACCTTCAAGTCGGACGACGAGCTCAAGGCCCTCTACGAGGACGAGCAGGTCGACCTGGCGAAGGACACCATCGCGTACTGCCGCATCGGTGAGCGCTCGGCCCTGACGTGGTTCGTCCTGCACGAGCTGCTCGGCCAGGCCAACGTCAAGAACTACGACGGCTCGTGGACCGAGTACGGCTCCCTCGTCGGCGTGCCGATCGAGCTCGGCGCCAACAAGTAACCCGTCCTTCGACCGACACGACAACCTGTATCTGGAGACACCATGTGTGGAGCGAAGGCCGGCGGCCCGGACGCCTCGACGATCAAGCCCGGTGAGACCACCATCCAGGGCAGCGTGACCAAGGACGGCGAGCCCGTCACCGGTTACGTGCGCCTGCTGGACTCGACCGGAGAGTTCACCGCCGAGGTCCCGACCTCGGCGACCGGACAGTTCCGCTTCTACGCGGCCGAGGGCACCTGGACGCTGCGCGCCCTGGTCCCTGGCGGCACGGCGGACCGTACGGTCGTCGCGCAGACCGGCGGTCTGGCAGAGGTCGCCATCGCGGTGTGACCGCAGGCTCATGAACCGGCCGGAGGGCCGCACCCCAGGGGGTTGGACGCTTTCCTGGACCGGGTGCGGCCCTTCGGTCGTACCCTGGAGACATGTACGCGCGACGGCGTCGTGGCTATTTCCTGCTCATGGGCGGATGCCTGGTCCTCTTCATCTCCGCCTGGGCTTTTGTGCGCCTCTGGTCGGTGCCTGCGGCCGTCGCGATGTGCGTCGTCGCCATGGTGATCCCGCCCGTCGCGGCGATGGTCGGCAACCGGCACGGACCCGACGACCGCTGGTGGGACGACCCCTCGGGGGACGGCAAGTCCGACGAGTGGTGGGACGAACTGGACGGCAAGAACAAGCGTCAGTAGACGAGTGCCTGTACGCCATCCGCCATGATCTCCTGCACGAAGACCTGCGCGCCCGCGATCCGTACGCCCTCGATGACGTCCTTCTCGGTGATCTCCCTGCGGGTCGCGCACTGCGTGCACAGGGTGATCTGCCCGTCGGCCCGAATCGACTCGATGAGGTCGGGAAGCGGCGCGGCATGCGGGAGTTCGAACTCCGCAGCCCGGCCCGGCAGGGCGAACCACGCGGACTCACCGGTCAGCCAGAGCGAGACCTCCACCCCGCTGGCCACGGCGACGGCCGCCACGGTGAACGCCTGCGAGCACCGCTCCGGCGCGTCGGACCCGGCAGTCACCTTGATCACGAGCTTCTTCCGCGCTGCTGTCATATGCCGAACTGTAATAGTCGGCCGTACAACCACCGCCCCCCACCGTGGGTCTGGTCTGTGCGCGGGTAACGGAATCCGCGCCTCAGGTCTCGTGGGGGGACCCCCTTTGGAAGCGCCAGAAGAATCGCAAACCGTTCCTGACGTGCAGGAACGGGAGAAAAGGCCGCGGCGTCGCGGTCGTACGACGCTGATCGTCGCGGCCGCTGCCGTGCTGGGGATCGTCGCCGGGACCGCCGTCGGCTACAAGATCCAGGCCGACCGCCCGCCGACCGCGCTGCCGGTGCTGGCACAGCAGGGTCTGACGTACCCGGCCAAGGCCCTCCCGAAGGGGCAGGCGCCGGTGGCGCTGTCCGCCAAGGAGGACAGTCTCGTACGGACCGACGGCGATCTGCGGAAGCTGCTGATCCCGAAGCCCGGTGGTACGAAGACCGCGACCACGCCCGTCTTCCAAGGCGCGACGATGCCGTTCGACAAGTGGCTGACGCCCGCGGAGTACGCGTACGAGTTCACCGAAGAAGCGCAGATGTTCACGTACCACGCGGAGAACGACATCCGCCGGATCGCTGCCGAGGACTTCGAGCAGGGTGAGTACAAGATGTTCGCCGTGCGGCTGGTGCAGTTCCGCAACGGGGTCACCGCCGGTGCTTCGGACTTCGCCGCCGACCAGCAGTCCTACATGTCCGGCACCAAGATCGGTGCGGGCTACGAGGGCGACGAGGTCAAGGGCAGCGGCAACGCCCGCTACTACATCTTCCCGGTGGAGAACAAGGCGGGCTATCTGCCCAACTACGAGGCGCGTGCGCTCGGTTATCGCGGTGACGTGATGTTCGACATCCACATCTTCGACACGCACAAGATCAGCAAGAGCGACATCCGGGCGCTCGCCGAGCGGCAGTTGGGGCGCCTGTGAACAACGAGGAAGAAGTAGCAGGGGAGCAGGTGCCGGCGCAGGTGCCGGAGTCGGAGCCGCAGACCGAGCCCGAGATGGAGGTCCTGGGGACCCCCAAGGCCCCGAGGCCCCCGTCCCGCGCCCTGCGGATCGCGGCCGCCGTACTGCCCGCGGTGCTCGTCCTGGGCGCTGCGGTCGGCGGTCTCGTCTACACCAAGTCCACTGTGGACAAGGCCGATACGACCGCCCCGACGACGGTCTGGGGCAAGGACCCCAAGCCGCCCGCGGACCCCGCCGATGGCATCGAGAAGGGACGGCACGACAGCCCGCTCAGCATGCTGCTGCTGCCCGTCCCGAGCGGCTACAAGCTCGGCCCCGACCTGCAGGAGTTCGGCAACGACTCCATCGTGAGCGGCAAGCAGGCCGAGGCCATGATGAAGGACGACGGCAAGGGCCTGGCGGGCAAGCAGCGCCGGGAGTGGGAGAAGCGGGTGGAGAAGCTGGGCCCCAAGGGCTTGGCGTTCCGTTCGTACACCGACTCCGCGAACGACCTCGACATCGAGGTGCGGATCATGCAGTTGAAGGACAAGAAGGCGGTGGCCGAGACCTATCGGTTCCGCAAGGACCTCATGGACTCCATCGGTCTCTTCCGTGACGGGCCGAAGATCACGGGCCATACGCACGCGAGCTGCTTCCTGCCGCCCAACGACAAGAAGTCGAAGCTGGAGGCGATGGTCTGCACGGCCTACGAGGGCGGAGCGCTGGTCACCCTGTCCGCGTACGGCACCAAGCCGTTCGACAAGTCCGAGGTGGCGAATCTGCTGAAGAAGCAGATCGACCACATCGCGTCCCCGGGGGAGTACGTATGACCGAGCCTGTGATCTCCGCGACTCCGGCGACTCCGGCGATCTCGGAGATCGTCGAAGAGACCCCGGCCGCAGCCCCGGTCCCGGCACCGGCGGACGCGCCCGCCGACCCGTTCGCCGACCCGTTCGCCGCCCCGCCCATGCCGTCCGCCCCGCCCCGGCGGCCCTTGAAG
>NZ_JAFLRJ010000430.1 GCF_017315755.1 Streptomyces beijiangensis
CACCCACCCCCCGCACCCCTGGGCCCGCGCACTCGGCCTGGTGGCCGTCGTCCTCCTCGGCGCCTGGCTCGGACTTCTCGTGGTCGGCAATGTCAGGACCCCGGTCGGCCCCATGGACACCACCATGACCCTGCGCCCCTCCCTCACCGGCGGAACCAAGATCAACGTGTCCCCGCTGGGCGCCCTCGAACTCGACTCCCACACGGCCCCTATCCGTCTCGACGTGGACGTCGACCGCCTCGATCCGGTCCGCTCCGAAACCTTGGTCCAGCACCCTGAACTCTTCTCCGGCCTCCAGTCCGAGATCACGCGCGACGTCGAGCACGGCACCCTCAACCTCGCGCTGCGCTCCTGCGCCGCCGTGGTCGCGGGCGCCACCACCCTGGGCCTCGCGGTCTACCGCCGACCCCGCACGGCCCTGGCCGCCGGCGGTCTGGCCCTGGCGCTCCTGACGGCCTCGGGCGTCTCCGCGTACGCGACCTGGAACCCCAAGTCCGTCCTGGAACCCAAGTACTCCGGTCTGCTCTCCTCGGCACCCCAGCTGATCGGCAGCGCCCGCTCGATCGTCACCGAGTTCGACGTCTACCAGCAGGAGCTGGCCCGTCTGGTCACCAACGTCACGCGCCTGTACGACGCCACGTCCACGCTCCCCGCCTACCGGCCCGACCCCGGCACCATCCGAGTCCTGCACGTCTCGGACATCCATCTCAATCCGGCCGCCTGGGAGATCATCAGCTCCCTCGTCTCCCAGTACGACATCGACGTGATCATCGACTCCGGCGACACGATGGACCACGGCAGCGCGGCGGAGAACCGCTTCCTGGACGCGATCCCGGCCCTGGGCGCCCCCTATGTCTGGGTACGCGGAAACCACGACTCCCCCGAGACCCAGCGGTACCTCTCCCACCTCAAGAACGCCCACGTCCTGGACAACGGCAGCGCGGTCACCATCGACGGCCTGCGCATCGCCGGCACGGGCGACCCCCAGTTCACCCCGGACCGCTCGTCTCTCCCGGGCGGCGAGGCCGCCGAGCGCCTGGCCGGAACGAGCCTGGCCGCCGCCCTCCGCGGCCAGCGGCTGGCCGGCACCCCGGTCGACATCGCGGTCACCCACGAGCCCGCCGCGGCCCGTGAAACGGACGGCGCGGTCCCCCTCGTCCTCGCGGGTCACGTCCACCACCGCGAGACCGACGTCCTCGAGCACGGCACCCGCCTCAAGGTCGAGGGCTCCACGGGCGGCGGCGGCCTGCGCGCCGTACAGAACAAGCACCCGGAGAAGATCCTCGCCTCGGTCCTCTACCTGGACCGCACCACCAAGCACCTGCAGGCCTGGGACGAGATCACCCTGGGCGGCCTGGGCCTGACAACGGCCGAGGTCAGCCGCCATCTCCCGGCCGACAACCAGCCCTGAGGAAACCGTTTTGGCGAACGGTCCCCCCATCCCATATGCTTCTTCTCGTCCCCGACGCGCTGCAAGGCGCACAGGCGGGCCAATTAGCCCTCATCGTCTAGTGGCCCAGGACGCCGCCCTTTCAAGGCGGTAGCACGGGTTCGAATCCCGTTGGGGGCACGCTTTACTGTGTGCGAGACTAGTGCTCGCACATTGCAAGGTCCTGTGGAGCAGCTTGGAGTGCTCGCCACCCTGTCAAGGTGGAGGCCGCGGGTTCAAATCCCGTCAGGACCGCTGCGGATCGCAAGAGCCGCGTGGCTGGGTAGCTCAGTTGGTACGAGCGATCGCCTGAAAAGCGATAGGTCGCCGGTTCGATCCCGGCCCCAGCCACCACACCGAAGGCCCCGACCACTGGTCGGGGCCTTTCGCGTACCACCCCTCAGGCCGCAGGCTCGGCAGGTGCCGCGTGCGCCGCCGCCGACGCCGCCTCCCGCTCGCGCCCGCCCGGATGCCGGTGGCGCCAGGTCCAGAAGACCGCGCAGGACAGCAGGGCCCAGCCGGCGAGCACCAGGAAGGGCAGGGCGTGCTGGTGGCCGCCGAAGTAGACCGCCGTGTGCTGGGCGTTGACCGATGCGCCGGGCGGGAGCCATCTGCCGATGTGGCCCAGCACGGAGGGGAGCAGCGGCCAGGACACGGCGCCGCCGGACGACGGGTTGCCCAGGAGCACCATCAGTCCCCAGGTGGGGATCATCGCCCAGCGGCCCATCAGGGTGTTGAACATCGTGAAGACCATGCCCGAGGTGAACATCGTGAGCGCCAGGATCGCCCAGGACTCGATGAACGGCAGGTTCAGCGCGCCGAGGAGCCAGTCCACCACCGCCGCGATGGCGAAGGCCCCGAGCATCGAGTAGGCGACGGTGAAGGCGATGCGTTCCCACGGGTTGAGCGCGCGGGCGTGCACGCTGAGCTGGATCGCGCCGACGAAGCCGAGGATCACCGCGGCCAGGGAGATGTAGAAGAGGGCGAGGCCTCGTGGGTCGCCCTTCTGGAGCGGTCTGATGTCCCGCACCTCGACCGGCTGCCCGGTCGCCTTGCCGACCGCGGCCCCGCTCTCGGCGATCACCTGGGCGACCGATGCGCCCGATGCCCCGGAGACATCGAGCCTGACGCCCGCGCCCCGTACCTCCAGGATCGCGAAGACCTGCTGCTCGTCGACGGCGCGCAGGGCCTGGCCGTACGTCGGATAGCTGTGCAGCTGCAGCGAGGTGTCGAGCGCCTTCTCCATCCCGGCGACGAACTGCCTGCCGTTCGCGGAGTCGTACGGACCGACGACCGCGGCCGGGATGCGGTGCGGGGTCGGATCCGCCATGGAGTACGTGTACGAACCGGCGAAGAGCCCGGCGGCCGCGGCCAGGATGAAGACCAGGACGGTCGCGGGGAAGAACGGAGATTTCTTGAGCGTCGCCCAGCGCTCCGCCCTGGTCGGAGGCCGTCCGTGCACACCGTGCTGATCTGACTGATCGGGCATGCACACACGCTAAACCACCCATACCAGGTCTTCTCGCCCAGAAAGTCGTCCACAAATCCGTTCGCCAGTCGTTTGCGCGGGGTGAGATCCTGGATCAGGTATGTCTACTTCCTTCGCTGAACTCCAGGCCACGCTCGACGAGGCGTCGCTGCGCGATGCGCACCGGCTCGGCCGGCGTCTCGAGGGCGCCCGCCGTATCCGCAATCCCGAGGCCCGCCAGACCGTCATGGACGAAATCGCCGCCGAGGCGGGGAAGTCCGCCGACCGGATGCGGCGACGCGTCGAACGCCTGCCCGCGATCACGTATCCCGAGCAGCTGCCCGTCAGCCAGAAGAAGGACGCGATCGCCGACGCGATACGGGACCACCAGGTCGTGATCGTCGCGGGCGAGACCGGCTCCGGCAAGACCACGCAGATCCCCAAGATCTGTCTGGAGCTGGGGCGCGGTGTCCGCGGGATGATCGGGCACACCCAGCCCCGCAGGATCGCCGCCCGTACGGTCGCCGAGCGCATCGCCGACGAGATGAAGACGCCGCTGGGCGAGGCGGTCGGCTGGAAGGTCAGGTTCACCGACCAGGTCAACCAGGACTCCACCTTCGTCAAGCTGATGACGGACGGCATCCTGCTCGCCGAGATCCAGACGGACCGCGAGCTGCGCGCGTACGACACGATCATCATCGACGAGGCCCACGAGCGGTCCCTGAACATCGACTTCCTGCTGGGCTATCTGGCCCAGCTGCTGCCCAGGCGCCCCGACCTGAAGGTCATCATCACCTCGGCGACCATCGACCCCCAGCGCTTCTCACGCCACTTCGGGGACGCCCCTGTCGTCGAGGTCAGCGGGCGGACCTATCCGGTCGAGGTGCGGTACCGGCCGCTGCTCGAAGACGAGGGCGACGACAGTGACCGCGACCAGATCACCGCGATCTGCGACGCCGTGGTCGAGCTGCAGCACGAGGGCCCCGGCGACATCCTGGTCTTCCTCTCCGGCGAGCGCGAGATCCGCGACACCGAGGACGCGCTGAACAAGAAGAACCTCCGTATGACGGAAGTGCTCCCGCTGTACGCCCGCCTCTCGCACGCCGAGCAGCACCGCGTCTTCCAGCAGCACACCGGGAGACGGGTGGTGCTCGCCACCAACGTCGCCGAGACCTCCCTCACGGTCCCGGGCATCAAGTACGTCATCGACCCCGGCACCGCCCGTATCTCCCGCTACAGCCACCGCACCAAGGTCCAGCGCCTGCCCATCGAGCCCGTCTCGCAGGCGAGCGCCAACCAGCGCAAGGGCCGCTGCGGCCGTACGTCCGACGGCATCTGCGTCCGCCTGTACTCCGAGGACGACTTCCTCACCCGCCCGGAGTTCACGGACGCGGAGATCCTCCGTACGAACCTGGCCTCCGTCATCCTCCAGATGACCGCCGCCGGCCTCGGCGAGATCGAGAAGTTCCCCTTCATCGATCCGCCGGACCACCGCAACATCCGCGACGGCGTGCAGCTCCTCCAGGAGCTGGGTGCGCTCGACCCGAACGAGAAGGACCCGAAGAAGCGGCTCACGCAGGAGGGCCGGAAGCTGAGCCAGCTTCCCGTCGACCCGCGCCTGGCCCGCATGGTCCTCGAAGCCGACCGCAACGGCTGTGCACGCGAAGTCATGGTCATCGCCGCCGCGCTCTCCATCCAGGACCCGCGTGAGCGCCCCTCGGAGAAGCAGCAGCAGGCCGACCAGAACCACGCCCGCTTCAAGGACGAGACGAGCGACTTCCTCGCCTATCTCAACCTCTGGCGCTACGTCCGCGAGCAGCAGAAGGAGCGCGGCTCCTCCAGCTTCCGCCGGATGTGCAAGCAGGAGTACCTCAACTTCCTGCGCATCCGCGAGTGGCAGGACATCTACGCCCAGCTCCGCTCGGTCGCCAAGACCATGGGCATCCACCTCAACGAGGACGATGCTCCCGAGCAGTCGATCCACACCTCGCTCCTTGCCGGCCTGCTCTCCCACATCGGCCTGAAGGACACCGAGAAGAACGACTATCTCGGCGCCCGCAGCGCCAAGTTCGCGATCTTCCCCGGCTCGGCACTCTTCAAGAAGCAGCCCCGCCTCGTCATGTCGGCCGAGCTGGTGGAGACCTCCCGCCTCTGGGCGCGCGTCAACGCCAAGATCGAGCCCGAGTGGATCGAGCCGCTCGCCCAGCACCTGGTCAAGCGCACCTACAGCGAGCCGCACTGGGAGAAGGACCAGGCCGCCGTGATGGCGTACGAGAAGGTGACGCTGTACGGCGTCCCGATCGTCGCCCAGCGCAAAATCAACTTCGGGCGCATCGACCCCGAGACGGCCCGCGACCTTTTCATTCGCAACGCACTCGTCGAGGGCGACTGGCGTACGCACCACAAATTCTTCGCCGACAACCGCAAACTCCTCACCGAGGTCGAGGAGTTGGAGCACCGCGCGCGGCGCCGCGACATCCTCGTCGACGACGAGACGCTCTTCGACTTCTACGACGAGCGGATCCCCGCGGACGTCGTCTCCGGCGCGCACTTCGACTCCTGGTGGAAGAAGAAGCGAGCCACCGAGGGACGAGAGCCCGAGGCGCTCGACTTCGAGCGCTCGATGCTCATCAACGAGAAGGCCGGCGCGGTCACCAAGGACGACTACCCGGACTCCTGGCGCCAGGGAACGCTGAAGTTCCGCGTCACGTACCAGTTCGAGCCGGGCGCCGACGCCGACGGTGTCACCGTCCACATCCCGCTCCAGGTGCTCAACCAGGTCACATCCGACGGCTTCGACTGGCAGATCCCGGGCCTGCGCGAGGAAGTGGTCACCGAGCTGATCCGCTCCCTCCCCAAGCCGATCCGCCGCCACTACGTCCCGGCGCCGAACTACGCGACGGCCTTCCTGGACCGGGCCGTCCCACTCCAGGAGCCGCTGCCGCTCACCCTGGCGCGCGAGCTCCAGCGGATGGTCGGAGTCCCGGTCACGGACGCGGACTTCGACCTCTCCCGGGTGGCAGACCACCTCAAGATCACCTTCCGGATCGTCGACGAGCGCCGCCGCAATCTCGCCGAGGACAAGGACCTGGAGGTGCTCAAGGTGCAGCTGCGCCCCAAGGCCCGCCAGGCTCTCTCCAAGGCCGCCGCGGCCACCGCGGAGGCGGGCGGCGGCGAGTCCATCGAGCGCAGCGGCCTCACCGGCTGGACGATCGGCACGCTGCCCCGCCTCTTCGAGACGAAGCGGGCGGGCCAGCCGGTCAGGGCGTATCCGGCACTGGTCGACGCGGGCGAGACCGTGTCCGTACGGCTCTACGACACCGAGGCCGAGCAGCAGCAGGCCATGTGGCGCGGCACCCGGCGGCTGATCATGCTCAACATCCCGGTGAACCCGGCCAAGTTCGCCTCCGACCGGCTGACGAACCAGGCCAAGCTGGCGCTCTCCCGCAATCCGCACGGCTCGGTGCAGGCCCTCTTCGAGGACTGCGCGACCGCCGCCGCGGACAAGCTGATCGCCGACCACGGCGGCCCGGCCTGGGACGAGGAGTCCTTCCGCAAGCTGTACGACAAGGTCCGCACGGACCTCGTCGAGGTCACGATCCGCACGGTCGACCAGGTGCAGCAGATCCTGGCCGCCTGGCAGGCCTGCGAGCGCCGGCTGAAGACGACGAGCAGCCTGACGCTGGTCGCCAACGTCCAGGACGTACGCAACCAGTTGGCGGCCTTGGTCAAACCGGGCTTCGTCACCGCCACGGGCCTGCGCCGTCTCGCCGATCTGATGCGCTACCTGGTGGCCGCCGACCGCCGTCTGCAGCAGATGCCGACGGCCGTCCAGCGGGACACCACGCGGATGGCGAAGGTCCATGAGATGCAGGACGAGTTCGCCTGGCTCCTTGAGCAGATGCCGCAGGGCAGGCCGGTGCCGAAGGAGGTCCTGGACATCCGCTGGATGATCGAGGAGCTGCGCGTCAGCTACTTCGCGCATGCGCTCGGCACCGCCTATGCGGTCTCCGACAAGCGCATCGTGAAGGCCATCGACCAGGCGGTCGCGGGGGTCCGCTGACCCCGTCGGACCCCCGTCCGGCCTCCGTACGGATCGAGTTCGACCGGGGGCCCTGACCTGCTGTAGAGTCTGTCTCGCAGCCAGCGCACGTACGGCTACGAGCAAGGTCCTGTGGAGCAGCTTGGAGTGCTCGCCACCCTGTCAAGGTGGAGGCCGCGGGTTCAAATCCCGTCAGGACCGCACGATGAAGAAGGCCCGCATTCCCACCGGATGCGGGCCTTTTTGACGTCCGGCCCGGGACCACTTGGAGGCCGCGCCCGCGGCGGAGCCGCGCATGGACACAGCAAATCCCGTCAGGACCGCACGATGCAGAAGGCCCGCACCCCCACCGGATGCGGGTCCTTCTGCCGCACAACCCCGTCCGCACGGCGCAAGTAGGCCCGGAGCCCCTGGTTCCGGGCCTACTTGCGTCTTGACTGCGCCGTCCGCCGGCGAGTACCCAGGCAGCAGGGCATGCGGCAGGAGGCGACCGATGACGACGTCCGCGCAGAGACATGAGACGCGCGCACTGCTGCGCGCCCATCTGGCGGCCTCCGTGGGCAATCGCCACCTCACCCGGCACTGCCCGGTCTGTCACCGCCTCCTGCGCCTCGCCATGCAGCCGTCCGAGGCCGAGGACCAAAGTCCCCCGGCGAAGTGACCAACGCCTGCCCACAACCGGCTTCTTGGGTGGCAGGCTCGGGTTTGGCAAGAGTCGCGTCGTGTGACGGGTGTCACTGGACGGGTTTTGGGAACGGGTGAACTTACCCCCTCCCTACAACAGGCCAATTTAATATATGCAATTGCACCACCCTGCGGAGCTGACCCGGAAGTCAGGAGCGGGCCGCACCGAGGCCGGTGCTCAGCAGTCCCACAGGGCACACAGAAGGACCTCACAGCACCGGACAGCACTCCCCAGGAGTCCCCAGCACTCCACCAACAGGGCACAAAAAAGATCGCGCTGGACCCGGCGGAGTCCAGCGCGATCAATGACGATCTGCGACGCGGCCCGTTGGGGCAGGCGCACGTCAGGTGGAGCTATAGGCGGACAATCCGGGCTGGGGGACCCGTAAATGTCCGCATTTCAGTCCCTGCTAAGGGATGTTCAGGCCTCGCTGCGCTGCTGCGGAATGCCCGCGAGCAGGGCGCGTACCTCTGCTTCGCGGTACCGGCGATGTCCACCCAGCGTGCGGATGGACGTGAGCTTGCCCGCCTTCGCCCAGCGGGTGACCGTCTTCGGGTCCACGCGGAACATCGTGGCAACCTCAGCCGGGGTCAGCAGCGGCTCGGCATCAGGGGTGCGAGCGGTCATGAGCGGCCTCCTCGGGAGAACCGAACCTTCTCGGTTCATTCCTCTAAATTCTGCACCTTGACCCGCGTTGCCCGAAATGGCAGACACGGGCCGAGTCGGTTATAGGACGAACGGCTTGTCCTCGGCACTACAACTACACCATCCGTCCAGCCGCGTCGGCCAAACCGATGGAATTGCCCTCTGAGGTGTTCAACAGCGGCGGAAGCCCGATGGACCATGCCATAGCGGACAGTCACGCCACAGTGACGATCAGTCACACGCTGATCAGGAGCCATCAGACCCCCCATAGAGTGCAATACCGAGGTTTCCCCCCAAAGTCGGGCGGAAGGAGCCCTCCCCGGGCTCCTTGTCCTATTTTGGCACGAGGGTGGGGGATGGGCGCAAGGCCCTGGTTAGTGCGGTCCGTCACGCTTGAGGCAAAGGCCCGGTTCAGGACCTAGGTCCCATGCCGGGAGGGTGTCGACCGAAGTCGGTACGGGATCAGTTGGAGAGTTGACGCTGCCGGACCGCCCGCCACCGATCGGAGAGCCGGCCGTACGCCGCGTCGGCGCCGTCGCTGTCCCCCGCGCGCAGCGCGGCGACCGCCGCCGCGACATCCGCGGCCGAGCGGTCGTCGGCGAGCTCCGCCTCGGGCAGGACGTGCACCAGGCCGCCGTAGTCCAGCTCGACCAGGGACCGGGGGTGGAATTCCTCCAGCCACCGGCCCACGTCCACCAGACCCTCGGTGAGCGGCCCTTCCTCGAAATGCTCTCTCAGGGTCTTCAGCGCACGCGCCAGCCGCCGCCTCGCCTGCACCATCGGCGTCCGGTAGCGCATGACAGGAGCGGCACCGCCCCCGGCTTTCGCGTACTCCCGCTCCTCGTCCCCGAAGAGCGCGAACCACCGCACCGGCACGTGCCAGACCGTCGTACGGATCCAGGGCCGCGCGTCCGGGTTCCGCTCCAGCCACCGCTCGTAGTCCGCGGCCGCCTGAAGGCGCACCACCCGCGGCAGTACGACGTCGAGGACGGGTTCCGGATACTGGCCCGCCAGCTCCTCCAGGGCCAGCCAGCCCCGCAGCCTGGTCCGCCACGGGCAGACGCACACCACACCGTCCACGACGGTCACGAAGGCGTCCGCGCTCTCGTGCACGGGGACGGCGACCGGCGGCGTGGGGAGCAAGTCCGCCAGGGCGGCCCTCAGTTCGTCCTGTGCGGTCGGCAGGTCGGCCCGCCGGGCATAGCGCGCCCAGTGGGCCCGTTCGGGCTCGGGGAAGGCCGAGAGCGGCTCGTACACCCGCAGATAGGACGTGTAGGGCACGATCACCGAGGACACCACCGCCATGGCCGAATCGTCCCATGCTCCCGCGACCCGAGGGAGTGATCCTGGGCACCTCCACGGATCTACGGGCGCGTAGGCCCTAATCTGCTGCCAACTGGGCCTGCCCCACCCGCAGGCAGCGCCTCCACCCGCCGCTTCGTACTTGGGAGTCACCACAGTGACCGATGTTTCCGACGGCGTCCTGCACACCCTCTTCCACTCGGATCAGGGAGGGCACGAACAGGTCGTGCTCTGCCAGGACCGCGCCACCGGCCTCAAGGCCGTCATCGCCATCCACTCCACCGCCCTGGGCCCGGCCCTGGGCGGTACGCGCTTCTACCCGTACGCGACCGAGGAGGACGCCGTCGCCGACGCGCTGAACCTCGCGCGCGGCATGTCGTACAAGAACGCCATGGCCGGACTCGACCACGGCGGCGGCAAGGCCGTGATCATCGGCGACCCCGACCTGATCAAGACCGAAGAACTGCTGCTCGCCTATGGCCGGTTCGTGGCCTCGCTCGGCGGCCGCTATGTGACGGCCTGCGATGTCGGTACGTACGTCGCCGACATGGACGTCGTCGCCCGCGAGTGCCGCTGGACCACCGGTCGCTCCCCCGAGAACGGCGGCGCGGGCGACTCCTCGGTCCTCACCGCCTTCGGCGTCTTCCAGGGCATGCGCGCCTCCGCGCAGCACCTCTGGGGCGACCCGACGCTGCGCGGCAGGAAGGTCGGCATCGCCGGCGTCGGCAAGGTCGGCCACCACCTCGTGGAGCACCTGCTGCAGGACGGCGCCGAGGTCGTGATCACGGACGTACGCGAGGAATCGGTACGCCGCATCACCGACCTGCACCCCGGGATCGCCGTGGCCGCCAACACCGATGCGCTGATCCGCACGGGTCCTTGGGGGGAACTCGACATCTACGCGCCCTGCGCGCTCGGCAGCGCCCTGAACGACGCGACCGTCCCCGTCCTCACCGCGAAGGTGGTGTGCGGCGCGGCCAACAACCAGCTCGCCCACCCCGGCGTCGAGAAGGATCTCGCCGACCGCGCGATCCTCTACGCGCCCGACTACGTGGTGAACGCGGGCGGAGTGATCCAGGTCGCCGACGAGCTGCACGGTTTCGACTTCGAGCGGTGCAGGGCGAAGGCCGCGAAGATCTTCGACACCACGCTGGCAATATTCGCACGTGCGAAGGAAGACGGTATTCCGCCGGCCGCCGCAGCCGACAGGATCGCCGAGCAGCGCATGGCGGAGGCCCGCCGGAGCTGACCGTGGACAGACACTGACCCGCCGCAGGGAGACATGGCTCACCCCCCTCGGCGGGTCGGCCGCCAAGAAGAGGTTAAAATCGCAGCTGACCAGCGAGGACAGGGCTTCTCGCCGGTTCTGCGAAGCGGCGCTTCCTGCGGGCGGCGTACCGTATGGCCGCGGAAGCAGGTACCGTTAAAGCCCTACGGACCGGTCTCTCTACGGAGAGCCCGTTCCGAATCATGAACGGGTGTCAAGACTCTGGGGCCGTCGAGCCCCGTCACCGAGGGGGTCGAGCCATGGGGCGCGGCCGGGCAAAGGCCAAGCAGACGAAGGTCGCCCGCCAGCTGAAGTACAGCAGCGGCGGAACCGACCTCTCGCGTCTGGCCAATGAGCTGGGCGCATCTCCTACGAGTCAGCCACCGAACGCAGAGCCGTTCGAGGACGACGAAGAGGAAGATGACCCGTACGCACAGTACGCGGATCGTTACAACAAGGACGATGAGGACGAGGGCGAAGAGTCCGGTCCTTCATCGCAGCAGCGCCGCGGCGCTTGACGTACGTACACCTCAAAACGCACGGTCACTTGACCCGGTCCAGGGCTTCCGCCCCGGACCGGGTTTAGTGCTGCCCGCTGCTTGCCGCCTGCTGCTTGCTACTTCGAGGCGTGCTTACTTTGAGTACGTGCCGGTCAGGGTCGCGCCCGTGGCGTTCGCCCCGCGGTCCTCGACCTCGCCCGCGACCCAGGCCTCGACACCCCGGTCGGCCAGTGTCGTCAGCGCCGCATCGACCGAGTCCTCGGGCACGACGGCCATCATGCCGACGCCCATGTTGAGGGTCTTCTCCAGCTCGAGACGCTCGACCTGACCGGCCTTGCCGACGAGGTCGAAGACCGCGCCCGGCGTCCAGGTGGAGCGGTCGACCGTGGCGTGCAGGTGCTCGGGGATCACGCGGGCCAGGTTGTTGGCAAGGCCGCCGCCGGTGATGTGGCTGAAACCGTGCACCTGCGTGGTGCGGGTCAGGGCCAGACAGTCCAGCGAGTAGATCTTGGTGGGCTCCAGGAGCTCTTCGCCGAGCGTGCGGCCGAACTCCTCGATCTCGCGGTCCAGCGCCCAGCCGGCCCGGTCGAAGACGACATGGCGGACGAGCGAGTACCCGTTGGAGTGAAGACCGGAGGACGCCATGGCGATCACCGCGTCACCCTTACGGATACGGTCCGCGCCCAGCAGCTGATCGAACTCGACCACACCGGTGCCTGCGCCGGCGACGTCGAAGTCGTCCTCGCCGAGGAGACCCGGGTGCTCGGCGGTCTCGCCGCCGACCAGCGCGCAGCCGGCCAGGACGCAGCCCTCGGCGATGCCCTTCACGATCGCGGCGACGCGGTCGGGGAAGACCTTGCCGACGCAGATGTAGTCGGTCATGAAGAGGGGCTCGGCGCCGCAGACGACGAGGTCGTCGACGACCATGCCGACGAGGTCGTGGCCGATCGTGTCGTACACGCCCATCTTGCGGGCGAGGTCGACCTTCGTGCCGACACCGTCGGTGGCGGAGGCCAGGAGCGGGCGCTCGTAGCGCTTGAGGGCGCTCGCGTCGAAGAGGCCGGCGAATCCGCCGAGGCCACCGAGGACCTCGGGGCGCTGCGTCTTCTTCACCCACTTCTTCATGAGTTCTACGGCGCGGTCACCGGCTTCGATGTCGACGCCCGCGCTTGCGTAGCTGGCACCGGTTGTCTCAGAAGACATAGCTCTGGGAACTTTCGTGTCGTACTGCAGGGCTTACGGGCGACGGAGTGCGTCGGCCGCGGCGGTGGACGCCGGTCCGGCCGCCAGCTCGGTCTCCAGAAGCTGCTTGCCGAGCAGCTCGGGGTCCGGCAGGTCCATCGGGTAGATGCCGTCGAAGCAGGCCCGGCAGAGGTTGTCCTTGGGGATCGTCGTCGCCTCGATCATCGCGTCCGTCGTGATGTACGAGAGCGAGTCGGCGCCGAGCGACTTGCCGATCTCCTCGACCGACATGCCGTTGGCGATGAGCTCGGCCCGGGTGGCGAAGTCGATGCCGAAGAAGCACGGCCACTTCACCGGCGGGGACGAGATCCGGATGTGGACCTCGGCGGCACCGGCCTCGCGGAGCATCCGGACCAGGGCGCGCTGGGTGTTGCCGCGGACGATCGAGTCGTCGACGACCACCAGCCGCTTGCCGCGGATGACTTCCTTGAGCGGGTTGAGCTTGAGACGGATGCCGAGCTGGCGGATCGTCTGGGACGGCTGGATGAAGGTCCGGCCGACATAGGCGTTCTTGACCAGGCCCGAGCCGTAAGGAATTCCGCTGGCTTCGGCGTACCCGATCGCGGCAGGGGTGCCCGACTCGGGAGTAGCTATCACCAGGTCGGCCTCGACGGGGGCTTCGGCAGCGAGCCTCCGGCCCATCTCCACACGGGAGAGGTAGACATTCCGGCCCGCGATGTCGGTGTCGGGGCGCGCCAGATAGACGTACTCGAAGATGCATCCCTTGGGCTTCGCTTCCGCGAATCGGGAGCTGCGCAGACCGTTCTCGTCGATGGCGACGAGCTCGCCCGGCTCGATCTCGCGTACGAAGCTGGCGCCGCAGATGTCGAGGGCGGCGGACTCCGAGGCGACGACCCAGCCGCGCTCCAGACGGCCGAGTACCAGCGGGCGGATGCCCTGCAGGTCGCGGGCCGCGTACAGGGTGTGCTCGTCCATGAAGACGAGCGAGAAGGCGCCCTGGACTTCCGGGAGGACCTTGGTCGCCGCTTCTTCTATGGTCAGCGGTTTGCCGTCGTCATCGGTCTGGCCGGCCAGCAGGGCCGTGACCAGGTCGGTGTCGTTGGTGGCCGCCACCTGGGTGGCGCGGCCGTTCTCCTTCGGGAGCTTCGCAACCATTTCGGCGAGCTGGGCAGTGTTGACCAGGTTGCCGTTGTGGCCGAGCGCGATCGAACCGTGCGCGGTGGCACGGAATGTCGGCTGCGCGTTCTCCCACACCGAGGCACCGGTGGTGGAGTAGCGGGCATGACCGACCGCGATATGGCCCTGGAGGGAGCCGAGGGAGGTTTCGTCGAAGACCTGGGAGACCAGTCCCATGTCCTTGAAGACGAGAATCTGGGACCCATTGCTCACTGCGATGCCCGCGGACTCCTGTCCACGGTGCTGCAGTGCATACAGTCCGAAATAGGTGAGCTTGGCGACCTCTTCACCCGGAGCCCAGACACCGAAGACGCCGCAAGCGTCCTGGGGGCCTTTCTCTCCGGGGAGCAGGTCGTGGTTGAGTCGTCCATCACCACGAGGCACGGCACCGAGTGTAGGCGAGATCGACCACTGGTCCGAATTGGGGAAATCGACCAGGGCCCGGGATTCCCGTTTTAGTACGTTCTGACAAGAGCCGCCCGAAGCCGCCCGAACCTGGCCGCAGCCGCCTCACACCGCCTCACACCGGGCGTCCCGGCGTGGATCGCCCCGGACAGAGCCGCGTGTCGGTGTTGACACCAGTGGTCACACCCGTGTCCAGCATCACACCGGACGGGGCTCAGCCCAGGAGCGGCAGCAGGGCGGAGAGGTCGGCCCGCTCCCCGCTGGCGGAGACCTTGGCCGCGTCCAGCGCGGTGGACCAGTCGGTGCGTCCCGTGGCGAGCCTGAGCCAGGTCAGCGGATCGGTCTCGACGACGTTGGGCGGGGTGCCGCGGGTGTGCCGGGGGCCCTCGATGCACTGGACGACGGCGTACGGGGGGATCCGCACCTCCGTGGCACCGCCGGGCGCCTTGGCGGCGAGGGCG
>NZ_JAFLRJ010000431.1 GCF_017315755.1 Streptomyces beijiangensis
CCCCAGCAGCCGCCCCCGCAGCAGCCCGGTTACGGCTACCCCCAGCAGCCCCCGCCAGGACCCCCGGTCCCCGGTGGCGGCGGCGGTGGCAGCAATCAGACCCGCACCATCATCATCTCGGCGGTCGTGGCCGTTGCCCTGATCGTCGGCGGCGGCCTCTGGTACATGTCCGGCCAGGACAGCGGCAAGGACAAGAAGCAGAACGAGTCGAACAGTTCCACCGGCGGCAGCCAGGGCGGCACCGGAGGCAACAAGGGCCTCGGCGGCAACGGCACCGAGAAGGTGCCCGGCTCCACCGCGGCCAAGATGTTCTTGCAGGTACCCGCCCTCAAGGGCCCGACCATCACCGACGTCTCGGGTTCTTGGATCACGGACAAGCTGTACGTGAAGACGGGCCCGAGCGAAGTGGTCGGCTACGACACCGCAACGGGCGCACCCGCCTGGAAGATCAAATTGCCGGGTCCGATCTGTGCCGCGTCGGAGCACCTCTCCCCGGACAACAGGACCGCGATCGCCTTCCAGCCCGCGCAACCCACGGCGAAGAAGGACTACTGGGGCTGCACCCAGATCGGATCCATCGACCTCACCTCCGGGAAACTGCTCTGGCGCAAGCAGCTGGACGACTCCGAACGCAAGGGTGAGCAGCTGAAGTTCGACGAGGTCACTGTCGGCCCCGGCGTCGTCGCTGCCGGCGGCACCCGCGGTGGCG
>NZ_JAFLRJ010000432.1 GCF_017315755.1 Streptomyces beijiangensis
GATTGAGGACCGGGGTCCGGGGCAGAGCCCCGGGGCGGGGGCCGATTCCTACACCCCGGCCGCACGCGCAGCCTCGTACACCTCCGCCGCCACATTCACCAGCTCCTTCGCATCCCGCATCGCGCCCTGCAGATCCAGCAGGAACTCGTCCGCGACCCCGGTCGCCGCGTGCGCCGCCAGGTCCTCCACGATCTGCGCCACACTCCCCTGGAAGGGGCGTCGGCCCTCGCCCTCGTACGGCTTCGCGCTGTAGGCCGCGTTGACCCGTACCGTCACCGCCACCGGCCGCTCCCGACCCCTCTCGCCCGCCAGGGCCTGGATCTTCTGCCATCCCGCGGTCAGCGCGCCGGGCCCCGTCGCCGCCGGCATCCAGCCGTCCGCCCGGTCGACCAGGCGCCTGGACGCCTTCGGGCTGTTCGCCGGGAGGTACACGGGGATCGGGCGGGCCGGCTTGGGCCCGACCTCGGACGGGGCGATGCTGGTGAGCGCGCCCTCGTACGCGACCGGGTCGGGACCCCAGACCGCCGCGCACACGTCGAGCAGCTCGTCGAGGACCGCACCGCGCTTCTCGAAGGGCGCCACGGACGCCGCCGCGTACTCGTCCAGGGACCAGCCCGTGCCGAGGCCCGCCACCACCCGGCCGCCGCTCGCCGCGTCCAGCGAGGCCAGGGATCTGGCCAGCTGGAAGGGCAGGTGCAGCGGGGCCACCAGGACGCTCGTGCCGAGCCGGGCCCGTTCGCTCGCCGCGGCGGCCAGCGTCAGGGTCACCAGCGGATCGGCGACCGAGCGGTACTGCTCGGGCCAGGGGAGGCCCGGAATTCCGTACAGGCCCTGGGTCGTGGGCTCGGGGAAGAGGATGCGCTCGAATACCCACAGGGATGCGTACCCGGTCTCCTCGGCGGCGCGTGCGACGAGTGGGACATCCCGTCCGATGGAGTACTGCTTCATCTGGGGGAGTCCGAGACCAAGTGCGATCGTCATGTGTGCAACCCATCTTCTTCGGCCGGAGGCGTCAGCGCAGCGGAGTCAGCAGGCAGCGCCCCACCAGGCCGACACCCGCGTCCATCCGCTCCCTGAACTCCCCGGCCAGCCCCGGGAGTTCCCGCAGGCCCCAGAGAACACGTGCGGCCGACCAGGCGGCGTCCCGCGCCCGGTCCAGGCTCCAGGAGCCGAGGAGATGGGTGAGGGGGTCGGCGATCTCCAGGAAGTCGGGTCCCGGCATCAGGTCCTCGCGGATGCGTTCCTCCAGCGAGACGAGAATGTCGCCCACGCGCTCGAACTCGTCCTCCAGCTCCGCCGGTTCGCACTCCAGCATCTGGCAGCTGTCGACGACGGCCAGCGCCAGGTCGTGCCCGATATGGGCGTTGATCCCCGCGAGGGCGAACTGCAGCGGCCGTACGCCGGGATGGCGCCGGTACTGGAAGAGCGGCTGCCAGCAGGCGGGCGGGCGGCCGCCCTCGGCCACCGCGTCGACGGCCGCGAGGTAGCGTCCGGCGAAAAGCGCGTCGAGCGCGCAGGCGGCGCGTGGGTCGGTGAAGCCGCGGCCGTCGTCGATGCGCAGGCCGATCTCCTCGGTGACGGTCAGATAGACCTGATTGAAGACAGCGACCCCGTCGGACGGCGGCCAGTCGGCCCGCAGCGCCCGCATCCGCGCCACCACCACATCGACGGCCGGTGCCAGAACGTCCGTGCGAGCTGCGAAATGTTCCGTCTGCGCCATAGCGGCACCTTGACAGCCCTAGGCTCTGCGCGTGTGCAGTCGGGGCCGAGCTTCCCCAGAACGGGGGAACGCGGTCCGGGTAAGGGGGAGTTCGAGGTGCCTGAGTTACGTGTGCGGAGCCGCGCGGCGCTGCGCAATGTCATGGCCGTCGCGGCCACCGCGGTGGTGACCGCGGGTACGGTCGCCGGTGTGCTGGCGGCGGTCCCGGGCGGCGGGGGCAGAGACTCGGCGCGACCGGAGGTGACCAGCTCCCCGGAAGTGCGGCCCCTGCCCGCACGGCCCAGCCCCGCGCCCTCATCGGCGCGTCCCTCGAAGTCCCGTAAGGCCGCGTCCCCTTCGCCGCACGCCGTGCGGCCCGCCAGTTCTGCGGCGACAGTGATCAGCGGCCCGCTCTACCGCCATTTCGACTCACAGGTGCTCGACTGGGTCGGCTCGCACCGCGACGACCCACGCCGTCCGCTCATCGAGTCGCGTATCGCAGCCCGGCCGGCCGCGGTGTGGTTCCCGCAGTACGACCCGGGCCAGGTGCGGGCCCGCGTCCGCGCGGTGACCTCCAGGGCTGCGGCGCAGGGCCGGGTGCCGGTACTCGTTCCGTACGCGATCCCCGAGCGGGACTGCGGCGGCGCCTCGGAGGGCGGCGCCCCGGATCTGGCGGCGTACGACCGCTGGATGCGGGAATTCGCCGCGGGGCTCGGCGGTGGACCGTCGATCGTGATCCTCGAACCCGATGCGATCGCGCAGTCCGACTGTCTGACGGCGGGCCGGCGGACAGCCCGCTTCGCCTCGCTGGCGCGCGCGGGCCGGGCCGTTCATGCTGCCGCCCCGAAGGCGAAGATCTATTTCGACGGCGGCAACTCCGACTGGAACCCGCCCGCCCAGCAGGCCGCCGAGCTGCGTGCCGCGGGTGCGGCGGCCAGCGGCGACGGCATCTTCACCAATGTCTCCAACTTCAACAGCACCGCCGACGAGGCCGCCTACGCACGGAGGGTGCTGGCAGCGCTCGGAGGCCCCGCACGCCTCGGAGCGGTCATCGACACGAGCCGCAACGGCAATGGCGCGGCGGCCGGTGGCGCGTGGTGCGACCCGGCGGGCCGGGCCATCGGGCAGGCGCCGACGACCCGCACCGGGCAGGCCCGTATCGACGCCTACCTGTGGGTGAAGCTGCCGGGGGAGTCCGACGGCTGCAAGGGGGCGGCCGGCACCTTCGTACCGGAGTACGCCTATGAGCTGGCGGGGGGCTGATCCTCGCCCGTCCCGCTCTTCTCGTACGAGGAGGTGCCCGAGTCGAGCAGCGGCTCCTGCTGCTTGAGGTGGGGCGGGGCGAAGGCGCGCAGTACGTGGTAGCCGGTGATGACGACGATCGTGCCGAGCGCGATGCCGCTGAGCTGGAAGTTGTCGCTGATGTTCAGCGAGACGCCGCCGACGCCGATGATGATGCCCGCAGCGGCCGGCACCAGGTTGAGCGGGTTGCGCATGTCCACCTTGGCGTTGATCCAGATCTGGGCGCCGAGCAGGCCGATCATTCCGTACAGGATGACGGTGATCCCGCCGAGGACGCCGCCCGGGATCGCGGCCACGATCGAGCCGAACTTGGGGCAGAGGCCGAAGAGGAGTGCGAAGCAGGCGGCGGCCCAGTACGCGGCGGTGGAGTAGACGCGGGTGGCCGCCATGACGCCGATGTTCTCGGAGTACGTGGTGTTGGGCGGGCCGCCGACGCCGGTGGAGAGCATCGAGGCGACGCCGTCGGCGGCGATCGCGGTGCCCAGCTTGTCGTCCAGGTTGTCGCCGGTCATCTCGCCGACGGCCTTCACATGGCCGGCGTTCTCGGCGATCAGTGCGATGACGACGGGGAGGGCGACCAGGATCGCGGACCATTCGAAGCTCGGGGCGTGGAAGGTCGGAAGCCCGATCCAGTCGGCCTTGCCGACGGCCGAGAGGTCGAGGCGCCAGTGGTCGGTGACCTGGCCGGAACCCGAGATCGAGTGGATCTTGCCGAAGACGCGGTCGAAGAACCAGGAGATGCCGTAGCCGAAGATCAGCCCGAGGAAGATCGCGATGCGGGAGAGGAAACCGCGCAGGCAGACCACGGCCAGACCGGTGAAGAGCATCACCAGCAGGGCCGTCCACTGGTCCTGCGGCCAGTACGTCGCCGCGGTCACCGGCGCCAGATTGAAGCCGATCAGCATGACGACCGCGCCGGTCACCACCGGCGGCATCGCCGCGTGGATGATCCGGGCGCCGAAGTGGTGGACGGCGAGGCCCGCGAGGAAGAGGGCCGCGCCGACGACGAAGATCGCGCCGGTGACGGTCGCGCTGGATCCGCCGGATGCCCGGATCGCCGCGGCCACGCCCACGAAGGAGAGTGAGCAGCCGAGGTAGCTGGGCACCCTGCCGCGGGTGGCGAGCAGGAAGATCATGGTCGCGACGCCGGACATCATGATCGCGAGGTTGGGGTCGAGCCCCATCAGCACGGGTGCCACGAACGACGCCCCGAACATCGCCACCACATGCTGGGCGCCGAGTCCGGCGGTGCGCGGCCAGGAGAGCCGCTCATCGGGTCGGACGACTGCTCCGGGAGCGGGGTTCTTCCCGTCGCCGTGCAAGGTCCAGCGCACGCCGAGGCCCATGGTCACTCCCGTTCGTTCTGTTCTTCAAGCAGTGAAAGATCAGCGCAATGTTAAACCGGAATAAAGAGGTCCACTCATCTCCGTGAATCGTGTGCGGAGCATTGTCAGGCGGAGCAGCTGGCCCTACGCTCGCACGGTCTTGTTCATGAACTGCGTTCACATATCTGATGGGAGCGTTCTGTGAGTGGTAGACCTCGCCGACGTCTGCAAGCCCTGGTAGCCGCGGCGGCCGCCTTTGCCGCCGTACTCGTACCGACCGCATCCTCCGCCGTCGCGGCCCCGCACCACAGGGGTTCATCGGCGCCCCGGACCCCCGTCATCGACGGCCACCGCCTCGAGCAGGCCCGCGCCCGCCTCGCGCACGGCGACCCGGCCCTGCGCACGGCGGTCACGTCGCTGACCGCGCAGGCGGACACCTGGCTCGGGCAGGGTCCGTGGACCGTGACCGACAAGCCCAAGCCTGCTCCCGGCGGGGACGTCCACGATTACCTCAGCCAGGCGCCGTACTGGTGGCCCTCCCAGCCGAAGACGGCCGACAACCCCTGGGGCTGCCCGTACGTCCAGCGCGACGGCGTACGCAACCCGGAGGTCGACACCGGCACCGACCGCCCCGACATCGGCAAGGTCTTCAACTCCACGACCACGCTCAGCCTCGCCTGGTACTACACCGGCAAGAAGAAGTACGCGGAGCAGGCGGCCGAGACCCTGCGGGCCTGGTTCGTCGACCCCGCGACCCGGATGAACCCCAATCTGAACCACGGGCAGTTCATCCCCTGCAAGTACGACGGCCGGGCCATCGGCATCATCGACTTCTCGCAGCAGTACACGAGCGTCCTCGATGCCCTGGCCATCCTGGACTCCGGCGCACCCGGCTGGACGAAGGCCGACCGCGCAGGCATGAGCAGCTGGAACAAGAGCTTCCTGGACTGGCTGGTCAACTCCGACTTCGGCAAGCAGGAGTCGGCCGCCGCGAACAACCACGGCACCTTCGCCGACATGCAGATCGCCGGTCTCGCACTCGCGACAGGCAACAAGGAGCTGGCGCGTACGAAGGTCCTCGACGCCCGCGCCAAGCTGATCGACCCGCAGATATCCGGCGACGGCAGCCAGCCCCAGGAGCTCGCCCGCACCCGCAGCTGGCATTACTCGACCTTCGATCTGGTCGCGTACACCCGGCTCGCGGCCATCGGCAAGCAGGTCGGCGTGGACCTCTGGGCGTATCAGGGGCCGCAGGGCCAGAGCCTGTTCAAGGCGGTGGACTATCTGCTGCCCGCCGCGACGGGCGAGGTGCCCTGGCCGCATCCTGAACTGGAGTTCTACCGATACGCGGCGAGCGACATCGTGCACGCCGCCGCCGACGCGGGTGACATGAAGGCGAAGGCCGCCGTACCGAAACTGCAGGCCCCGCCCAGCGGCGACCTGTGGGCGCTGCGCCCGGCGGCCGAGCAGCTCGACTCGATCGCGGGCTGAAGCCTGGCCGGTGGGGCTTCTGAGCAGCCGCTTAGGATGAGGTGATTCTCGTCTTCGCAGTTCAGGAGCCCCACCCGTGACCACCGTCGAAGCCCCGCCCGTCCTCCAGTACGGCGCACTCGTCCCCGTCTCCGTCCACTTCGACGACCTCGACGCGCTCGGTCTGCTGCACAACGCCCGCTACCCGCTCATGGTGGAACGCGCCTGGACCGCGTACTGGGAGGAGCGCGGTCTGCGCTTCGAGGGCGACTGGGCCGCCGCGGGGGACTTCTGCAACGCGGTCAAGGAACTGCGGATCAGTTACGAGGTCCCGGTCAACCGGACCGGCGAGTACGCCGTCCACCTCTGGCTGGAGCGCCTCGGGAACACCGGGCTGACCTACGGCTTCCGCTTCAGCTCGCCGGACGGGTCCCTGACGTACGCCCACGGCACCCGCGTCCTGGTCCGCCTGGACGCGGCGACCCTGCGCCCCACCCCCTGGAGCGACCTCCTCAGGTCCTTGGGCCGGGAACTGCTGCGTCCGCAGGACTGACCTTCTCCGGAGCCTGGTTCCTGGCGCCCGCGTTCCGCAGGACATTGGCCCCCGCCACCAGGCCGAAGGCCAGCAGCGTCACCAGACCGAAGGACACCACCAGCGAGGTCGCGCTCGCGATCCCGCCGATCGCCGACGGCGCGATGAGCCCCGAGGTGTACGTGATGGTGGCGACGCCCGCGATGGCCTGACTGGGGTTTCCGCCGGTACGTCCGGCCGCCGCGAACGCCAGCGGTACGACGACCGCGACGCCGAGACCGACCAGGGCGAACCCGCCCATCGCCACCACAGGGTTGGGCGCCACGACGACCAGCACCCCGCCGAGCGTCGCGAGCACCCCGCCGGCGCGCACGGTCCGTACCGCGCCGAAGCGGTCCACCACCCGGTCCCCGGCCAGCCGTGCCACCGCCATGGTGAGGGTGAACGCCGTGGTCGACGCGGCGGCCGCGCCCGCCGACGTGTCCAGGATGTCCCGCAGATAGACCGCGGACCAGTCCAGGCTGGCGCCCTCGGCGAAGACCGCGCAGAACCCGATCGCGCCGATGACCAGGGCGGACTTGGGCGGCAGGGCGAAGCGCGGCGGGGCCTCGTCGTCAGGTGTGCTGCGCAGGTCAAGTGCGCCCTGGCAGGCGATCAGCCCGAACACGGTGAGGACCGCGGCGGCTATGCAGTGGTGCAGCCGGGCGTCGCCGCCGAGGTGAGCCGCGAGGGTGCCGCCCGCCGAGCCGATCAGGGCGCCCGCGCTCCACATCCCGTGCAGGCTCGACATGATCGACCGGTCGAGACGGTTCTCGGTCTCCACGCCCAGCGCGTTCATCGCGACGTCCGACATCCCCGCCGTTGCCCCGTACACGAAGAGCGCCAGACAGAGGGTGAGCAGATTCGGGGCGAAGGCGGGCAGCGCGAGGGCGAGCGTCCACAGGGAGATCAGTACGCGCAGGGCGTTGCGTGCGCCGAGGCGGTGGGTGATCCCGGCGGAGACCGGCATCAGCAGCGCGGAGCCGAGCGCGGGGAGTGCGAGAGCCAGGCCGAGCTGGCCCGCGCTGATGCCCGCGTGCTCCTGGATCCAGGGGACGCGTGTGGCGAAACTCCCGGTGACCGCGCCGTGCACACAGAAGACGGCGGCCACGGCGTACCGGGACCGCTTCAACTGCCTCTGGCCGAAGACCACTTCACTCGCCATGTGCCCTCCCCGGGCGTCCGCTTCCCATCGTGCCGCGCCGTAAGCTATCAGAACTATCAGGAACCCTGCCTGATAAATAGTTCTGGAAGGATCCCGGCCATGCCCGCATCGCCGAGTACCGCCCGGGTCATCAATGACCGGCTCGCCCTGGATCACCTCCAGCGGCGAGGTCCCCTGACGGCGGGGCAGTTGAAGACGCTGACCGGTCTCTCCCGGCCGACCGTCGCCGATCTGGTGGAACGGCTGCAGGGATCCGGGCTGATCGAGGTCGTCGGCGAGACCGGTGCCGAGCGGCGTGGACCGAACGCGCGTCTGTACGGGATCGTCGCCTCGCTGGCCCATCTCGCCGCTCTCGACGTACGCACCCGGAGTGTCGCCGTCGTCGTGGCCGACCTCCTCGGCACCACCCTCGCCGAGGCCTCCCTGCCCATCGGCCGCGACACCGGGACCGAACCCGCCGTCGAGCGGGCGGCGGCCCTGCTGGAGCGCACCGCCCGCGAGGCGGGAGCAGCCAGGCTGCACAGCGTCGGCATCGGCGCCCCCGGCCTGATCGACCCGGCCACCGGCGAACTCCGGGGCACCACCGGCCTGCCCGCATGGCACGGCAGGCTGGTCGGCGCACTCAACGAACGCCTGACGGCCACGGTCCTCGTCGAGAACGAGACCAACCTCGCCGCCGTCGCCGAACAGCGTCTCGGAGCCGCCCGCGGCCACGACACCTTCGCCTTCCTGTGGCTGGGCCAGGGCGTCGGCGCCGCGGTCGTCCTGGACGGGAAACTGCGTCGCGGCGCGTCCGGCGGTGCGGGCGAGATCGGCTTCCTGCCGGTGCCGGGAACCGGCGGACTGCCCTCGGCCACCGGCTGCGAGGAGGGCTTCGACGCCCTGGTCAGCCGCGCCGCCCTCACGCGGCTCGCCGCGGAACACGGCATCGAGGCCCCCGCGGAGGAGGCCGTACGCGATGCCCCGGCCGCCGGGGAGCGCGGTGGGGCGTTCCTGGAGGCGCTCGCCGCCCGTATCGCCCTCGGTGTCGCATCCGTCGCCGCCGTGCTCGACCCCGGATTCGTGGTGCTCGGCGGCGAGACCGGCCACGCGGGCGGCGAAGGACTGGCCGCCCGGGTCGAGAAGCACGTCGCCGGGCTCACCCCGCTCCGTACCCGGGTACGCGCAGGAGCCCTCGGCGGCGGCGCGGTGCTCAGCGGCGCCCTGCTCACCGCACGCGACGCGGCCCAGAACGACCTCTTCGGCGGATGAACCTCGAACCCGCTGTGAGTCAGACCACAACCGGGCCCCCGTATGGCCTCCGATCAGACGTGGCACACTGGCCGTGTACCAGCAGCAGCGCACTCCGGGGTCGGTGTAATTCCGAACCGGCGGTTATAGTCCGCGACCCGTCCGCATCCAGTGGCCGGTTGACCAGGTGAAATTCCTGGACCGACGGTGAAAGTCCGGATGGGAGGCAGTGCGCGGCGGGCCGTATTCCGGTACGCCGGTGTTGATGCGTGACCGTCCGGATCCTTGTGATCCCCGGGCGATCCGTATCTTCGTCCTCGGCGTCCCCTTGTGCGATCCCGCTCTCTGTCGTCATCGACAGGCCCCGGAGTCCGTGCCCTATGAGGCAGGAGGACCCGGTGGCCACCGCAGCCGACGTGGACGCCATGTGGCGGGCTATTGAGCTCGCCGCGCGCGGACTCGGCTCCACCAGCCCCAACCCGGTCGTCGGGTGCGTCATCACCGACGCCTCGGGCGAGATCGTCGGCGAGGGCTACCACCAGCGCGCCGGCGGCCCGCACGCCGAGGTCCACGCACTGGCCGCCGCAGGCGACAGGGCGCGCGGCGCGACCGCGTACGTCACCCTGGAGCCCTGCAACCACACCGGCCGTACGGGTCCCTGCTCCCAGGCGCTCATCGACGCCGGCATCTCCCGCGTCGTCTACGCGGTCGGCGACCCGAATCCGCAGGCCACCGGCGGCGCCGACACCTTGCGCGCGGCCGGCATCAAGGCCGAGACAGGGATCCTCACGGCGGAGGCCGCCGAGGGCAACACCGTCTGGCTCACCTCGGTGCGCCTCGGCCGTCCGTACGTCACCTGGAAGTACGCCGCCACCCTCGACGGGCGCATCGCCGCCGCCGACGGGACCAGCCGCTGGATCAGCTCCGCCGAGTCCCGCGCCGACGTCCACCGGCTGCGCGCCGAGGCGGACGCGGTCGTCGTCGGATCCGGCACGGCCCGCGCGGACGACCCGCACCTCGCCGTACGCGGCATCGAGGGCGCCACCCAGCCCCTGCGCGTCGTCGTCGACACCCACGCCACCGCCGTCAAGCCCGGCGCCCGCGTTCTCGACGAAGCCGCGCCCACCCTGATCGCGGTCGCCGAGGACGCACAGACGGAACTCGCCGATGCCGAGGTGGTACGCCTCCCGCGCAGCGCCGCCGGACTCGACATCCCCGCCCTGCTCGCCGCCCTCCAGGAGCGCGGTGTGCGCCACGTACTCCTCGAAGGCGGCCCGACCCTCGCCGGAGCCTTCGTCGCCGCCGGCGCCGTCGACCGGGTCGTCGCCTACCTCGCGCCCGTACTCCTGGGCGAGGGACCCGCCGCCCTCACCGGCGCCGGAATCACCACCATCACCGAAGCGTTGCGTCTCGACGTCACCGAGACCGTCCGCATCGGAGCCGACTTTCGTATCACTGCCACACCGAACTTCCAGAAGGAGCGCTGAGCGCCGTGTTCACCGGAATCGTCGAAGAACTGGGTGAGGTCACCGCCGTCGAGAACCTCGGCGACGCGTCCCGCTTCAGCCTGCGCGGCCCTGTCGTCACCGAGGACGCCAAGCACGGCGACTCGATCGCCGTCAACGGTGTCTGTCTCACCGTCGTCGACTTCGGGGACGGCCGGTTCACGGCCGACGTGATGGCCGAGACGCTTCTGCGCTCCAGCCTCGGGGCCCTGACGGTCGGCTCCCGCGTCAACCTGGAGCGCCCGATGGCGCTCGGCGGCCGCCTCGGCGGACACCTCGTCCAGGGCCATGTCGACGGCACCGGCACGATCGTCGAGCGCAAGCCCTCCGACAACTGGGAGATCGTCAAGATCTCGCTCCCCGCGGACCTCTCCCGCTATGTCGTGGAGAAGGGCTCGATCACGGTCGACGGCGTGAGCCTGACCGTCGTCGACGCGGGCGCCGACTACTTCACCATCAGCCTCATCCCGACCACCCTCGCGCTGACCACGCTCGGCATCAAGCAGGCCGGCGACCCCGTCAACCTCGAGGTGGACGTACTCGCCAAGTACGTCGAGCGACTGCTCGGCGCGGACAGCAGCATCAGGGGGAATGCACAGTGAGCGCCGTCAGCTGGCTCAATACCGAAGCCTTCACCGTCCTCGACCAGCACATCATCTGGTCGGACATGATCGGCAACACCATCGGCCTGATAGCGCTCGCGCTCGGCTGGCGGCGTTCCATATGGACCTGGCCCGCCCAGTTCCTGTCCGGTCTGATCCTCGTCGCCGCCAACCTCTCGGTGCACCAGGCGGGCGGCGTCGGCAAGCAGATCGTCGTCATCGCCGTGGCCGTCTGGGGCTGGCAGCGCTGGAGCGGCGGCAAGCAGCAGGCGCAGGACGGCTCCGTGGCCGTACGGTTCGCCGGCTGGCGCGAGCGCGGCCTGCTCGTGCTCGGCGCGGCCGTCGGAACGCTCGCCGTCGGCAGCCTGTTCACCGCCTTCCCCTCGCTCTCCTGGAGTCCGTGGGCGGACGCGTACATCTTCGTCGGCACGGTCGTCGCGATGGTCGCCCAGGCCCGCGGCCTGGTCGAGTTCTGGTTCGCCTGGCTGCTCGTCGACCTGGTCGGCGTACCCCTCAACTTCCACAGCGGCCTCGCCTTCTCCGGCCTCATCTACGTCGTCTACGGCGCGCTCGTCCTGTGGGGCATGCGCGACTGGTGGCTCCGCTCCCGTACGAGTACGAGCAGCGAGCCCGTCCTGGAAGGAGCAGCAGCATGACTGCCCAACCCACCTGGTACTCCACCGACAACGCCGAGGACCTCTCCCTCGACCCGGTCGAGCAGGCCATCCGTGACATCGCGGCAGGCCGGCCCGTCGTGGTCGTCGACGACGAGGACCGCGAGAACGAGGGCGACCTCGTCATCGCCGCCGAGAAGGCGACGCCCGAGATCATCGCCTTCATGATGAGCGAGTGCCGCGGCCTGATCTGCGCCCCCATGGAGGGCGAGGAACTGGAGCGGCTCGACCTGCCGCAGATGGTCGCGCACAACACCGAGTCGATGCGTACCGCCTTCACGGTCTCCGTCGACGCGAGCGGCGCACACGGCGTGACCACCGGCATCTCGGCGGCCGACCGTGCCACCACCCTCCGGCTCCTGGCGGGCGGCACGGCTCAGGCGGGCGACTTCGTACGCCCCGGCCATGTCTTCCCGCTGCGCGCCAAGCCGGGCGGTGTGCTCGTACGCAACGGACACACCGAGGCCGCCGTCGACCTGGCACGCCTCGCCGGTCTGCGTCCTGCCGGTGCGATCGTCGAGATCGCGGGCGAGGACGGCGTGATGCTGCGTCTGCCCGAGCTCGTCCCGTTCGCCCGCAAGCACGGACTGACGATCATCTCCATCGAGGACCTGATCGCCTACCGCACCTCCGCCGAGCCGACCGTGCGCCGCGAGGCCACGGTCCGCCTCCCCACCGCCTTCGGCGACTTCACGGCGTACGGCTACCGCTCCACGGTCGACGGCGTCGAGCACGTCGCCCTCGTCCACGGTGAGATCGGCGACGGCGAGGACGTCCTGGTACGGGTCCACTCGGAGTGCCTGACCGGCGACATCTTCAAGTCCCAGCGCTGCGACTGCGGCCCCCAGCTGGAGGCATCCATGGCGCGCATCACCGAGGAGGGCCGCGGCGTGGTGGTCTATCTCCGCGGTCACGAGGGCCGGGGCATCGGACTGCTGTCCAAGCTGCGCGCCTACGAACTCCAGGAGCGCGGCCGCGACACCCTGGACGCCAACCTCGAACTCGGCCTGCCCGCCGACGCCCGCGACTACGGGGCGGGCGCGCAGATCCTCGAAGACCTCGGCGTACGCAGCCTGCGGCTGATGACCAACAACCCCGACAAGACCGACGCACTCCTGCGCCACGGCCTCAAGGTCAACAGCCGGGAGCCGATGCCCGTCAAGGCGGGCGAGCACAATCTCCGGTACCTGCAGACGAAGCGGGACCGGATGGGACACGACCTGCCGTGGCTGGACAAGACGTCCGCCTGCGGCAACCAGTAAGCACCCGAAAACCAGCAAGCAAGCAAGCAAGCCAGCAAGCCGGAAAGCACAGGGAGAGACAGAGACATGAGTGGCAAGGGCGCACCCGAACTCACCGTGAAGAACTGCGGCGACCTGCGCGTGGCCGTCATCGCGGCCCAGTGGCACGAAAAGATCATGGACGGCCTCGTCGACGGCGCCCTGCGCGCACTGAGCGAGCTGGGCATCGACGAGCCGACGCTCCTGCGCGTCCCTGGCAGCTTCGAACTGCCCGTCGTCGCCAAGGTCCTGGCGGGCCGCGGCTACGACGCGATCGTCGCGCTCGGCGTCATCATCCGGGGCGGCACCCCGCACTTCGAGTACGTGTCCCAGGGCGTCACCCTCGGCCTCACCCAGGTCACCGTGGAGACCGGCGTCCCGGTCGGCTTCGGCGTACTCACCTGCGACAACGAGGAGCAGGCCCTCGACCGCGCCGGCCTGCCGGGCTCGAACGAGGACAAGGGCCACGAAGCGGTCACCGCCGCCGTCGCCACCGCCACCACACTGCGCACGGTCAGCGAACCCTGGCGCTGAGTGGCAGCCCGGCACCCCGTACTCTTAGGACCATCATGGCGAACAAACCCCCCAAGAGCTTTGAAGAGCTCTTCACCGAGCTCCAGCTCAAGGCCAAGAACGGCGACCCGGCCACCTCCCGCACCGCGGAGCTGGTGGACAAGGGTGTCCATGCCATCGGCAAGAAGGTCGTCGAAGAGGCCGCCGAGGTCTGGATGGCCGCCGAGTACGAGGGCAAGGAAGCCGCCGCCGAGGAGATCTCGCAGCTGCTGTACCACGTCCAGGTGATGATGGTCGCCTGCGGGATCTCGCTCGACGACGTCTACGCCCACCTCTGAGCACACTCTCAGAACGCTCTGAACTCCCTCCGCACACAAGGAAGTTGACCCCATGCTGCGCATCGCCATTCCCAACAAGGGCTCCCTCTCAGGACCTGCGATGGCGATGCTCCATGAGGCCGGCTACCAGCAGCGCAAGGAGTCCAAGGAGCTCGTTCTCGTCGACCCCGGGAACCAGGTCGAATTCTTCTACCTGCGCCCCAAGGACATCGCGATCTATGTGTCCTCGGGCAAGCTCGACATCGGCATCACCGGCGAGGACCTCCTGATCGATTCCGGCGTCGGCGCCGAGGTCATCCTGCCGCTCGGCTTCGCCCGCTCGACCTTCCGTTTCGCCGCCAAGCCCGGCACGGTCTCCGCCGTCGCCGACCTGGCGGGCAAGACGATCGCCACCTCGTACGAGGGCATCGTCGCCAAGCACCTCGCCGAGCAGGGCGTCGACGCCGCGATCGTGCACCTCGACGGAGCCGTCGAGACGGCGATCGAGCTGGGTGTCGCCCAGGTCATCGCCGACGTCGTCGAGACCGGCACCTCACTGCGCAATGCCGGTCTCGAGGTCTTCGGCGACCCGATCATGAAGTCCGAGGCGGCTGTCATCCGCCGCACCGGCGCCGACGCGGACGACCCCAAGGTCCAGCAGTTCCTGCGCCGCCTCCAGGGAGTCCTGGTGGCACGGTCGTACGTGATGATGGACTACGACTGCCGGGTCGAGCACCTGGAGAAGGCCGTGGCCCTCACGCCCGGACTGGAGTCGCCCACGATCTCCCCCCTGCACCACGAGGGCTGGGTCGCCGTCCGCTCGATGGTCGCCGCCAAGGAGGCGCAGCGGATCATGGACGATCTCTACGACCTCGGCGCGCGCGCCATCCTCACCACCGCCATCCACGCCTGCCGCCTCTGAAGGACCAAGGACCGCCGAGCCATGCCTGCCGCTGAACTCCCCGCCCTGCCGGTCACTTTCAGGCCGACCCGCACCAGGGTCGTGCTGCTGACCGTGGGCGCGGTCATGTTCGCCGTCATCACGGTGATCTCCCTGATGCTGGAGACCCTGTCCCCGGGGTCCAGGGTCAGCTTCATCTTCACCGCGCTGATCTTCTTCGGTGTGCTCGCACTGCTCAGCCGTCCCAAGGTCGTCGCGGACGAGTCCGGCGTCACTGTCGTGAACCTCACTTCCCGGCGGACGCTCGCCTGGGCGCAGATCCTCCGGGTCAATCTGCGCCCCGGCGACGCCTGGGTCTTCCTCGACCTGAGCGACGGCACCAGCCTCCCCGCCCTCGGTATCCAGCCCGGCATCGGCAAGGCCCAGGCCATCAGGGACGCCCGTGCGCTGCGCGCGCTGGCGGAAACTCACGGCACGCACGCCGAGAACGCCTGAGCCCCTGCCCGACCCCGCCAGTTCTTGATTACTCTGGTTACCGGCGGCGCCCAGTGCGTCCCGCCCCGCACCAGAGTGACCCCCGTGGTCCGCGGGGTAGCCCTGCGACATGAGGAGTGAATCCCTCCAGCAATGGACGGATCGTCCGGTAGTACCTGCGCCGCCCCCTCCCCGGAGGCGGCGGCATGACCATCCCCCTACTGCTCCTCGGAGCAGCCTTTCTCCTGATCCTCGCCAACGGATTCTTCGTCGCGGCCGAATTCGGCCTCGTCACCGTCGACCGGCCCGACGCCGAACGCGCCGCCGCCGACGGCGACCGGCGGGCCCGTACGGTCGTGAAGGCCCTGCGGGAACTCTCCTTCCAGCTCTCCGGCACCCAGCTCGGCATCACCATCACCTCCCTGGTGGTCGGGATGCTCGCCGAGCCGGCGCTCGCCGAGCTGCTCACCGGCCCCGTCACCGCCACCGGAGTGCCCGAAGGGGCCGTCCCCGGTGTCAGCGTGGTGCTCGGGATGCTGCTCGCCTCCGCCGTGCAGATGGTGGTCGGCGAGCTCGTACCGAAGAACTGGGCGGTCTCCAAGCCGCTCCAGGTCGCCCGATTCGTCGCCGGTCCGCAGCATGTCTTCTCGTCCGCCTTCCGGCCGGTGATCGCGGCGCTGAACACCGTCGCCAACCGGCTCGTGAGGGCGCTGGGCGTCGAGCCCGCTGACGGTCTGGCCTCGGCCCGCACCCCCGGTGAACTCGTCTCCCTGGCCCGCCACTCGGCGCAGGCGGGCACCCTGGAACAGGACACCGCCGATCTCTTCGTACGGACCCTGTCGCTGGCCGGACTCACCGCGCAGCACGTCATGACACCGCGCGTGAAGGTCAGCGCCCTGCAGTCGTCGGCGACGGCCGCCGATGTCCTCAACCTCACCCGTGCCACCGGTCTCTCCCGCTTCCCGGTCTACCGGGACCGCATCGACGAGGTCGTCGGCATGGTCCATCTCAAGGACGCCCTCGCCGTACCGCCGCATGACCGCCGGCGGACCAGGGCCGGGCTGATCGCCGTGGCCCCGCTCCTGGTGCCCGAGACGCTTCCCGTGCAGCAGCTCCTGGAGCGGCTGCGCAGCGAGCAGCCGATCGCCGTCGTGGTCGACGAGTACGGCGGCACCGCAGGGGTCGTCACCCTGGAGGACATCGTCGAGGAGCTCGTCGGAGAGGTACGCGACGAGCACGACGACGAGGGCGCCGAGCGGCCCGAACTGGCCCCGGTCGCCCCCGCGGAGGACGGCTTCCCCGCCTGGGATGCCGACGGCAGCTGCCGGGTCCTGACCCTGCGCCGGATAGGGCTCGAAGTGCCCGAGGGCCCGTACGAGACCGTCGCCGGCCTCGTCGCGGACCTCCTGGGGCGCATCCCCGCCCCCGGCGACCGGGCCGAACTCCCCGGCTGGAAGCTCGTGGTCCGCCAGGTCGACCGCTACCGGGCCGAACGGGTCCGCCTGGTGCGTACCGCCGACGTCCCGACGCTCACGGAGGCCGTGCGATGAGCGCTGTCCAACTCCTCTTCGCCGTCCTGCTGGTCCTGGCCAACGGCTTCTTCGTCGGCGCCGAGTTCGCCCTCGTCTCCGTACGCCGGAGCCAGGTCGAGCCCCTCGCCGCCGAAGGGTCGGCGCGGGCCAGGCAGGTGCTGCACGGCCTGGAGAACCTGCCGCAGATGATGGCGGCCGCCCAGTTCGGCATCACGATGTGCTCGCTGACGCTGGGCGCGGTCGCCGAGCCGACCGTGGCACACCTCCTGGAACCGGTCTTCGTGGCGGCACATCTGCCCGACGGCCTCGTCCACCCGCTCGGTTACGTCATCGCCCTCGCGGTGGTCGTCTCCCTGCACCTGGTCATCGGCGAGATGGTCCCCAAGAACCTCGCCATGGCCGCCCCGGAGAAGACGGCGCTCTGGCTCAGCCCCGGCCTCGTGGGCTTCGCCCGCGTCTGCCGTCCGGTGACGGTCGCACTGGGCGCCTGCGCCCGGGTCATCCTGAAGCTCTTCCGCGTCGAGCCCAAGGACGAGGTCGAGGCGGTCTTCACCAGCGAGCAGCTCAACCGGCTGGTGGAGGACTCGGGCCAGGCCGGTCTGCTGGACTCCGAGGCACAGGAGCGGCTCGAGGACGCACTGGAACTGGGCAGCGTCCCGGTCACCGACGTCCTGATCGCCCGCGCCGACCTGATCACGGTCGACCCGTCCGTGACGCCCCGGCAGCTCGAGGAGCTGACCGTACGGACGGGGTACTCGCGTTTCCCCGTGTGCGCGGACAGCGGCGCCTTCATGGGCTATCTGCACGTCAAGGACGTGCTGGACCTGGAGGAGCGGGAGCGTGCCGTCCCCCAGCAGGTCTGGCGTCCGATGGCGACGCTGCGGGCCGAACTGCCCCTGGACGACGCCCTGACCGTGATGCGGCGTGCGGCGACGCACTTGGCGCAGGTCGCGGACGCTTCGGGGAAGGTGCTGGGTCTGGTGGCGATGGAGGACGTACTGGAAATGCTGGTGGGCGAGGTGCGCGACCCGGCGCACCGCCACGCACCGCCGGCTCCGCGCCGCGCGGAACAGGCCCTGGCGGGCTAGCCCTGCATGTCCTCAATCTCCCCC
>NZ_JAFLRJ010000433.1 GCF_017315755.1 Streptomyces beijiangensis
GGAACTGCTCCGCGCAGCGGCGGCGCAGGGCCCACCCGAACCGGTCCGGCGTCAGGGGTGTGTCATACGCAGAACGTCGAGGGCGGAGTCCAGCTGCTCCAGCGTCAGGTCGCCCCGGTCCACGTACCCGCCCTCCAGCACCACCTCGCGAATCGTCTTCCGCTCCGCCAGCGCCCGCTTGGCGACCTTCGCCGCCTCCTCGTACCCGATGTACTTGTTCAGCGGGGTCACCACCGACGGCGACGACTCCGCGTACTCCCGCGCCCGCTCCACGTTCGCCGTGATCCCGTCCACCGTCCGGTCCGCGAGCAGCCGCACCACATTGGCGAGCAGCCGCACCGACTCCAGTACGTTCTTCGCGATCACCGGCAGCATCACGTTCAGCTCGAAATTGCCCGCGGCCCCCGCAGCGGCCACCGTCGCGTCGTTGCCCGTGACCTGCGCCGCCACCATCAGCACCGCCTCGGGGATCACCGGGTTGACCTTGCCCGGCATGATCGACGAACCCGGCTGCAGATCGGGCAGCGAGATCTCCGCCAGACCCGTGCGCGGGCCCGACGCCATCCACCGCAGATCGTTCGCGATCTTCGTCAGGCCGACCCCGATCACCCGCAACTGCCCGGACGTCTCGACCAGCCCGTCCCGCGCCCCCTGCGCCTCGAAGTGGTTGCGCGCCTCGGTCAGCGGCAGCCCTGTCGTCCGTGCGACCTCCGCGATGACGGCGGCCGAGAAGCCGGGCGGGGTGTTGATGCCGGTGCCCACCGCCGTGCCGCCGAGGGGGAGTTCGGCCAGCCGGGGGAGGGATGCGTTGAGGCGCTCGATCCCGTAACGGACCTGCGCCGCGTAGCCGCCGAACTCCTGGCCCAGCGTGACCGGCGTCGCGTCCATCAGGTGCGTACGGCCGGACTTCACGACCTCCGCGAACTCCTCCGCCTTGCGTTCCAGCGCCAGCGCCAGGTGGTCGAGCGCCGGGATCAGATCGGCGGTCACGGCCGCCGTCGCCGCGATGTGGATCGAGGAGGGGAAGACGTCGTTGGACGACTGGGAGGCGTTGACGTGGTCGTTCGGGTGCACGTCGCGGCCGAGGCGCTCGCTCGCCAGCGTCGCCACGACCTCGTTCATGTTCATGTTGGAGGAGGTGCCTGAGCCGGTCTGGAAGACGTCCACAGGGAACTCGCCGTCCCAGCGCCCGTCCGCGACCTCCCCGGCCGCGTCGGCCACCGCGTCGGCGATGTCCTTGTCCAGGACGCCCAGCTCCGCGTTGACTTTCGCGGCGGCCGCCTTGATCCGGGCGAGCGCCTCGATATGGGCGCGCTCCAGACGCTGTCCTGAGACGGGGAAGTTCTCCACCGCGCGCTGGGTCTGGGCCCGCCACTTGGCGTCCGCGGGGACTCGTACCTCGCCCATGGAGTCGTGTTCGACCCGGAATTTCTGCTCGCTCATAGTCGTCGTACCTCCGCTCCGGACAGCAACAGTCCGCTGGTGGATGTTCCCGTGCGGCCGGCGGACGACGCCCGCGCCACGCTCGGAAGGATCGCAGGACCTTTCCGGCGCCGCCCTCGCACTGCTCGGCCCCGGGGGGCCTCGCAGGCTTCGGTCGGCTGCGCCGGACTCCGTCCGTCGTTCGTCGGCTGGTGTCGGTGTCCGGCGCAGGTGGCGTTACGCGAGCCCGGGGCCCCGTACCGGGATGGTGGTGAAGGTGGGGGCCGGGGCGGGCTCGGTGAAGAAGTCGTTGCCCTTGTCGTCCACCACGACGAACGCGGGGAAGTCCTCGACCTCGATCTTCCAGACCGCCTCCATGCCGAGCTCCTCGTACTCGACGACCTCGACCTTCTTGATGCAGTCCTGCGCGAGGCGCGCCGCCGGGCCGCCGATCGAGCCCAGGTAGAAGCCGCCGTGCGCGTCGCACGCGTCCGTGACCTGCTTCGAGCGGTTGCCCTTGGCGAGCATCACCTTGGAGCCGCCCGCCGCCTGGAACTGCTCGACGTAGGAGTCCATCCGGCCTGCCGTGGTCGGGCCGAAGGAGCCGGAGGCGTAGCCCTCGGGGGTCTTGGCCGGGCCGGCGTAGTAGACCGGGTGGTCCTTCAGGTACTGGGGCATCTCCTCGCCCGCGTCGAGGCGTTCCTTGATCTTGGCGTGCGCGATGTCGCGGGCGACGACGAGCGGGCCGTTGAGGGAGAGGCGGGTCTTGACCGGGTACTTGGTGAGCTCGGCCAGGATCTGGTCCATGGGCTGGTTGAGGTCGATGCGTACGACGTCGCCCGCCTCGTCCAGGTGCTCGTCCGTCGTGTCCGGGAGGAAGCGGGCCGGGTCGCGCTCCAGCTGCTCCAGGAAGACGCCCTCGGCGGTGATCTTCGCCAGCGCCTGGCGGTCCGCCGAGCAGGAGACGGCGATCGCGACGGGCAGGGACGCGCCGTGGCGGGGGAGGCGTACGACGCGTACGTCGTGGCAGAAGTACTTGCCGCCGAACTGCGCGCCGATCCCGATCCGCTGCGTCAGCTCGAAGACCTTCTGCTCCAGCTCGACGTCACGGAAGCCGTGGCCCGTCGCGGAGCCCTCCGTGGGCAGTTCGTCCAGGTAGTGCGCGGAGGCGTACTTCGCGGTCTTCAGGGCGAACTCGGCGCTCGTGCCGCCGACGGTGATCGCCAGGTGGTAGGGCGGGCAGGCCGCCGTACCCAGCGAACGGATCTTCTCCTCCAGGAACTTCATCATGGACGCCTCGTTGAGGACGGCCTTCGTCTCCTGGTAGAGGAACGACTTGTTGGCCGAGCCGCCGCCCTTGGCCATGAAGAGGAACTTGTACGCGCCGCCGTCGGTCGCGTACAGCTCGATCTGCGCGGGCAGGTTCGAGCCGGTGTTCTTCTCCTCCCACATGGTGATGGGCGCCATCTGCGAGTAGCGCAGGTTGAGCTGGGTGTACGCGTCGTAGATGCCGTGGGACAGCGCTTCCTCGTCGCCGCCCTCGGTCAGCACGTTCTGGCCGCGCTTGCCCATGACGATCGCGGTGCCGGTGTCCTGGCACATCGGGAGGACCCCGGCCGCCGCGATGTTCGCGTTCTTGAGGAGGTCGAGCGCGACGAACTTGTCGTTGCCCGACGCCTCGGGGTCGTCGATGATCTTGCGCAGCTGGGCGAGGTGCGCGGGCCGCAGATAGTGCTGGATGTCGTGGATGGCCTCGGCGGAGAGCTTGCGCAGTGCCTCGGGCTCGATCTTGAGGAACGTACGGCCGTCGGCTTCGAAGGTGGAGACACCGTCGGCGGTCACCATCCGGTACGGCGTGGTGTCCTCTCCCAGGGGGAGCAGATCGGAGTACGCAAACTCTGGCATTACGGCCATTCCTCACTCGGCAGACGGCGCCCGGCCTCCATTGGCCCGGCGCCCACCAGCGTAGAACCCCGCAGATCCCCGCGGTCTGTGAGGTAGGGCTCACCTCGGGGTAGTCGCGATCTATCGCGTTTGGGTAGGCTGGTCCGGTGGACCTCGAAAAGCAGCCCCACCCGCCTCAGGCGCCCGCCCGTCAGCCCCAGGCGCCGGCCATCCGCGCCTCCGACGCCGACCGCGACCGCATCGCGGACATCCTCAGGGAGGCCCTGGCCGAGGGGCGTCTGACCGCCGAGGAGCACTCCGAGCGCATCGACTCGGTCTACCGGGCCAAGACCCTCGGCGAGCTGGAGCCGCTCGTCGAGGATCTGCCGGCCCCCGGCGCCGGCCCTCAACGCGACCCCGCGCCCGCCGCTTTCGCATCGGCCGACCCGAATCTCCCGGTCACCGCCGAGAGCCTGGTCGCGGTCTTCTCCAGCTCCACCCGCAAGGGGCGCTGGCGCATCGGCGGCCGTACGAAGGCCTTCTCGCTCTTCGGCAACATCGAGATCGACCTCACCGAGGCGCTCTTCGAGCAGCGCCTCACCGTCATCGACGCCACCTCGATCTTCGGCAATGTCGAGGTCACCGTCCCGGAGAACATCTCGCTGCGCGGCAACGGCACCGGGATTTTCGGCAACTTCGAGGTCGAGACCCTGGAGTCGGAGAATCCCGAGGCCCCGGTCGTCGTGGTCAACGGTTACTCGGTCTTCGGGAACATCGAGGCCAAGCCCAAGCGCGGGAAGCTCGTCACCGACCTGCACAAGCATCTGCGGAAGTACCTCGGCTGACGCGTTGGCGGCGGCGCGAGAACGGGCGCGCATCGGAACTCAGTGCATAGGCGCGCGTACAGCGGGTAGGGAGTGCTTCATCGTCTCTCGCTCGCGAAGCCGTCGTCAGGAGTGGACCGTGCTGCATCCGCCGTACCAGTCAGTGCAGGTCGCCGCCGTCCCCCCGCAGCGTGGTCCTGCGCGGGAGGATCAGGCCGGCCCCTGGCATGCGGAGGCGGTGTGCCGCCGGGACGAAGCGGGCCTCTTCTTCGCGCCGTCCAAGGAGCCGACGGCCGCCCGGCTGGCCCGCGAGGAGGCGGCGAAACGGGTCTGCGCCCGCTGCCCTGTGATGGTCGAATGCCGGGAGCACGCGCTGATACAGCCCGAGCCGTACGGGGTGTGGGGCGGTCTGACCGCGGCCGAGCGCCGGGTCGTACTGGCCAGGCGCCGCCGCCGCGAGGTGGAGCTCAGGAACGCCGCGCAGGGCCCGATCGCTCAAGCGGGCTGAAAGCCGGGCCCGACCGGGCAGGCAGACAGACAGGCAAATAGGCAAATAGGCAAACAGGCAGGCAGACGAAGGGCGCCCCACCGCACAGGGGGCGCCCGTCGTCCTTGCCTGTAGTGCTGCTTCTCCGGGTTACTTCGCCCGGTCGAAGTCGATCTGGCTGTACGCACGCAGCTTCGAGAGCCGGTGCGTCGAGTCGATCCTGCGGATCGTGCCCGACTTGGACCGCATCACGAGCGACTCGGTGGTGGCGGTCTCCGCGCGGTACCGCACCCCGCGCAGCAGCTCGCCGTCGGTGATCCCGGTCGCGACGAAGAAGACGTTGTCCCCGCTGACCAGGTCGTTGGTCGACAGCACCCGGTCGAGGTCGTGGCCCGCGTCCAGCGCACGCTGCCGCTCGGCCTCGTCCTTGGGCCAGAGCTTGCCCTGGATGACACCTCCGAGGCACTTGATCGCACAGGCGGAGATGATGCCCTCGGGGGTGCCGCCGATGCCCATCAGCAGGTCGACGCCGGTCCCCTCCCGTACCGCCATGATCGATCCGGCCACGTCGCCGTCCGAGATGAACTTGATCCGGGCGCCCGTCTCGCGGATCTCCTTGACCATGCTGTCGTGCCGGGGGCGGTCGAGGATCATCACCGTGACGTCCTCGGGGCTGGACCGCTTGGCCTTCGCCACCCGCCGGATGTTGACCGAGACCGGGGCGTTGATGTCGACGAAGTCGGCGGCCTCGGGCCCGGTGACCAGCTTCTCCATGTAGAAGACCGCGGACGGGTCGAACATGGTGCCGCGGTCGGCGGCGGCGAGCACCGCGATGGCGTTGGGCTGGCCCTTGGCGTTGAGCGTCGTCCCGTCGATGGGGTCGACGGCGATGTCCACCTCGGGCCCCGTGCCGTCGCCGATGTGCTCTCCGTTGAAGAGCATCGGCGCCTCGTCCTTCTCGCCCTCACCGATGACGACGACGCCGTTCATCGAGACGGTGGAGACCAGGGTGCGCATGGCGTTGACGGCCGCGCCGTCCGCACCGATCTTGTCGCCGCGTCCGACCCACCGGCCGGCGGCCATGGCGGCGGCCTCCGTGACCCGTACGAGTTCCAGGGCGAGGTTGCGGTCGGGGGCCTCGGGAGAGACCTCGAGCTGGGACGGAAGCTGATGCTCGGTCATCGGCACGCACCTTTCTGATACGACGACGGCCGTATGTAGATGTGGAGGGTTCGTTCGATTCTATCGTTTGGGCGATAAAATGAGCAGGGGCCCCCACGTATGAGCACGGTCACCGCCTGAGACCATGGTGCACATGGCAGGTGCGCGAAAGCAGACGATCCGGGGTGTGGTGCAGTCCCTGGCAGTGATCGGCGTGGTCGTCGCGGGGATCTATGTGTACGTCCCGCACGACGACAAGGCGGATCCGATCAAGAAGCCGGTCGACTACCGGGTCGAGCTCCTCACCGCCCGGCGCGCGGCGCCGTACCCGGTGGCCGCGCCGCAGGGGCTCCCGAAGGAGTGGCGTGCGACTTCGGTGACGTACGACGGGAAGAACGGCAAGGCCTGGCACCTGGGCTTCGTCGACCCGGACAACCAGTACGTGGCCATAGAGCAGTCGGCCGTGACCGCGGGAGCCGCGGACAAATACGTCACCTCGGTGAGCCAGCAGGCGAAGAAGACCGCCAGGACGCAGCAGGTCAACGGTGAGGCCTGGCAGCGCTGGGAGGGCTCGCACTACGACGCCCTCGTGCGCCAGGACAAGGCGACGGGCTCCACGACGGTGGTGACCGGCACCGCGTCGTACGAGCAGCTGGCGAAGATGGCGGCGGCGCTGCGCACGAAGTAGCGCGGCGGCACGGACACAGGACATACGTACGCGAAGAGGCGGCCACCCCGGGACCGGGGGTGACCGCCTCTTCGCGAGTGGTGCGGCTCAGACGGTGGTGATGACCTCGTCGAGCTCCAGGCGGGGGCTGCGCGCGAACCAGGCGTCGTCGCCCGGCTTGCCGATGTTGACGATCATCAGCGGGGTGTGGTCGCCGTCCAGGAACTCCTTCTGGACGCCGGCGAAGTCGAAGCCCGTCATCGGACCGGCGGCCAGACCGGCGGCGCGGACGCCGACGATGAAGTAACCGGCCTGGAGGGCGCCGTTGACCACGGCGGCCTGCTCGCGGACCGGGCGCTCCGAGAAGAACATGTCCTTCGCCTGCGGGAAGTGCGGGAGCAGCTTCGGGAGCTCCTCGTGGAACTCGTTGTCCACGGAGAGGATCGCGACCAGCGGGGCGGCGGCGGTCTTGGGCTGGTTGCCCTCGGCCATGAGGTTCACGAGGCGCTCGCGGGCCTCGGGGGAGCGGACCAGCGTGACGCGCAGCGGGGACTGGTTGAAGGCGGTCGGACCGAACTTGACCAGGTCGTAGATCGCCTGCACCTGCTCCTCGGTCACCGGCTCGTCGGTGAAGGTGTTGGCGGTGCGGGCCTCGCGGAAAAGGAGGTCCTGGGCGGCGGGGTCAAGAACGAGGGACATCTGTCGTGCCTTCCGGACGTACAAGTGGATCGAGCGATTCCACAACTGTACGACCCATTAGATTAAGTTTCAACTAAAGTGGCTTCTGGGTGATCGGCTTCACACCGCCCCTTCGCCGCCCTCGTCCGCGCCGCCGTCCGCCAGTGCAGCGTTCAGCCGCGCCCGCGCCCCGTCCAGCCAGCGCCTGCAGACCTTGGCCAGCTCCTCGCCGCGCTCCCAGAGCGCGAGGGACTCCTCCAGGGTGGTGCCGCCGGCCTCCAGCTTCCGTACGACCTCGATCAGTTCGTCCCGCGCCTGTTCGTATCCCAGGGCGGTGTCCCCGCTGGTCGCGGTATCCGTGTCCGTCTTCGCCATGGTCTCCACCTAGTCCCGCTAGTCCTGTGCCGTCACTGTCACGTTCATGTCGCCCCCGGCCACCCGGGCCCGCAGTACGTCCCCGGCGCCGACTTCGCCCGGATCCCGTACGACCGCACCGTCCGCCCGCTGCAGCACCGCATAGCCCCGCTCCAGCGTCGCCGCCGGCGAGAGCGCCACCACCCGGGCCCGGGTGTGTGAGAGCTCCGAGTCCGCCCGGTCCAGGAGGTGTCCCAGCGTGCGCCGGCTGCGCTCCACCAGGGCGTCCACCACCGCCTCGCGCTCCTCCACCATCCGCTGTGGCCGCTCCATCGAGGGCCGGGCCAGCGCGGCGGCAAGGCCCCGCTCCTCCCGGTCCAGCGCACCCCGGACGGTCCGCAGGGCCCGGTCCCGCAGCCCCTGCACCCGGTCCAGCTCCTCGCCGACGTCCGGTACGACCTTCTTCGCCGCGTCCGTCGGGGTCGACGCCCGCAGGTCGGCCACCAGGTCGAGCAGCGGCGAGTCCGGCTCGTGCCCGATCGCGGAGACGACCGGCGTACGACAAGAGCCCACCGCCCGTACCAACTGCTCGTCCGAGAACGGCAGCAGGTCCTCCACGCTGCCCCCGCCGCGCGCCACGACGATCACGTCGACCTCCGCCATCTCGTCCAGCTCCTTCACGGCCTGGACGACCTGCGGCACCGCGTGCACCCCCTGGACCGCCACATTGCGCACTTCGAACCGCACGGCCGGCCACCGCCGCCGCGCGTTCTCCAGCACATCGCGCTCGGCCGCCGAGGCCCGCCCGGTCACCAGACCGATGAGCTGCGGCAGGAACGGCAGCGGCTTCTTCCGGTCGAGCGCGAAAAGACCTTCGGCGGCCAGGGTCTTCTTCAGCTGTTCAAGACGGGCCAGCAGTTCGCCGATGCCCACCGGTTTGATCTCCACGGCCCGCAGGGAGAGCTGCCCCCGCGGTGCGTACCACTCGGGCTTCGCGTGGACGACGACCCGCGCGCCCTCCGCCACCACGTCCGCCACCGTGTCGAAGACCTGCCGGAAGCAGGTCACCCCCACGGAGATGTCGTGCGACGGATCGCGCAGCGTCAGGAAGACGACCCCGGCGCCGGGACGCCGGGACAGCTGGGTGATCTGCCCCTCGACCCAGACCGCGCCGAGACGGTCGATCCACCCCCCGATGAGCCGCGAGACCTCGCCGACGGGCAGCGGCGCATCCGCACTCGTATTCAAAGCCATACGGGAAGGCTAGTCGTCCGCACTGACATGGCGTCGCAGCTGAACGGCGAGCACCACAAGACCGATGGCCAGCCAGATCGCCCCGACCACCTGCGCGCTGCCCGTCGCCTCCACGATCACCGCGATGGTGATCGCCGCGCCGACCACCGGCACCAGCACATGCCGCCACCAGCTGAAGTGCCCCTCCATCTTGCGTACGGCGAACCACCCCACCACCGAGGCGTGCAGCAGGACGAAGGCCGTCAGCGCCCCCATGTTGACCACCGACACCAGATGGTCCAGGCCGTCGTCGCGCCGGGCCGCCCACACGGCCGCCACCAGCGTCACCACCGCCGCGATCAGCAGCGCGGGGCGCGGCACCCCGGACGGGCCGTCCACCCTCGACAGCACATGCGGCAGTCGCCGGCCCCTGGCCATCGCGAAGAGCAGCCGCCCGGCCGCCGCCTGCCCGGCCAGTGCGGCGAAGGCGGCGCCGATCGCCTTGGAGACCGCCACCAGATCGTGCAGCCAGCTGCCCACGGCCGAGTCCACGGTGTCGTAGAAGGCGTTCCCCTGCGCGGCGGGGTGGGCGGCCAGCTGGGCGGAGGAGACCGGTTCGAGCACGGCCGCCAGATACGTCTGCGCGATGAACAGGACACCCGCCAGGACCAGGCAGAACAGCACCGCCCGCGCCACCTTGGCCGAGCCGCCTGTCACCTCCTCGGCGAACGAGGCGATCGCGTCGAAGCCGAGATACGACAGCACGGCCACCGACACCGCCCCGAGCACCGCGCTCATGGAGAACCCGATGTCGCTGGTGAACGGGGTCATCAGCCCCCGGGTCGCGCCGCCCTGCGCGATCTCCACCAGCGCGGAGACCACGAACACCAGCAGCACCACGATCTCCATCGCGAGCACCGCGAAGCCGACCCGCGCGGCGGCCCGTACCCCCCACAGGTTCAGCAGCGTCGTCACCACGACGGCGAGCGCGGTCCACACCCACCGGGACACCGAGGGCACCAGCGCGTTCATCGCGATCCCGGAGAAGAGGTACGCGACGGCCGGGATCAGCAGATAGTCGAGCATCGCCATCCACCCGGCGATGAAGCCGGGACCCTCGCCGAGCCCCTTGCGCGCGTACGCGAAGACCGAGCCCGTCTGGGGGACGACGCGCACCATCTGCGCGTAACTGAAAGCGGTGAAGGCCATCGCCACGGTCGCGAACAGATAGACCAGCGCCACCGCGCCGTGCGACTTCGCGTCGAGCGTGCCGAAGACGCCGACCGGGGCCATGGGGGCGATGAAGAGCAGCCCGTAGACGACGAGGTCCCGGAACCCGAGGTTCCGCCGCAGTGTCCCGGTCTCGCCGCCAGTGTCCTTGGCAGTGTCCTTGGCAGTGTCCTTGCTCATGGCGGCCAGTCTTCCCGCAGAGTCGATCTTTAGCCTGCCGGGTGCGGCCTTACGATGGAGGGCATGACTGCTACGACAGCCCGCCGTGTCCTCCTTGCCGCGCCCCGCGGGTACTGCGCGGGTGTGGACCGTGCCGTGATCGCCGTCGAGAAAGCCCTTGAGCAGTACGGTGCGCCGGTCTACGTCCGCCACGAGATCGTCCACAACAAGTACGTGGTGCAGACCCTGGAGAAGAAGGGGGCGATCTTCGTCGAGCGGACGGACGAGGTCCCCGAGGGCTCCATCGTGATGTTCTCCGCGCACGGCGTCGCCCCGACCGTCCACGCCGAGGCCGCCGAGCGCAGGCTCGCGACGATCGACGCGACCTGCCCGCTGGTCACCAAGGTCCACAAGGAAGCCGTCCGGTACGCCGCGGACGACTACGACATCCTCCTGATCGGCCACGAGGGCCATGAGGAGGTCATCGGCACGAGTGGCGAGGCCCCCGACCACATCACCCTGGTCGACGGCCCGGAAGACGTCGCGAATGTCTCCGTACGGGACGAGTCGAAGGTCGTCTGGCTCTCCCAGACCACGCTCTCCGTCGACGAGACGATGGAGACGGTCGACGCCCTCAAGTCGAAGTTCCCGAACCTCCTCTCGCCGCCCAGCGACGACATCTGCTACGCCACGCAGAACCGTCAGATCGCGGTGAAGAAGCTGGCCGAGGACGCGGAACTGGTCATCGTCGTCGGCTCCAAGAACTCCTCGAACTCCATCCGTATGGTCGAGGTCGCCCTCGACGCCGGAGCCCCCGCCGCGCACCTGGTGGACTTCGCGTCCGAGATCGACGAGGCCTGGCTGGAGGGTGTGACCACGGTCGGCCTGACCTCGGGCGCCTCGGTGCCCGACGTGCTCGTCGACGGTGTGATCGAGTGGCTCGCCGAGCGCGGGTACGGGGACGTGGAGACGGTGAAGACGGCCGACGAGTCGATCACCTTCTCGCTGCCCAAGGAGCTGCGCCGCGACCTGCGCGCCGAGGCGGCCGAGCTGTCCGCCAAGTGACGGTCGGTCCCACGCCGTAACGTTGAGTCCATGAACGCGAATGGCAACGCGAACGACAGTACGAGCCCGGGTTCCCGCGTGAGCGGCGGCGCCTTCGGCGTCGACATCGGCGGCTCCGGCATCAAGGGCGCCCCGGTCGACCTGACCCGCGGCGACCTCGCCCAGGAGCGGCACAAGGTGCTGACCCCGCAGCCGGCCACACCCGACGGTGTGGCCGACTGTGTGGCGGAGGTCGTCTCCCACTTCGGCTGGACGGGCCCGGTGGGCATCACCTTCCCCGGCGTCGTCACCGACGGCACGGTCCGTACGGCGGCCAATGTCGACAAGGGCTGGGTGGACACCGATGCGGCGTCCCTTCTCTCCCAGCGCCTGGACGGCGTCCCCGTCACCGTCGTCAACGACGCCGACGCGGCCGGCATCGCCGAGGTGACCTTCGGTGCGGGCCGCGACCGCAAGGGCACGGTCATCCTGCTCACCTTCGGTACGGGCATCGGCTCGGCGCTCTTCACCGGCGGCCGCCTGGTCCCCAACACCGAACTGGGCCACCTCGAACTGCACGGCCACGACGCGGAGACCCGCGCCTCCACCAAAGCCAAGGAGGACGAGGACCTGACCTGGACCCACTGGGCGCACCGGGTGCAGAAGTACCTGGCCCACGTGGAGATGCTCTTCTCGCCCGAGCTCTTCATCATCGGCGGCGGCGTCAGCCGCAAGGCGGACAAGTTCCTGCACCTCATCGAGGGCATCACGGCCGAGATCGTGCCGGCTGAGCTGGAGAACAACGCGGGCATCGTGGGCGCCGCGATGGCGGCCTCGGGGCGCGGAGCCTGACGGCTAGCGCTCGCGGCGGCGCTCGGAGACCACCCGTACCCGGCGTACGACCATGATCACGGCGGCGAGGAGCGTCCCGCCGTACAGCCACCCGGCATGCAGCGCCAGCGTGGTCAGCACGCCCATGGCGCTCCCGCCGAGCCCGTCGCCCGCCCCGTCGGAGATCAGCACGGACCCGACGGCGAAGGCGATCGGCACGCTGATCGGCGCGGTCACGAGATCGGCCGGCCGCACCCACATCGCGGTCGCCACACTCACCGGCAGGAACAGCAGTCCGTACGCAAGTGCCGACCCGTCGAGGAGCAGCCAGTCCACCGCGCCCACCGCCAGCATCGCCACGACGGCGAAGAGCCCGCCGCCGAGCCCGGTCAGCCGTGGGCTCGGCAGCCGCCGCAGGGCCAGTACCAGCGGCGCCACGGGCCGCGCGGGGCGGCCTCCGGACGCCCGGTACACCGTGGCGGTCTCACCGCGCCCGGTCTGCGAGGGGACGTCGGGGCGGGGGGTACGGGTCCTGTGTTGCTGCTCCACCTGACCAACGTAGGTCGCAAGGTGGGGTGAATCAGGCGCGGGACACGCGCTTTGGGTGACCTTGGCGATGAGTTCGACGTACAGGAACAGAAAACCGGTCCGGACACGCCCGTAAACTGGTACATCGGCCCTCGATACCCGGGCCGGACCCTCATACCAGGAAGTCGCCAACGTGTCGCTCACGATCGGAATCGTCGGCCTGCCGAATGTCGGCAAGTCGACCCTGTTCAACGCCCTGACCAAGAACGACGTGCTGGCGGCCAACTACCCGTTCGCCACCATCGAGCCGAACGTCGGCGTCGTCGGCGTCCCCGACGCCCGCCTGACCAAGCTCGCCGAGATCTTCTCCTCGCAGAAGACCATCCCGGCCACCGTGGACTTCGTCGACATCGCGGGCATCGTCCGCGGCGCCTCCGAGGGCGAGGGCCTGGGCAACAAGTTCCTCGCGAACATCCGCGAGTCGGACGCGATCTGCCAGGTCATCCGCGCCTTCAAGGACGAGAACGTCGTCCACGTCGACGGCAAGGTCTCGCCCAAGGACGACATCGAGACGATCAACACCGAGCTGATCCTCGCCGACCTCCAGTCCGTCGAGAAGCAGATCCCCCGCCTCCAGAAGGAGTCCCGCCTCCAGAAGGAGAAGGTCCTGGTCCTCGCCGCGGTCGAGAAGGCCCAGAAGATCCTCGAGGCCGGTGACACGCTGTTCTCCGCGGGCATCACCAAGGGCACCGAGCAGGGCGACCTCCTGCACGAGCTGCACCTTCTCACCACCAAGCCGTTCCTCTACGTCTTCAACGTCGACGAGGACGAACTGGTCGACGAGGACTTCAAGAACGAGCAGCGCGCCCTGGTCGCCCCCGCCGAGGCGATCTTCCTCAACGCCAAGATCGAGTCCGAGCTCATCGAGCTCGCCGACGACGAGGCCCTGGAACTCCTCCAGTCGATGGGCCAGGAAGAGCCCGGCCTCGCCACCCTCGGCCGCGTCGGCTTCGACGTGCTGGGCCTGCAGACCTACCTCACGGCAGGCCCCAAGGAGTCCCGCGCCTGGACGATCTCCAAGGGCGCGACGGCCCCCGAGGCGGCCGGCGTGATCCACACCGACTTCCAGAAGGGCTTCATCAAGGCGGAGATCATCTCCTTCGCCGACCTGGTGGAGACCGGCTCGGTCGCCGAGGCCCGCGCGAAGGGCAAGGCCCGCATGGAGGGCAAGGAGTACGTCATGCAGGACGGCGATGTGGTGGAGTTCCGCTTCAATGTGTAAGCGGTGCGTTACTGCGGGCTAGTTCGTCCGTCAAGTTCGCAGGTGGCAAGGGGTCGGCTCTTTCGGGAGCCGGCCCCTTGCTGGTTCCCGTGCTGGATGTGCGCTGGATTTTTTGACGCTTCGTCACCTGCGCGCCCTAGTCGGCAAGCGGTTCGAGCATCGGCTGGAAGGCGGAGTTCTCTTCGTCGGGAACGTGCGGGAGGAAGCCGTCGGGGACGGTGCGGGCGGCAGTGGCGAGGAGGCGGTCCAGGACTTCCTGCTCGGTGGCCGGGGGGAGCCGAAGGGCGGATAGGAGACGGTCGCGGACGACGGGGTGGTCCGGGTGGTCATCGAGGTAGTCGGAGCTGAGGGCCGGAGGTCGGAAGCCAGCCAGTGCGTCGTGCCAGGACGGGAGGGCGACGGCGAGGGTCAGAGCCTCGGCGAGCGACTCGGCGATCAGGGAGGCCTGCCCCTCGGAGTCGGTGTAGAGGACGGGGCGGGGGCCGCCAGGGACGGCTGGGCCGCAGAGGTAGTGGGTGCCGCCCGCGTTGCAGCCGGCGACAGGCTCCACCGGGAGCCCGTTGGGCAGGGCGATCGGCTCGATCGGGTCGGTGCGGGCGAGGTCGAACTCGCCGTCGCAGGCCAGGTAGGAAGCGACCTCCGAATGTGCGGCGATCCTGCGGAACAGGGAGTTGTCCGAGAGGGCGGCCGGGTTGAGGGCTGCGGCGACCGCAGGGGTGAGGGGATGTCCGGAGAGGACGTGGCGGACGGCTTCGAGGGGGACGGGGCGCTCGTAGTAGTCCTCGAAGTGGGCCTGGACCGCCTCGGGGGAGCGGTCAGCGAGGAGGTGGAAGAGGAAACCGGAGCTGTCCGGGTCCTCGCTGCCGGGCGGGAAGTCGATGTCCGAGCCGGTGCGCCAGGCCGTGTCACCGGTCTCCCGCCACAGGCAGGCGGTGACCCGAGGGGCGTCGATGCCCTCATCGCAGAAGGCGGGTTCGTCCAGGAGCGGGCGCAGTGCGGCGGGCACTTCGTCGATGACTCCGGGCCAGACCTGCTCGTCGTCCGTCCCGTACGGGCTCATGGCCGACTCGTGGTCGAAGCCGCGTATGAGCACGCCGGCCGGGGTGAAGAGGACGGAGAAGTCGTCCCCCGAGCCGTTCTCCATCAAGGCTGCCTCTTCGTCGGGGCCCCAGGCAGCGTCGAAGGTGTAGTAGCAGTACTGCGGATCTTCGGCGATCGCAGTCTCCAGGACAGCCAACGCGCGCAGGTGGGCGCGGAGTTCGATGGGGGCGGGAAGGAGGGTGGCGA
>NZ_JAFLRJ010000434.1 GCF_017315755.1 Streptomyces beijiangensis
TCGCTGCTGCGGGGCGGCAGTTGACTGCCGCCCCGCAGCAGCGAGGTCGGCGCATCGCGCTTCACGCTCGACGCAGGGCTGTCGTCCTCGTCGGACCCGGCGAGCGGCGGCGCGAACACCGTGGCAGGCAGCGGTACGGATCCGGCGTCCGAGCCAGGAGCGGAGTTGGTGTCGGTCCCGGCCCACGGGGTCGCCCCTTCGGGCACCCCCGCCTTCGGCCAGGACGACGGCGAGGCGCTCACATCGGCCGAGGGCATCCCGGCGGACGAGTCCCCGGACAACGGCCACCCGGACGCACCGGGTACACCGGACGCACCGGGTGCGGAATCGGAGGGCTCAGCTGCGGCCCCGATCCCCGCCTTGCTGTCCGCCACGTCCTGCAGCCACTCCGGCGGCGACAGCAGGAACGACGTCTGGTTCAGATCGACCCGCTGCGGCGCGCCGGAAGCAGCAGCCGGAGGCGCGTCCCGCACCCCGTACTCCTCCTCGTACCGACGGATGACCTCACCCACGGGCAGCCCGGGCCACAGCGTCGCCTCACCGCTGTCCCGCGCGATCACCAGCCGCTGACGCCCGCCGCCGCCCGAAGGCCCGTCCGCGCGGTCCTCGGCCCACAGCACGAAACCCAGTTCGAACTCCCGCACCCGCACCTCACGGTGCTGATACGAGGGCACGTCCCCGTTGACCCACTCTTCCGCGCGCTCCTGCGCCTGCGCGAAGGTCACCATCGGAAGCTCACTCCCCCACCGAAACAGCCGGAACAACCGGGACGGCGTGCGCGAAGCCGCCGTCCACCATCAGATTCGCCACGGTCTCCAGCTCCGGCGGATTGCCCGCCAGGCGCGCCAGGAACGCGTCGAAGTCCTCACCGCACGGCATCAGCAGCCGCTCCACCCGCTCGGCGGGCGACCACGCGGCGTCCACGTCCCGCACATCGTCGTACGCGCAGAACCACACCGAACCGGCGTCGCCGCCCTTCACCTTCACCGCGAGCAGACCGCCCTGGACGAAGGCGACGCCCAGAAAGTCCTTCGTCAGGTGGTCCCGCAGACACTTGTTGACGTACACCAGATCGTTGACCGCGGCCTCGTCACGAATCGTGAAGAACGGCTGGTCGACCAGGAGCCCCAGCTCCGCGTCGAGCGCCGCACCCACCGGCGCGCACCCGCCCGCGGCCTTGAGGAACGAGCGGTACGCACCGGGCAGCCGGCAGCCCAGGTCCTCCTCCGCGCCGAGGAGTTGCTGCTCGGTCACGGCCACCGCGCCCTTGGGCACGTTGAAGTGGACCGGCCTGGTCTCCTGCAGCGGACGCGTCCCGCGCTTGGCGTGGTCGACGGTGGCCGTCGCGATGCCGCCGTGGTGCCGCAGCAGCGCCTTGACCTCCACGGGGACCAGTTCGAGACGCCGCGTACCGGGTACGTGGTGCCAGGTCCAGCCGTGCGGAGTGGCGACCGCGGGGATCGTGCCCCACAGCTCGTGCCCGTCGGCGGCCATCGCGGCATTGGCGGACACGTAATCCGTCAGCCTCAGTTCGTCGACGCCGAAACCCTCCGGAGGGTCGGCGATCTCCGCGGCGGCGCGCGCGTACGGCGCGAGAACCGGGTAGCCGTCGCTGTCCACCCGCACACCCCGAGGGTGGCGCGCGGCCCGGACCGGGTCCGGGAAGTTCACGACCTGCCCGGCATAGGCCGCGTTCGGTGGCGCGGATTGCTGCCCGAGCCGACCTGTCGTCATGGCGGTTGCCCCCTGCTGCGTCCGGCGTGTTGACCACAGCCTATGCGGTCGGGCAAGGGGGAGAACCGCCCCTCCGCTTCCGTAACGAACCGTCACACCGGCGTGACCCAGCGCCGAAACCGCACCCGGTCCAACACGCGATCCGCGGCCCCAGCTTCCTTATCCACGGCCACGTTTGGCAGGCTGGCCCCCTGCAACTCGGGGGCTTGCAGCAAAGTGGGAGGGAAGGTACGACCATGAACAGCGCACCACCATCGCCGGCGGCCATGACCACAGCGGGTGACCCGCGCCTCAACTGGGGCAGCGCGGCCACCCCTCCTCCCACGCTGCGCCACCGCCGCGACGGCATCCTGCCGACGGTCGCCGCCGCGCTTTCCGTACGAGGAGCCGACACCCTCACCGCGACCGCGGGCAAGGCCGACCAGCCGCCCGCGCTCCACCACCTCGTCCAGGACTTCCTCGACACCCTCACCAGCGGCCAGCGCGAACGCTTCACCGGGCGCTGCCCCGAGGCGATCCTGCTCTCCCGCCACCTCGCGGCGGCCGATTCCTCGCGCTCCAAGCGGGCTGCCCGTAAACCCCTCACGTCGGGCGAGGCCCGGCGTACCCTCAAACACGCGAAGATCACCGCCCGCCGCATCCGCGAGGACGGCGACCCGCTGCACGGCAGCTACGCACCGCCCTGCCGCACCTGTACGGCCATGCTCGCCCACTTCGGCGTCCGCGCGGTCGACCCCGCCACCGACGCCGCCGAGAAGGGCTGAGCACCACCCGATGCACGACGCCACCGCCGCGCCCTCCTCCACTGCCTCCGCCGCCACCGCGCCTGCGGTCTCGGCGGCCCGCTTCCCGGCCTCCGTCGAGAGCGCCCTGCGCGAAGCCGGCTGGCAGCCCGGCCGCTGGGACATCCGCCAGGCGGAGCAGTGGGCCGACGCCCTGCGCGAGTACGCCTCGCCCGGGGGCCACCAGCACCATGTGTTCCCCGCGGCGGTCGAGGCCTGGGCGGAGTTCGGCGGCCTCAGCATCACCTCGCCGGGTCTCGGCCGGCAGACCGCACCCGCCGAGATCCGCTTCGACCCGCTCCGCGGGCTGCACCTCGCCCGTACGCTCGCCGATCTAGGCCGCGCGCTCTCCACGGAACTGTCCCCGCTCGGCGAGGAGGGCGAGGCCCAGGCGGTCCTCGCCATCGACACCGAGGGCCGGATCTACAGCGTCGACCACACCGGCGACTGGTATCTGGGGCCCGACATCGACCGGGCGCTGACCACCCTGCTCACCGGTGTGCAGCCGATCCGGCTGACCTCGGACTGATCAGCCGGCCCTCACGCTGCCGTCAGGCCGCCCGCTCCGGCAGTACGGCGGAGACCCGGAACCCCCCGGAGTCCGTCACCCCGGAAACGAACACCCCGCCCAGCGCGGTCACCCGCTCCCGCATCCCCACGAGCCC
>NZ_JAFLRJ010000435.1 GCF_017315755.1 Streptomyces beijiangensis
ATGTTCGGTGTCCAGGAGGAGGAGACGGCGGACACCGAGCCGGTGTTGAGGAGCAGCGGCTCGGTGAACAGCGGCGGCGATCCGATGATGGTGAACAGCACGACCATCAGGACCGAGGCGCGGATCAGGGGGAGTTTGATGCTGAACGCGGTGCGCCAGCCGCCCGCGCCGTCCACCGTGGCCGCCTCCAGTACGGAGCGGTCGATGGCCTGCAGCGCGGCGTAGAAGATCACCATGTTGTAGCCGAGCCACTCCCAGAGCGCGATGTTCACGATGGAGGGCAGCGCGCCGCTGGGCGAGAAGAAGTCGAAGCCGATGCCGCCGGAGTGCATCGCGGAGACGACGGGGCTCAGACCTGGCGTGTAGAGGTACAGCCAGATCATCGCGGCGATGATGCCCGG
>NZ_JAFLRJ010000436.1 GCF_017315755.1 Streptomyces beijiangensis
TCACCATGTTGTAGCCGAGCCACTCCCAGAGCGCGATGTTCACGATGGAGGGCAGCGCGCCGCTGGGCGAGAAGAAGTCGAAGCCGATGCCGCCGGAGTGCATCGCGGAGACGACGGGGCTCAGACCTGGCGTGTAGAGGTACAGCCAGATCATCGCGGCGATGATGCCCGGCACGGCGTGCGGCAGGAAGAGCGCGAGCTGGAAGAAGCGCTAGGCGCGGGCGAGCGCCGAGTCGAGCAGCAGGGAGAGCGCGAGTGCTCCGCCGACCATCAGCGGGATGTAGAAGACGCCGTAGCCGAGGAGGACGAGGAAGCCGTC
>NZ_JAFLRJ010000437.1 GCF_017315755.1 Streptomyces beijiangensis
CCCTACCCCCCACCCTCCCTCTCTCCCTCTCCCTCCGTACGGAAAAGAGCACAGCCATGCCTCTCACCGCACTCGACCCGACCTCCGCACTCGTCCTCATCGACCTGCAGAACGGTGTCGTCTCCCGCACCTGCGCCCCGCACACCACCACGGACGTCCTGGCCCGCTCGGTCGAGCTCGCCGACGCCTTCCGGGCCCGTGACCTGCCGGTCGTCCTGGTACGGGTCAGCTCAGGACCCAGCGCCTCCGGCCGCACCGACGCGCCCGCGCGCCGGAGTGCCACCCCGCCCGAGGGCTGGGACCAGATCGTGGACGAACTGGCAGGACACTCCGGCGACATCACCGTCACCAAGTACAACTGGGGCGCGTTCCACGGCACCGACCTCGATCTGCAGCTGCGCCGCCGAGGTGTCACCCAGATCGTCCTGGCCGGCGTCGCCACCAGCATCGGCGTGGAGTCCACCGCACGCGCCGCCCAGGAACACGGCTACCACCTGACCCTGGTCACCGACGCCATGACCGACCTGGACGCCGACGCCCACCGCCACACCACCGAGCGGATCTTCCCCCGCCTCGGCGAGAGCGGCACCACCGCCGAGGTCGTCGCACTGCTCGCCAGGACCACCGCATGAGCGCCCTGGACAAGGCCCTCACCCCGCTCGGCCGCCTCCTGAGGAACCGGCGCGCGGGCGAGGAGCACAGCATCCGCCGCGCCCCCGCACTCGCGAGCGCCAACCCGATCGACTTCTCCACCCCCGCCTTCGCGGACGGGCAGCCGATCCCCGGCCGGCACACAGGATCGGGGCGCGGCCCGAACCTCTCACCGGCACTGCACTGGGGCCCGCTCCCCGACGGCACCCGCCAGCTCCTCCTGGTGATGGAGGACATCGACGTGCCGCTCAAGCGCCCGATCATCCACCTCGCCGCCCTGTTCCCGCCCGAGATCGAAGGGTTCGACGAGGGAGCGCTCAGTCCCGGCAACACGCAGGTCAGATACGTCCCCGCCGCCCTGCGCCGCACCGGCTACCAAGGTCCGGGCGCCCTGCCAGGCCACGGCGTGCACCGCTACGGCTTCCACCTCTACGCACTCGACGAGCCGGTCCCCGCCACCACCCCGGTCCCCAATCTGTCGGCGCTGCTCCCGCTCGTCGCGGGCCATGTCCTTGCCGCCGGATTCTTCGAGGGGACGCAGCAGAACTAGCGGGAGCCACTTGGACTTCCGTACGGGGGTTGTTGGACTGCCGCGGCCGGTAAGGCGGTTGGCCGTTGACCGGGGTGCGGCGGCGCGACTAGATCAGTGCTCATGCCTCGAAGATTCCGTGCGGCGTGCGCACTCGCCGCCGCCTCATCCGCCGTATTCGCCCTGGCCGGGCCCGCCCTGCCGGCCGCCGCATCCCCCGCAGTCACCGGTGCCGCCGCGGCTGCGGGGGATGCGGTCATCGCCTCGCCGCAGCTCTCCGTCGCCGTCGCCAGGGACTTCCCCCGCGTCCTCTCGTACACCGACAACGCCACCGGCGCGACCCTCGGCGGCAGTACGAAGCCGGTCACCGAGGTCACCCTCAACGGCAAGGCCTACCCGGTCCAGCTCAAGGGCGACCCGGTCGTCGGGGCCTCCAGCGCCCGCTACACGCTCACCTTCACCGGCCTCGCAGGCGTCGAGCTCGACGCGACCCTCTCCGTCGCAGGGCGGGCCACCACCTTCAAGGTCACCGCCGTACGCGACTCCGAGGCGTTCCGCGTCGGCACGATCGACATCCCCGGCCACGACCTGGTCTCCGTCTCCAGTACGGACACGGGCGCGGCCACCGCCTTCACCCGGCTCGACAACGACTCGACCAGGACCGCCGACGTCTTCGGCAAGGTCACCTCGGGGACGGCCGCCGACGCGGCGCCCGTCGGTGCCACGTACGCCCTCGTCAACACCGGGACGCTCGCCGCGGCCGTCGAGTCCAACTCCAGCTACGACAAGCCCGCCGGCGCCACCAACGGCGACGAGGCCCGCTTCTGGCACCAGGCCCGCAAGGACGCCGACGGCTCGGTGCGCGTCGGTGTCTGGTCGGGGCAGTGGACGTACCGGGGCAGCGGCTCCGACCGGCCCGAGACCGGCGACAACCTGCCCTGGGCCAAGGTCGTCGTCACCCCCGACGCCAACGGCGACGGCACGGTCGACTGGCAGGACGGCGCCGTCGCCTTCCGCGCCATTGGCATCAAGCCCAAGGGCGGCGACCAGACCCCGGACCGGGTGATCACCCACATCCCCTTCAACTTCGCCAGCCAGGCCACGCACCCCTTCCTGCGCACCCTCGACGACGTCAAGCGGATCTCGCTGTCGACGGACGGTCTGGGGCAGATGGCACTGCTCAAGGGGTACGCGTCCGAGGGCCACGACTCCGCCCACCCTGATTACTTCGACATCAACAAGCGGGCGGGCGGCCTCAAGGACCTCAACACCCTGCTCAAGGACGGCAAGAAGTGGGGCGCCACCTTCGGCGCGCACATCAACGCCACCGAGGCGTACCCGGTCGCGCAGACCTTCGACGACAGCCTCGTCGACAAGAGCGCGCAGGGCTGGAACTGGCTCGACCAGAGCTACTACATCGACCAGCGCCGCGATGTGAACAGCGGGAACCTCACCGCCCGGCTGAAGAAGCTGCGGGACGAGACCGATCCCAACCTCTCCATGCTCTACGTCGACGTGTACTACACGCACGGTTGGATCGCCGACAAGACCATGCAGGCCATCCAGGGCCAGGGCTGGAACGTCGCATCCGAGTGGGCGGACAAGTTCGAGCGCGGCTCGCTCTGGTCGCACTGGGCCAACGACCTGGACTACGGCGGCCCCACCGACAAGGGTCTCAACTCCAAGATCATCCGCTTTATCCGCAACGACGAGAAGGACGTCTGGAACAACGACCCGGTCCTCGGCCAGACCGCCATCGACGAGTTCGAGGGCTGGACGGGCGAGACCGACTGGACGAAGTTCACGGCGAATGTCTGGCAGCGCGACCTGCCCGCCAAGTACCTCCAGCACCAGAAGATCACCCGCTGGGACGGCAACGACATCACCTTCACGGGCGGTGTGACCGGCACGGTCGAGAGCGGAAAGCGCACGTTCTACGACCACGGCCGCAAGGTCCTCGACGGGACGAGCTACCTCCTCCCGTGGGACGGCGGCAAGAAGCTCTACCACTACAACAAGGCGGGCGGGACGACCAGTTGGGCCGTCCCCGGCGGTAAGTACACCGTCTACAAGCTCACCGACAACGGACGCCAGAAGGTCACCACCGTCCGCCCCGTCGACGGAAAGATCACACTGACCGCCGCCGCGGGCCAGGCGTACGTCCTCTACCCGGACCACGCCCCCAAGCCCGCCGACCCCCAGTGGGGCCAGGGCACCAAGGTCCAGGACCCGGGCTTCAACGACGCCCGCCTCGGCGACTGGAACACGACCGGAGCGGTCGTACGGGACACCGACAGCCAGGGCCGCAACAGCGCCGAGCTCTCCGGCGACACCACAGCGGCCGTCTCGCAGACCGTCAAGGGCCTGACCCCCGGCAAGCGCTACACCGCATCCGCCTGGATCGAGGTCGAGCCGGGCAAGGCGCGCCGTACGACCCTCTCCGCCGGCGGACAGCAGGTGACGGTCGAACGCTCCGCCGTCGAGAACAACCTCGCCGCATCCGACTGGCACGGTACGTACTTCCAGCGCGCGAAAGTGAACTTCACCGCGCCGAAGAACGGTCATGCGACCCTCAAGGTCGAGGCGGCGAAGGGCAGTTCGGCCCCGTCCGTCAGGCTCGACGACGTACGGCTCGTCGAGAACGCCCCCGCCACCAAGGCCGGCACGGTCGCCTACGAGAACTTCGAGGCCGTCGACCAGGGCTGGGGCCCCTTCATCAAGGGTGACTCGGGCGGCTCCAACGACCCGCGCACCCACATCGCCCAGCTCCACGCCCCTTACACCCAGGCCGGCTGGAACGGGAAGCTCATCGACGACGTCATCGGCGGCGGCGAGTCCCTCAAGTCCCACGAGGAGAACGCCGGACTGGTCTACCGCACGGCGCCATCGACCGTCCCGATGACGGACGGACACACCTACAAGGTCGAATTCGACTACCAGTCGAGCCACGCGGCCGCCTACGAGTGGGTCACCGGCTACGACCGTACGAACGCGGCAGGCGGCTCCGTCGAGACCCGGCAGACCCCGCTCGGCCAGCAGCGCACCACGGCCCACTTCGCCGAGAACGTCACAGCGGGCTGCGGCGACACCTTCACCGGCCTGCGCAAGCGCGACGACGCCCCCGAGGGCGCGGACTTCGTCCTCGACGGCTTCACGGTGACCGACCTGGGCCCCGCGCCCGAGAAGGCCGCCTGCGGCACGCTCACCGTCGACCCGGCGCAGCAGACGCTGGAGCCGGGCGCGAAGAACAAGGTGCAGGCCACCTTCAGCAACGACGAGGCGACGGCGGCGACGGATGTCGCGGTCTCGCTCACCCTCCCCGAGGGCTGGACCGCCGAACCGGCGGCCCCGGTCACCTTCGCCGCGGTGGCACCCGGCGCACAGGTCACGGGGACGTGGCAGGTGACACCCCCGGTGGACGCCAAGTACCAGGCGTACGAGCTGAGTTCGGTGGCGACGTACGAGGTCGGGGGCTCCCCGCGGAAGCTGTCGGCATCGGCGTCGGTACGCACGCTCCCGCCGCCGCCCACGACGGACGCCTGGGCCAGTGACCTGGACTGGACGTCCATGGACAACGGCTGGGGCCCGGCGGAGAAGGACATGGAGAACGGCGACCAGGCCCCGGGCGACGGGACCCCGCTGAAGGTGGGCGGAGTCTCGTACACGAAGGGCCTGGGCACGCACGCGCCCTCCACGCTCCGCTACTTCCTGGGCGGCAAGTGCACGAGCTTCACGGCGGAGGTGGGGATCGACGATTCCCAGACGACGCGGGGGAGCGTGCAGTACAGCGTCCTGGCGGACGGCGCCGAGAAGGTGAAGTCGCCGCTGGTCAAGGGACCGGACGCGGCATGGTCACTGACGGCGGACGTCACCGGGGCCAAGTACGTGGACCTGGTGGTCGGCGACGGCGGCGACGGCAACGGGAACGACCACGCGGACTGGGGCAACGCGAAGTTCCACTGCGGGTCGTAGGCGCGGGCGGGGGCCGGGTCTCCACCCCGGCCCCCGCCGGTCTCCACCCTGAGTTCCACCCATGGGTCCAGGTGCGGAAAGCCTTGCCGCAGCAGGCTTGGGGGCATGACAACAACCGACTGGATCACCGACATCGCCCTCCTCCTCGTGGTCTTCCGGCAGCTGCGGGAAGGCCGCCTGGACCTCAGGTCCTTCCTGATCCCGCTGGGGATCGTGGCGTTCGTGGCGTACACCTACCTCGACTCGATCCCGACCGCAGGCCACGACCTGGTCCTGATCGGGACCCTGGTGGGCGTGGGCGCCGCCCTCGGCATCGCGGGCGGCATCTACACCCGGATCCGCTCCGCCGGCGGGCACCTCCTGATCAAGGCCGGTGCGGTCTCGGCCATCCTGTGGGTGCTCGGCATGGGCGCACGGATGGGCTTCCAGCTGTGGGTGAACCACGCCGGCGGGGCCGACGACGTCGCCCGGTTCAGCCTGGCCCACCACATCACGAGCGACCAGGCCTGGGTCGCGGCGTTCGTCCTGATGGCGCTCACCGAGGTGGTCACGAGGCTGGCCACGATCTACCTGCGGAGCCGGACCGTGGTCCCCGAGCGGTCGGCCAAGGCCGCGGACCGTACCGTGTCCGTCGCCGGCCGCGCGGTCTGACCGTGGGCTATGGTCGCGCCGTGTCTGTAACCGACAACCCTCGCGGTCCCGGGCCGGCCCCTCACCAGGGGTCCGGCCCTCGGCCGGTTCCCGGGCGGGAACCCTGGGTGCAGTGGGCCCTGACCGTCGCGGTCATCGTCGCCGGGGCCCTGACGATCCGGCCCATGGGCTTCAGCGGCCGGGGCCTCGCGGTCGCCGCCCTCTTCGTGATCAACAGTGCGGCGCTGCTGGCCCGGGGCCTGCCCGAGGCCAAGGTGTCCCAGCGCGCCGCCGTGGTCTGGCTGACCCTCGGCATCTTCGCGGCAGCCGCGCTGATGGCCGTCAGCCGCAGCGGATCCAGCTACCTCTTCGCCTTCTTCATCGCCGGGCACATCGGATACCGGCTGGAAACCCGGTCGGCTCTCGTCCTCGCGACGTTCTGCTCCCTGCTGTGCGGCGGCGTCCTGTACTTCCGCCTCGGTCCAGGCCACCACGAGTTGTCCTGGGTCCTCGGCCTCACCACCGGCACCCCGGCCCTGGGCGGGATCGCCACCCGCACCCGGCAGCGGGCCGTCGAGGCGGCGCTCGCGGCCGCCGAGTCCGCGGAGCGGGCGGCCAGGGCCGAGGCCCGGACCGCCGTACTGACCGAGCGCAGCCGGATCGCCCGTGACGTGCACGACGTCCTGGCCCACTCGCTCGCCGGGATCAACATGCAACTGGAGCTGGCCGACGCACTGTTGGAGACCGGTGACCTGGAAAAGGTCAGGGAGGCCAACGACAAGGCGCACAGCATGGTCAAGGAGAGTCTGAAACAGGCGCAGTGGACGGTGCACGCCCTGCGCGAGGACACCCTGCCGCTCGTGGAGACACTGACCGCGATGCTCGAATCGTCGGGCCACCACGACGTGCTCACCGTGACGGGGACCGTCCGTCAGGTGCCGGCCCGGATCACCCAGAATCTGCTGCGGATCGCCCAGGAGTCACTGACCAACGCGGCCAGGTACGCGCCTGGCGGGGAGGTCGTGATGGAGCTGACGTTCGCCGCCTCCTCGACCGTACTGAAGATCCGCAACCGCCCGGCCACCCGTACGGTGACCGTGGGCGTCGGCAGTGGGATGGGCCTGATCGGTATGCGCGAACGCGTCGCCCTGCTGGGCGGAACCATCATCGCGGGCCCCGTCACCGAGGGGCCCGGGCAGGGCGACTGGGAAGTGAAGGCAGTGATCCCCGAATGAGCGAACAGACCGAAATCCAGGCAAAGTTGAGGGTGGTCGTCGCTGATGACCAGGCTGCCGTACGGGAGCCGCTCGCCGCGGTGCTCGGGCTGTCCGAGGGCATCGACGTCGTCGCGGCCGCCGCGGACGGGACCGAAGTGCTGACCGCTGTGGCCGCAGGGCCGGTCGACGTGGTGCTGATGGACCTGCGGATGCCGGTGATGGACGGTATCGAGACGACCCGCCGACTGAGCGAGGAGCACCCGGAGGTGGCCGTGGTCGTGCTGACCACCTTCGCCGACGGCGAGTCGATCCTGGCCGCGCTGAGCGCCGGGGCGCGCGGCTATCTGACGAAGAACGCCGGGCGCAAGGACATCACCCGGGCGATCCGGGCGGCTGCGGCCGGTCAGTCCGTACTCGACCGAGAGGTCCAGGACCGGCTGCTCGCCACGGCCAGGGCCAAGCCGCAGGCGCCGGGGCAACTGCCGGAGGACATGACGCCGCGCGAGCGCGAAGTGCTGACGCTGATCGGCCAGGGGCTGCCGAACCGGGCCATCGCCGAGAGCATGTTCATCAGCGAGGCCACGGTGAAGACCCACATCAACAACTTGTTCGCGAAGGCGGGGATCCGGGATCGGGCCGATGCGGTGCGGCGTGCGATTGCGGCGGGCCTGGCCTGAGCGGGCTAGCGACCTTCGGTCGCTTTGTCCTCAATCGCCGGACGGGCTTGATTTTTGCTCGGGCCCGCCCAGGACGTCCGCCAGCATCGCGGCCCGGTCCCGGGGCCGGCCCCTCGCGTCGGGGCGCGTCTGCCACGGGTGCGGTCCCGCCAGGGGGCGGTACTCGACGCCCAGTGCATCCAGTCTTTTCAGGTGGTGCACCAGCCTCGCCTCGAACTCCGCGTACGAGCGCTCCCCGGTCGACCACACCGCCTCGGCGAAGGCGGAGATCCGGGGGAAGGCGAGGTAGTCCAGGCCCCGCGGTCCGTCCACCGGCTCCGTCCACAACTGCGCCTGACCGCCCAGCACATGCACCGCCTCCTCGGGCGTCAGCCCGGACGGCACCGGCTCGAAGGCGTACGCGTCCTCGACCGTCGTCGCGCACCCCACCGGAATCGGCTCATCGGGGTGCTCGGACTGCCGGAAGTCGAAGTAGACGTCCGTCAGCGGGCACGCCACGACGTCGTTGCCGCCCTTCGCGGCCGCCACCGCCCCCTGCATCCCCCGCCACGACATCACCGTCGCACCCTCCGCGAGCCCGCCCGCCAGGATCTCGTCCCAGCCCAGCAGTTTCCGCCCGCGCTCCGTCAGGAACGTGTCGAACTGCCGGATGTACCAGCTCTGCAGCGCGTCCTCGCCGTCGAGCCCCAGCTCCCGCATCCGCTCCTGGACCCGCGGGCTCTCCCGCCACTCCGTCTGCACGCACTCGTCCCCGCCCACGCACACATACCGCGAGGGGAAGAGATCGAGCACCTCCTCGTACACCCCCTTGAAGAACTCGACGGTGGAGTCCTCGGCGTTCAGGACGTGCTCGGCGGGCCCCCACGCCGTGCCGACCTCGACCGGGCGCCCCGTATTTCCCAGTTCCGGGTACGCCGCGATCGCCGCCTGTGTGTGCCCCGGCAGGTCGATTTCCGGTACGACGGTGATCGCCCGCTCCGCCGCGTAGGCGACGATCTCCCGGATGTCGTCCTGGGTGTAGAAACCCCCGTGCGGACGCCCGTCGAGGAGCCCGTGCTTCGACGAGCCGACCGTCGACTCGCGCCGCCACGACCCGACCTCCGTCAGCCGCGGACAGCGCTTGATCTCGATGCGCCAGCCCTGGTCGTCGGTCAGGTGAAGATGCAGCACGTTCAGCTTGTGCAGCGCCAACAGGTCGATGTAGCGCAGCAGTTCACGCTTCGGCAGGAAGCGCCGCGCCACATCGATCAGCGTCCCCCGCCAACCGAACCGCGGTTCGTCCGCCACCGTCGCGCACGGCAGTTCCAGCGGGCCCGGCGCGGCGACAGCAGTCCGGTGCACCTGCGCGGGCAGCAGCTGGAGCAGCGTCTGGACGGCGTAGAAAGCCCCGGCGTGCCCCGACGCCTCGATGAACACACCGCCGTACACGACCGTGAGGCGGTACGCCTCGTCCCCGAGCCCCGGGTCGGTGCGGAACCGGATCGCGGGTCCCGCGCCCCGGTCCGGCGGCGGCGCCCCCAGCGAGGGCGCGAGCGCGGCACGCAGCAGACGGGCGGCCCGCTCAAGCGGCGGGTCGGCGAGGACCGGAGTGTCGGCGGTGAGCGTGAACTCGCCCTGGGTCAGGGCGAAGTGAGCGGGGCGGGGGACGATCATCGGGCTTCGTGACTCCAGTCAGGCCGAGTGGGCGAGCGCTTCGGCCCGTACCGGATCGGCGAAGGGCAGCCCGGCGGCGTACCGCTCCAGCTCGTCCAGCGCATGGTGGGTCATCCGGCCGAGCTCATTGCCGAGCGAGCCCGCGATGTGCGGGGTGAGCAGGCAGTTCTCCAGATCGAACAGTGGGGAGTCGGCCGGGAGGATCTCCGGGTCCGTGACGTCCAGGACGGCCTGCAGCCGGCCCGCGACCAGCTCGTCGGTCAGCGCGTCCGTGTCCACCAGCGAGCCACGCGCCGTATTGACGAGCGTGGCCCCGTCCCGCAGCAGCGCCAGCCGCGCACGGTCGAACAGGTGGCGGGTCTCGGGGAGTTCGGGCGCGTGCACGGTGACGACGTCGCTCGACAGGGCGAGCGTGTCCAGCGACACCGGCTCTGCGCCCAGCGCCCGCGCCTCCGCCGGGTCCAGATACGGGTCGTGGACGAGCACCCGCAGATCGAAGGGGCGCAGCAGCTCGATCACGCGCCGCCCGATGCGCGAGGCGCCGACGACGCCGACCGTACGGCGGAAGTTGCCGCCGGTCCCGATCACGTCGATCGGGCTGATCCAGGCCCGCTTGGTGCGGTACGCGGCAGCGGCCGGCAGGACCCGCTTCCCGGCGAAGAGGATCGCGGAGACGGTGTACTCGGCGACCGGGAGCGCGTTCACCCCGGCGGCCGACGAGACCACGATGCCCCGCTCCCAGCAGGCGTCGGTGATGTGGTGCTTGACCGAGCCCGCCGCGTGCACGACCGCGCGCAGCTCCGGCATCCGGTCCAGGGCCGCGGCGGTCAGCTGCGGGCAGCCCCAGCCGCTGAACAGGACCTCGGCCCCGGCGAGGCGGGCCGTGTGCGCGGGATCGGCGAAGTCCCGTACGACCAGTGAGGGGTCGGCGTCCGCCACCTCGGCCAGCCGTGCGTAGGCCTCCTGGTCGAAGAGCGCGTCCCTGACCGGGGCCTCCATCGCCAGGATCGTGCGGGGGCGACGGCGGGAGGCCGGGACATGCGCGGTGGTCACTTGACGGCTCCGGCGGTGAGGCCGGAGCGCCAGTAGCGCTGCAGGCCGAGGAAGGCGATGGCGAGCGGGATGACCGAGATCAGCGAACCCGTGATCACCAGTTGGTAGAACTCGGGGTACTGGGAGACCGTCTGGTTCCAGTTGTAGATGCCCAGGGTGACCGGGTACTTCGAGCTGTCGTTCAGCATCACCAGCGGCAGGAAGAAGTTGTTCCAGCTGCCGGTGAAAGAGAACAGGAAGATCGTCATGAAGGCGGGGGCCATCATCGGGAGCGAGATGGAGCGGAAGAGCCGGATCTCGCTCGCGCCGTCCATCCGGGCGGCCTCCAGGGTCTCGCCGGGGACGTAGCCCTCGGAGAAGACCCGGGCGAGGTAGACGCCGAAGGGGTTGACGAGGCCGGGGATCAGGACGGCCCAGTAGGTGTTGACCAGGCCGACCTTGGACGCCATCAGATACATCGGCAGCGAGACGACGGTGCTGGGGACGAGGATGCCCAGCAGGACGACCGCGTACAGCTTGTTCTTCAGCGGGAAGACGTACTTGTCGAAGGCGTAGCCGGCCAGCAGGCTGATGAAGGCCGAAGCAGCCGCGCCGACGACCGAGTACAGCATGCTGTTGCCGAGCCAGGTGGCGAAGATGCCGTGGTCGTAGGAGAACAGGCGGTCGAGGTTGGAGAAGAGGTTGAAGTCTCCGAGCTCGAAGCCGGGGTGGGCGAAGAGGTCGCTGTTGTCCTTGGTGGCGGCGAAGAGCAGCCAGGTCAGCGGCATCAGCGTGTAGAGCGCCATGATGACGAGGACGGTGTTGACCGCGGCCCTGGAGGAGAAGGAGGTCGCGGTGGCGCCACCGCCGCTGCGGGTCGTACGGGACCTGGTCGCCCGGACGGACGGCTGCGGGTCCTTCTCCACGGCGCCGGAAGCGGCGCTGCGGGTCCTGGTGTCGGTGCTGCTCATGCTCTACGCCTCCTTCCAGCGGTTGCCGAACTTGGTGATCACAAAGGAGAGCAGTGCTCCGAGCACGGCCAGCATCAGGGAGGCGGCGGCGGCCGTTCCGTAGTCGTGCTTGGAGAAGGCGGCCTGGTAGATGTACATGGTCGGCGACCACTCGGGGGCCAGCGAGGGCGCCTTGGCGCGCAGGATCTCGGGCTCGGTGAAGAGCTGGATGGCGCCGACGGCGGTGAAGAGCATGGTCAGCACGACCGAGGAGCGGATCATCGGGAGCTTCACGGCGACCGCTGTACGGAAGTGACCGGCGCCGTCCACCAGGGCGGCCTCCAGCGTCTCGCGCGGGACGGCCTGCAGGGCGGCGTAGAAGATCACCATGTTGTAGCCGATCCACTGCCAGGCGGCGGCGTTGGCCATGGAGAAGAGGACGGCGTCGTTGCCGAGGAAGTCCCAGCTCGTGCCGAAGGTTTTCAGGAACTGGGTGATCGGGCTGAGGCTCGGCGTATAGAGGTAGACCCAGATGATCGCGGCGATCATTCCCGGCACGGCGTGCGGCAGGAAGTACGCCAGCTGGAAGAACTTCTTCGCTCTGGCCATCGCGGAGTCCACCAGGAGGGCGAGCGCGAGGGCGCCGCCGACCATCAGCGGGATGTAGACGAGGCAGTACAGGGCGACGTGCAGGAAGCTGTCGCGGAAGACCGAGTCGCCCAGCGCGCGGGTGTAGTTGCCCAGTCCGGTGAAGACCGTGTGGGAGCCGCCGAAGCCGAGCCCGGAGGACTCCTCGCGGAAGAGGCTCATCCAGATCGCGTAACCGATCGGAACGATCATCACGGCGATGAAGAGAAGGAAGAAGGGGGCGATGAACAGAGCGGGTGTGCTGCGCTGACCCCGGCCGAGCCGTGATGACACCGGAGGCTCCTTTGGTCCGTACGGGAAGAGGGTTCCGGCCGGGGCGGGATCAGGCCGCCCCGGCCGGAGAACTGATGCGGAGAACTGTTGCGGAGGACTACTTCGCGAGCTTGAGACCGCGGTCGGTGATGCTCTTCTCGGCGGCCTTCTGACCGGCCTGGAAGGCGGACCAGAAGTCGCCGGTCGCCTTGACCTTGCCGAGCGCGGCGGTCAGCGACACCGAGGTGGAGTTGTGGGTCGGGCTCCAGACCCAGCCGGTCGGGATGGTCTTCACCTGGTCGCCGGCGAGGGCGTAGATGTCCTGGCCGCCGTAGAACTTCGCGTCGAAGGTGCCCTTGGCGGTGGCGCGCAGGTCCTCGTTGGCGGGCAGGCCGCTGGAGGTCCCGGCCGCGAGGCGGGCCTTGACGGCGGCCTTGTCGGTGGTCGCCCACTTGATGAACTCGGCTGCCGCGGCGGCCTTCTTGGAGTCCTTGGTGATGGCGAAGGACGAGCCGCCGGCGGAGCCGGTGGAGGCGGTGCCCCAGTTGGGCAGCGGGGCCTCGGCCCAGTTGCCGGCCTGCTTGGGGTACGAGGTCTTCAGGCCGCCCGCGCTCCAGGCCGCGCCGAGGTAGGCGACGGCGCTGCCGTCGGTGTACTTCTTCGTCGACTCCGGGCTCCAGGAGACGTCGTTGTAGACCAGGTCGCTCGTGACCAGGTCCTTCCAGTAGTCCGCGACCTTCTTGGTTTCGGGACTGGCGATGTCCACCTTCCAGGAGTCGCCCTCGGAGGCGTACCACTTGCCGCCGGCCTGCTGGACGAGGCCCGCCCAGGTGGCGGTGTCGTCGCCCCAGAAGGACGTCATCCGGGCCTTGCCCTTGGAGGCCGACTTGACCTTCTCGGCGGCGGTCTTGAAGTCGTCCCAGGTCTTGGGGACCTCGACGCCGTACTTCTTGAAGAGGTCGGTGCGGTAGTAGAGCGTCTGGGGGCCCACGTCGTAGGGGGCCGCCCAGGTCTTCCCGCCGAGCGTCACCAGGGACTGGACGGCCTCGGGGGAGTAGCTCTTGACGGTGTCGCCGAGCTCCGCGGACGAGTCCTTGAGCAGGCCCTGCGTGACCAGGTCGGGGAGCGCCTGGTACTCGGCGTTGACGACGTCGGGGGCATTGCCCGCCTTGACGGCCTTGCCGAGCTTGTCGTAGCCGCCGGCCAGCCCGGCCGGGATTTCGGAGTAGGTGACCTGGATGTTCTTGTGGGTCTTGTTGAACTCCGCGGTCATGTCCTTGGTGCCGGGCATCCAGGACCAGTAGGAGATCTTGACCGGCTCGGCGGCTGTGCCGGTCCCACTGCTCTTGCCGGAGTCGTCGCTTCCACCGCAGGCGGTGGCGAGGACGGCCAAGGAGGCCACAGCGGCCGCAAGGGCTATGGAGGACTTACGGGAGGTGGGCTTCATTGCTCTGACTCCTACGAGAAGACCTGCTGACGAGGCGAGTTGACGTCATCTTTCGACCAAGAACGATCAGAGTCAATAGCAAAGAGACAATCGATCGTCTCGGAACGGTTTCGATCTGTTCGGTTGCGCGTTTCAAGCGAAACGCACAACCCCGCACATCCGTCAGATGGCCAACGCCTGCTGAATCAGCCCAAGTCGGGCGAATCGCGCACCTCGACGACCGGTTCCGCGCATCCGTCCAGCTCCAGGACAACGATCTCGTTGCGCCCCGCGCGCAGCAGCGGCCACGGCACATAGAGCGTCCGCTGCGGGCCCCGCTCCCAGTAGCGGCCCAGGCAGAAGCCGTTGACCCAGACGTAGCCCTTGGTCCAGCCGGGCAGCGCGAGATAGCCGTCAGCGGGCTCCCCGGCGTCCAGGAAGCCCCGGTGGAAGACCGGTCCTGGACCGGCCGTGGCCGTCCCCCACGGCAGGCCCTCAGGGGTCCCGTTGCCCAGCGGGACGGGCCGCGCCGTCCAGTTGTGCAGCATCTGCTGGGTGTGCAGCACCCGGGACACGCCCTTGTGCTCGCCGACCGCCGTGCCGTAGTTGACCCGGCCCATCGACTCGACCAGCAGCTCGACGCGCGTGCGCGCACCGTCTACGGCGATCTCGGGCCAGGGATCGTCGGAGTCCCGCTCGATGACCCCCCTGAGCTCGCCGTCCACGAAGACATGGGCCCGGTCGGCAAGACCCTGCACGGAGAGCGGATAGGCCTTGCGCGGCCCAGGGATGTCCGTCCCGTACAGGACCAGGCCGTGTTCGATCCCCAGCTCCTCGAAGGTGAGCGGGACGGGTGAGGCGACGGTGGGGGTCGCCAGATGGTCCGGGCCGTCAAGCACATCGAAGAGCCGGACGGATTCGGAGAGTTCGACCCTCCCCGCGGGCAGCAGCGCGGGCATCGGCGCCGGATCCGGCAGCGGTCCGTCGGCGAGCTGTTCCAGGACCTCGCGGAACGCCCGGAACTTCTCGGTGGTCCCGCCGCGCTCGTCGACGGGTGCGTCGTAGTCGTACGACGTCACATCGGGGAGGTAGACCTCGCCGGTGGCCGGGTTCTTGGTGTTGGCGCCCGCCCAGGTCCCGAAGTTGGTGCCCCCGTGCGCCATGTAGATGTTCACCGAGGCGCCGGCGTCCACCATCTCGGCGAGGGCGGCGGCCGCGTCCTTCGGGTCGCGGACGGTGTGCCCGTCGCCCCAGTGGTCGAACCAGCCGCACCAGAACTCCATGCACATCGCCGGGTCCTGCGGCCGGAAGCGTTTGAGCTCGGCGAACGCCTCCGTGGCGCGGCTGCCGAAGTTGACGGTCGCCAGGTGCCCCGGGACCGTGCCGCCGGTGAGGAAGAAGTCCTCGGGCCCGTCAGAGGTGAAGAGCGGGACGTCGATCCCGCGTGCCGTCATGGCTGCCGCGAGGTGCTCCAGATAGCCGGTGTCGGTGCCGTACGACCCGTACTCGTTCTCGATCTGCACCATCAGCACATTGCCGCCGCGGGTGACCTGATGCGGTGCGATCACCGGCATCAGCCGGTCGTACCAGCGCTCCACATGCGCCAGATAGGCCGGGTCCTGGCAGCGCACCGCCCGCACCTCCCGGTCGGCGTTGAGCCACCACGGCAGTCCGCCGTTCTCCCACTCGGCGCAGATGTACGGCGAGGGCCGGACGATCGCGTGCAGCCCGGCCTCGGCGGTGGCGTGCAGGAACGCGTCGAGGTCGGCCAGACCCTCGAAGTCGTACGTCCCCGGGCGAGGCTCGTGGAGATTCCACGGGACGTACGTCTCCACGGTGTTGAGCCCCATCGCCCGCAGCTGGTGCAGCCGGTGCGGCCACTGCTCGGGGAGGGTCCGGAAGTAGTGCAGCGCGCCGGACAGCAGGCGCAGGGGACGGCCTTCGAGGGAGAAACCCTCGGGGGATATCTGGAACATGAGGGCTTCTCCGGTGCGGAAGGTACGGGTGCGTGGTGCTAGGTGCTGGAGTCCCGGATGTGGAGTTCGGGCAGTATGGCGAGCCGGTGCTTGGGGCGGCCGGGGTCGGTGACGCGCCGGTCCAGGAGGTCCACGGCTGCCGCGCCCACCGCGTGCTTGGGCGGGGCCACGGCGGTCAGTGGGATGTCCGCGAGTGCGGCCACCTCGTCGTCGTACGCGACGATCGCCAGATCTCCGGGGACGGTCAGCCCGCGTGAGCGCAGCCGCTGCAGCAGCACGATCGCATCGTGATCGTTGTGTACGAGCACGGCGTCGACCCGGCCTTCGGTGACCGCGTCGATGAACTCGTCGATCCTCCGGTCGCGTTCGGCCATCGCGGAGGGGGACGGGATGCGGAAGCTGATGGCGGTGGGCGCGGTGAGGCCCGCCGCCCGCAGACCGCCCGCGTATCCCTCGGCGACCAGCGGTCCGTGCGGGCTGTCCTCGCGCAGCAGCAGGGCGATCTTCCGGCGCCCGGCCTCCGCGAGATGGCGCACCGCGAGGCGGGCACCGTAGACGTGGTCCGTGACGGCCCGTTCCGCGCCCGAGATGTCGTTCTCGGGGCGCCGCTCCACCAGAGTGAAGGGGATGGGGAGTTCGGCCAGCCAGTGCTGGTCGTCAGCGGTCCCGCACGGGGTGATCAGCAGCCCGTCGATGCCGTCGGCCAGCATCTGCCTGGCCTGCACCTGTTCCTCGGCGGGGGAGTACTGGGAGATCCCGAGCACCAGCCGGATGCCGCGTGAACCGGCCGCCTCGCGGGCGCCCTTGATCACTTCCGGGTAGTAGTAGTCGGCGGCCGGCACGATCATGCCGAACACCCGCTCCGTGGCAGCGGCGCGGGGTGCGGGCACGGTCGGCGCGGGTCCGGTGTCGGCACTCGGGCCTGCGCCCGTACCCGTACCCGCGGTCTCCGCACGCGTCTCGGGACTCACGGCCCCGCCGTGGACGCGGGCCACAAGACCGCGCTCGGCGAGGGTCTCGACGTCACGGCGGACCGTAACGGGCGAAACCCCCAACTCCTCGGCGAAATCGGTCACTCGCAGCGAGCCGCGCTCGCGCAAGCGGCGCAGTATCGCCTGGTGCCTCTCTTCGGCATGCACGTGATCCGGTCCCCTCATTCGTCACCGGGCTGAGCTGGAGTGTAGTACTCCGACGATCGTTAGTGAACGTTTTTGTCTGAACAATCATTTTCGGCAGGAAGTGTTCAAGCCATTGCTGGCGTCTGTTCGTACGTGTTAGAAACCGATCACTCGTGCTGCGAGTGGCCCTGAGTGCAATGACGCACCCCTCTCTCCGGAGGTTTCGCCCCCATGTCCTCCGTGGTTCCCCCCATGTTCCTCTCCCGGCGCGGCCTCCTGCGCGCCTTTGCCGCCACCGCGATCGCCGTCCCGGTCCTCGGTGGAGCCGCAGGTCACGCCATGGCGGCGGACGCGTACGACACTCTCCGTCTCAGGTGGCGCGATCTGATGCTCGGCACCGGTTTCGACGCGGCGGCCGAGCCGTACAAGAGCAAGCTCTCCGCCCTCGGCGCCACGGCGGCCACCCTCCGCTCCACCATGGCCGTCGCGAGCGGCTCCCTCTGGCCGGACCTCGACTACGCGGACCCGGACCCGAACACCGACACCGCCTCCTACGGCTACTCCGCGGCTCTCGGCACCAGCTTCTCCCGGCTGCGCACCCTCGCCGAAGCCTGGTCCCAGCCCGGCACCGGACTCACAGGGAACGCCGCGCTGCTGACCGAGATCCTCGCGGGCCTCGACCACCTCCACGCCGAGCGCTACAACAACACCCAGGCCACGTACGGCAATTGGTACAACTGGCAGATCGGCATACCCCAGGCGCTCCTGGACATCTGCGTCTTCCTGTACGACAGCCTCGGCGCCACCCGTATCGCGGACTACGCCGCCGCCGTCGACCGCTTCGTCCCCGACAGCGCCGTCGCCACCTACTCGGGCACCTCCACCGGCGCCAACCGCGTCGACCTCTGCCGGGTCATCGCCCTGCGCGGGGTGGTCGCCAAGACCCCCGCCAAGATCGCCACGGCCCGCGACGCACTCTCGCCCGTCTTCCCCTACGTGACGACCGGCGACGGCCTCTACGCCGACGGCTCCTTCGTCCAGCACACCGTCGTCCCCTACGCGGGCTCCTACGGCTCGGTGATGCTCGGCGGCCTCTCCCTCCTCTTCTCCCTCCTCAAGGGCTCCAGCTGGGAGGTCACCGACTCGGGCCGTCAGGTCATCCTGGACTCGGTCGAGAAGGCGTACGCGCCCTTCCTCTTCAACGGCCTGGCGATGGACAGCGTCTCCGGCCGGGCGGTCAGCCGCGGGGTGCAGACCACGGACACCCGCAGGCTCCTCCAGGACGACCACGGCCGCGGCCACGCGATCATCGCCTGCGTCGCCCTGCTCGCGCAGAGCGCCTCGGCCGCGGAGTCCGCCCGCTGGCAGTCGATGGTCAAGGGCTGGATCGCCCGCGACTACTACGTCCCGATCCTCACCGACCCCGCCCTCGGGGTCGCCGCGGCTGCCCGCCTGGCCGCCGTCCAGAACGGCACGGCGGCCGTGGCCGCCGAACCGACCGCCCACCACCTCTTCCCCGGCATGGACCGGGCCGTGCACCGCCGCCCCGGCTGGGCGGCGAACGTGGCGATGGCGTCCGGCCGGATCACGTACTACGAGAACGGCAACGGCGAGAACGTTCGCGGCTGGCACAGCAGTTCGGGAATGCTCTACTGGTGGGGCAAGGACTTCGCCAACGGCCAGTACAGCGACAGTTTCTGGCCCACCGTGGACCCCTACCGCCTCCCCGGCACCACCGCGTCCAAGAAGGTGCTCGCGGACGGCGCAGGCGGCACCTGGGGCGCTGCCCGGCCCGATGTGAAGTGGGTCGGCGGGGCGAGCGACGGTACGTACGCGGCCGTCGGCCAGTACCTGAAGGGCCTCTCCTCCACCCTCGTCGCCAAGAAGTCGTGGTTTTTCCTCGACGACGCGGTCGTCTGCCTCGGCGCGGGGATCCGCGGCCGGGACGCCACCGGCGTGGAGACGGTGGTCGACAACCGCAACCTCGGCGCGGCCGGCGTCCACGCCTTCACGGTCGACGGCACCGCCCAGTCCACGGCGCTGGGCTGGAACGCCACCCTCACGGGCGCCAAGTGGGCCCAGATCGCGGGCCACGCCGGCTATGTCTTCCCCGGCGGGGCGACCGTCAAGGCGCTGCGCGCGGCCCGGACCGGAGCCTGGTCGGACATCAACTCGGGCGGTACGACGGACGCGATCACGCGCCGCTACCTCACGCTCTGGTTCGACCACGGCACCGACCCGACGGACGCCACGTACTCCTACCTCCTCATGCCCGGCGCGACGACCGCGGCCACGGCGGCCCGCGCCGCCGACACCACCTGGCTGACGACCCTGGCCAACACCGACAACCAGCAGGGGGTCGCGGTCCCCTCACTCGGCTTCACCGGCATCAACTTCTGGTTCGCGGGAACGGTCGGCACGGTCACCGCGAGCGCCCCGGCCGCCGTCATGATCCGCGAGAGCGGCGGTACGGCGACGATCTGCGTCTCCGACCCCATGCGCCAGTCGGCGACGATCGACGTCACCTGGAACCGCCCGGTCTCCGCCGTGACCGCCAAGGACTCCACGGTCCAGACGGTCTCCACCGGCTCCTCCCTCACCCTGCGGATCACCCCCGGCACCCTCGGCGCCACCCACAAGGCAACCGTCACCCTCGCCTGAACCCGTTCCCGCTGTGAGGCGTCTCTCATCCACCGCCTTGTGGGACCCCCACAATCCCGCACACCCCTGAGCTGGCACTTCAGCTGCACTGCCGGGGGCTTCTGTCCGGCCCCACCAGGAAAACGGCCCGGAGACTGTACGAAGCCCACTGCGTGTTTTCTTGGTGGGCTTCGTAGGGTCGATACATGACCGTTGTGGACGAGGCTTCAAATTCAGGGGGCGAGCCCACCGACGCCCGCGGGCGCGTGGCCGAGCTCCTTGCCCTGCGTGAGCAGGCCCGCCGTGGCCCGAGCGAGCGTGCCACCGAGGCGCAGCATGCGAAGGGCAAGCTGACGGCG
>NZ_JAFLRJ010000438.1 GCF_017315755.1 Streptomyces beijiangensis
TCCCCGCCCTCCTCGCCCTGGCCACCGCCGTCTTCATCACCAGCCTCACCGAGACGCTCCCCGCAGGCCTGCTGCCCGCGATGAGCGCCGACCTCCACGTCAGCGAGTCCGCGACCGGCCAGACGGTGACGGTCTACGCGATCGGCACCGCCCTCACCGCGATCCCGCTCTCCGCCCTCACCGCGGGCTGGCGCCGCAAGCGCCTGCTCCTCACCTCGATGGCGGGATTCGCCGTCGCCAACACGGTGACGGCGCTCTCCTCCGACTACGCCCTCACGATGGCGGCCCGTTTCGTCGCCGGAGTGGCCGCGGGCCTCGCCTGGGCCCTGCTCGCCGGGTACGCACGGCGGCTGGCCCCCGCCCATCTCCAGGGCAGGGCGATCGCGATCGCCATGTCGGGCATCCCCCTCGCCCTCTCCCTGGGCGTGCCCGCGG